>JBOHKB010000082.1:0-3146 GCA_050728815.1 Propylenella sp.
CCGCATGGCCCTTCTCCATGATCATGACCAGCACTGGGGCCAGGCGCTGCCCTTCAGCCGGCGCGCCGTGGCGTTGGTCGCGAAGAACATGGAGGAGAATCGTGAGAGCGGAGGAGCGGAGGGCGAGAGCGACTCGGTTGGCGCTTTCCCGACCTTGGTGCGAGTGGCCTATGGTCTTGCAGGTGAGCAGCCGAGCGAGCGCCCGTCGGTGACGGACGAAGCGCTAGCGGCGGCGCAGCTCGCAGATCAGACATCTGCGGGTGCGGCGCTGGCGCAGATGGCGGCCCGTTTCGGCGCTGGCGAGACGGCGCTTGCCGAGGCAGTGCGCCAGCAGCAGGATCTGGCGGCTGCTTGGCGGGCGACGGACAAGGCATATATCGCGGCCATATCCGCTCCGCCCGCCCAGCATGGCGCTGCGGCAGCAGCGGCGCTTGGAGCGGAACGGGACCGCATCAAAGCCGAGATGACCGCGGCCTCGGAGAAACTCGCAACCGACTTCCCCGACTACGCTGCACTCGCTAACCCCAAGCCCTTGTCGATCGAGGACGTGCGGGGACTGCTTCGTCCTGACGAGGCGCTGATCGTCTATTTCATCGCCCGCTATGAAAGCTACGTCTGGGCGGTGACGCACGAGAGCGTCGTGTGGGAGCGCCTCGGACATGGGGCGCGCGTCGGATTTGGCGCGGCGGATTTCGAAGACCGCGTCAAGCAGCTGCGGAGCGGGTTCGACTTGGCCGCGATAGCAAGCGGTGACTTCACGCCGGTCAGCCTCGAGGAGCTCCATCAGCTCTACGGCATTCTGATCGGGCCGGTCGAATCGGCGATCGCCGGCAAGAAGCATTTGCTCGTCGTGCCCTCCGGCGCGCTGACCAGCCTGCCGTTCCACGTTCTCGTCGCCACGGCGCCGCAGAGCGACGACTACGCATCCGCCGAATGGCTTGTGAAGCGGCACGCGATTACGACGCTACCGTCTGTCGCGAGCCTCAAGGCGCTCAGGGTGCTCGCGAAGGGCGGCGATGTGGAGAAGCCGCTCATCGGTTTTGCTGATCCGGCGTTCGGTAGCGGCCGGGATGCGGGCGCGCGATCTATCGAAGCGATCGGCGCGTACACCAACTTCTTTCAGGGTGCGGAGGTCGACCTCGACGCTCTCGCCAAGAGACTGCCGCCGTTGCCGGCCACAGCGGAAGAACTGAAGGCCGTGGCAAAGACGCTCGGCGTGCCCGAGAGCGAAATCCACCTTGGAAAGAGCGCGACCGAGGCGACCGTGAAGAAGGCACGGCTCGATCAGTATCGCGTCGTCTATTTTGCTACGCATGGCCTCGTCGCCGGCGACATCGAAGGTCTTGGCGAGCCGGCGCTGGCATTTACGGTGCCGAAGGAGGCCACCGACGAAGACGACGGCCTCTTGACCGCCTCTGAGGTCGCGCAGCTCAAGCTCAACGCCGACTGGGTGGTGCTCTCGGCCTGTAACACCGCGGCCGGAGACGAGCCCGGCGCGGAGGGGTTGTCGGGCCTCGCCCGCGCCTTCTTCTATGCCGGGGCGCGGGCGCTCCTCGTTTCTCACTGGCCGGTCGACGACCGCGCGGCGGCGCGGCTCACCTCCGAGACCTTCGCGCGTCTTGCCGCCGATCCGGCGCTGGGCCGCTCGGAAGCGCTCCGCCAAGCCATGCTTGCGATGATCGTGGACAAATCCGATCCGCTGAACGCCTACCCTGCCATCTGGGCGCCGTTCGTAGTCGTCGGCGAGGGCGGCTGACCGACCGCCGCGGGAGCGGAAAAGAAGAAGCCCGGGCCAAGGCCCGGGCTTCTGTTGTCAGCGTTGGCGTCAGAAATCAGTTCTGCGCCATGAGGTCCGTGAGCCTCACCACCGCAGCGCGGCGGTTGAGCCTCTCCGGCCCCTCGGTCGGCACCTTCGGATACTGCTCGCCGTAGCCTTCGGTGACGAGGTTCTCGGGCGGGATGTCGAAGTTCTGCGACAGCGCCACCGCCACGGCCTCGGCGCGGAGGTCGGAGAGGATGAGGTTGTCGTTGTCAGTGCCGACCAAGTCGGTGTGTCCCTCGATGAGGTACACCTCGTCCGGGTTCTCCGCGATGATCTCCTCCATCACCTCGCCGAGCGCGAACAACGTGTCCATCTGATCGACGCCGATCGTGAAGCTGCCGAACTCGAAGGTGATCGTGTCGAGGTCGATGCGCGGCGAGTAGGCCCGCACCTGCTCGTTCCGAAGCACCTCGTCGAGCGTGTAGGGGCGTTCGATCTCGTCGACGGGCGGCGCAAGCAGGGTCGCACGGATGTCCTCGCGGGAGGCACGGCCGAGGTCGACGATGTACTCATCGCGCGGGATGCGGACGCGTGGCGGCCGCACGTCGCGGATGATGACGGGACGCCGGCGGTCGTCATCGTCGAACCGGTTGTCGATCAGCACGATCTCGCGGCCGTCCGGCAGCACCTTCGTACGGCGGATGATCTCGCCGTAGCGGTCGCGGATAGTGACGATCTGCACGCCGTTCCGCCGGTAGACGATGGTGCGGGTGCGACCGCCGCGAAGCTCCTGCACCTCCACGTCGTCGGCGCCGTAGAGCAGGCGACCGCCCTCGTCGGGTACGTCCGGCCGCACGAAGATGTTGCCGCCGCCGAGGTCGATGATGAGGCGGCCGCCGCGCCGTTCGACGACTTCGCCCTGGTCGGGATCGCGACGATAGACGCCCTCGCTTCTGCGGGGACGACGTCGGTCGCGGGCCTCACCAGGAGCGGCCGGCTCGACTACCGTCTCGCCGGTCGCCGGAATCCCGACCGCCTCCTGCAGCTGCTCGAGGAGCTGTTCGCGCAGGTTGCGCACGCGGTTCGCCTCCTCATCGTCGCCCTGCGCCTCGAGCTGTTCCTCCACGATCGTGTCGACCGGCGTTTCGGTGCCGGCTGGAGGCGGCTCGGCCCCCACCTGCTCCGTCGGCTCGGTCTCCGGTGCACCCTGTTGACGCCTCCGCAATTCCTCGCGGCGCTGCTGGGCGCGCTCTAGAGCGCTCCCTTCGGGGGGCGCTTCGGGCGCGACCCCCTGCGGCGGCAGGTCGGGTGCGGCGGCAGGCGCTTCCGGCGCCGTTTCCGCGGGAGGTTGATCGGGGGCGGGCTGCGGCTCCGGAGCTGGCGG
>JBOHKB010000083.1:0-3087 GCA_050728815.1 Propylenella sp.
CCGTAATAGAAATAGTAGGTGCTGGGGCCGTCCCAGTTCGGGCCGTGCGCGCGCGCCCAGGCCTGATAGCGCTGGATCGCCGCCTGCCGCTCGGCGAGCGCGCGGCGCGCGGCGAGCTGACGCCGCCGCTCGGCCTCCATCCAGGAGGGGCGTTGCGGCTGGCGGTTTTCTACGCGCGGCGCGTTGTCCCGGCGGGGATCGACAGAGGCGATTGCGGCGGGCGGTTCCGGCTTTGCGCGCGGCGCTCGCGGCGGGTCGGGCGTCGCGGCGACCGGAGTTTTTGGCTCGGCGGCGGCGACGGCGGTCTTTTCGGGCTTGGCGATCGACCCGGTGTGGACCGGTGCGCCGCCGGGTTCATCGACAGCGGCGGACGCGATCTCAACTGGTTCTGGGGCGAAGAACAATCCGGGGAGTGCGGCGATCCGATCGCCGCCGACAAAGATCGCGAGGCTCGCCGTGGCGAGCGCCGCGCCGAGGAAGAACGGCCGGCGGGGAATTTTCCGCGGGCGCGGCGGCGCGACCGGCTCGGGCACCACGTCGATGATCGCGGAGAAATCGCGGAGGGAGGCGGATTTCCGGCGCGCCACCTCGCGGCTCAAGAACTCGACCGCGTCCTCCTTGCGGCCAGAATTCCAGAGCGTGAGCGCCATGCGCTCATAGGCGCTGTCCGGGTTGCCGGAGGGCCCGCGCGGACCGTGGGGGGCGTGCGGCGCGGGGGCGGGGAGGTAGCGCATCGCGCGCGGCTCGGCGCGGGGGGCGCTTTGGTCGGGGGGGGCGTCGGCGAAGGGGGGCAAAATCACTCTCCCGAAAAACGCAGGATTCCTCGGTTGGGCCGGTGAGGCCCGCCCGGGAGAAGCGAGCCACAGCATTGGTGAATGCGGGGTTAATCCGCCTTCGCCTTTGGGCTTCCGCCCTCGCCTTTCAGGCTACGGCGGACATGACGGCGGACAGGAGGGGGAAGGGGGCGCCTCCGACTACCAGTCCCAGTCGTCCTCGTAGGGGCCGTCGTCGCGCGGGTCGTAGAGCCAGGGCGGGGGCGGCGGATAGCCATACGGTCGCGCATGCGGATAGGCCCAGGCCTGATAGCGGCGGATGGCGGCGCGCCGCTCGGCGAACGCGCGGCGCTCGGCGGCGATGCGCCGCGCTTCGCCCCGCCGCCAGATGAGGTCCGGCCGCATCACGCGACCGACCCGGCCGATGATGGTGAGCCGCCTGGGTTCGGCGGGAAGCGCTTCCGGCTCGATGTCCGCGATGACGAGCGGATCGCCGACGATCGGCGGCGGGGGGGTCGGGGTCGGCGTTCTCCGCGCGACGGTCCCAAGGATGACGGGTGGAGGAGCCGTTTCGGCGTTCAGCGCGGCCACGGCTCCGGGCGGCGGGTTCGGCCGCGGGCGCGGCAGCCGTGGGGTCTCCGCCTCGCCGATCACCGCGGCGGCAAGCTCTTGCAGCGTGACGGGGCCGGGTTCGGGGGATTGGGGATTGGGGATTGGGGGTTGAGGCTCAGCCGAGCGTTGCGCGAGCGCGGAAATGCCGGCGGCGGAGGCTTCATCGGGAGACGCGGAAGCGTCTTCGGGAGCGGCGTCCGGCTCCACGCTCGCGATTTCGACCGCGCGCGGGGCAGGTGAGGCAGGCGGCTCGTCCTCCGCGATTTCCTCAGTGGGAGGCTCGATTGCCGCGAGCTCTTCCGTCGGCGGCTCGCTCTCCGCGATTTCCTCGGCGGGCGGCTCAGCCGCAGCCGTTTCCTCCGCGCGCGGAGCGGGCACGACGGCGGGCGGGACGGCGATCGTCCCGGTCATTTCGGGCTCAAGCGCGCTCGCCGGGATGACGACGCCTGGTTCGGATTCGGTTTCGGCGGGAGAGGCAATGTCGCGCTCTGTCTCAGCAACCCCTCCCTGCCCGGCTTCGCCAGAGGCTTCGCCGGGCTTCCCTCCCCGCAAGGGGGAGGGAGAGTCGCGACCTTCGTCCGACCAAAGCGCGAGCTGAGGAAGGGAAAGCCAGTCGGGGAGTGCGGAGCGGTCGACGTTGACGAGGACGAGCGCGATCACGGTGGCGGCGAGCGCGCCGGCAAGCACGAAGGGCCGCATCGGCAGGGGAAGAGGCACGGGCGTATGCGCCGCGTCCGTCGCCTGAGACGGCACGACATCCAGAATCGGCGAGCGGCCGGTTTTCTCGCGGGCGATCTGGCGTTCCAAGAATTCGACGGCGTCTTCCTTCCGCCCGGCGCTCCAGAGCGCGAAGGCGAATCGCTCCATCGCGTCCTCGGGCTCCGCGTCGAGGCGCTCGACCGGGGCAGGCGGCATGGGCGACTTGCCGATCAGGGCCGGCAGGCCGGGCGGGAGCACGCGAATAGGATCAGGATCGGGCGGGCCGACCTGTTCAGCCGCGCCGGTATCTTCATCTGATGTGGAGGTCACGTTTTTCCCTCCCCAAAAAACGCCTCGACTCGCATTCTCGGTCAGCGATTTGGCCGAGATGTGGCGAAAGCCAGCCACAGACATGATGAACCGCGGCTGAACGTTGGCGCAAGAGTGCGCCAAGCGCGCGAAAGGCGGCGCGCGGCGCCGGCCGACGCGCTATAGGGAATGGATGCAGGACCAGCCGTTCTGGCGGCGGAAGACGCTCGAAGAGATGACCGAGGCGGAGTGGGAATCGCTCTGCGACGGCTGCGGGCGCTGCTGCCTGAACAAGCTCGAGGATGTCGACACCGGCGAGATCACCTGGACCGATGTCGCGTGCAGGCTGCTCGACGGCGGGAGCTGCCGCTGCTCCGACTACAGGAACCGGCGCAAGAAAGTGCCGGACTGCATCCAGCTCGACCCGGAGAGCATTCGGACCTTCGCCTGGCTGCCGCCGACCTGCGCCTATCGCTTGGTGGCGGAGGGGCGCGACCTCTACTGGTGGCACCACCTCGTCTCGGGCGATCACAACACCGTGCACCAGGCGGGCATCTCCGTCGCCGGGAGGACGGTGAGCGAAAGCGACTGGCCGCTCGAACGGATGGAAGAACGCGCTGTCGCCTGGCCGGGCAAGCGCCCGCGCGCGAAGCGGCCTGAGGCGGAAGCGGGCGCGCCGGAGGAGGAGGGCGAC
>JBOHKB010000084.1:0-9337 GCA_050728815.1 Propylenella sp.
AGATCGGCAAACACCTGGCCGGAACCGGGCGTCGCCTTCCAGCCGCCGGTGCCCCAGCCGCCGTTGATGTAGAAACCCCTGATCGGCGTCTTCGACACGATCGGGCTTGCGTCCGGGCAGACGTCGACGATGCCGCCCCACTGCCGCATCATCCGGAGCCGCGACACGAACGGCAGGAGCTCGATCAGCGACGCCATCTGGTGCTCGACGATGTCGAAGCCGCCGCGCTGCGTGTAGCTGACATAGGGGTCGATGCCTGCGCCGATGACAAGCTCGCCCTTGTCCGACTGGCTCACGTAGACGTGCACCGCGCTTGACATCACAACGCAAGGCAGGATCGGCTTGATCGGCTCCGACACCATCGCCTGCAGCGGGTGGCTCTCGATCGGGAGCTTCAGCCCCACCATCCTGGCGATGACGCTGGTGTGCCCGGCGGTGACGCAGGCGATTTTTCGCGTCGCGATCAGGCCCTTCGTCGTCTCGACGCTGGTCACCGCGCCCGCTTCCGTCAGGATGCCGGTCACCTCGCATTGCTGGATGATGTCGACACCAAATGCATCGGCGGCGCGCGCATAGGCCCACACGACCGCGTCGTGGCGGTTGACGCCACCCGAGCGCTGCAGCGTCGCGCCAAGTACGGGATAGCGGAGCGTCGGCGCGATCGAGATCGCCGGGCAGAACTCCTTCACGTCCTCCGGCTCGAGCCATTCGGCGTCGACGCCGTTCAGCCGGTTCGCCTCCACGCGGCGCTTGAGCTGTCTTAGTTCTCCTACGTCGTGCGCGAGGTTCAGCACGCCGCGGTGGCTCATCATGATGTTGAAGTCGAGTTCCTGGCCGAGGTTGCGCCAAAGCTTCAGCGCGTGGTCGTAGATCGCCGCGCTCTCGTCGTAGAGGTAGTTCGAGCGGATGATCGTGGTGTTGCGGCCGGAATTGCCGCTCCCGATCCAGCCCTTCTCGATCACAGCGATGTCGGTGAGTCCGTGCTCCTTGGCGAGGTAATAGGCGGTTGCAAGCCCGTGCCCGCCGCCGCCGATGATGACCGCGTCGTAGGTTTGCTTCGGCTCGGGAAAGCGCCAAGCCGGCACCCAGCCAGTGTGGCCGCGGAGCCCCTCGCGGATCAACGAGAAGAGACTGTAGCGCTGCATCCGCGCCGGTTTAGGGGCGCGAACGGCCGCTAGCAATCGCGGATGCGGCGGGCAGGGGTCGCAGGAGGCTCAACCGTCTTCGGCTTCACAGAACGAAGTGCCCTACGATCCCAAAGATGGTCATGCCGAACGCAACGGCGGCAATTGGAAGAAGCGCCTGCACGGCCGCTTCCACCGCCGGCAGCCTTCCCTGCCCGGTTTCGAAGTCGCCTGCTGCCCAGTCCTGGAAGGATGCGTTGCTGCGCTCTGTGCGCCTTCGGCTCTTCCACCAGGTGCGGAGCGCGACGAGCGGCAGGCCGACCGAGATGATGATGAAGACGGTTGCGATCGCTATCTCGAGCCCGCTCTCGCCGCCGCCGACAAAACCCCACCAGATGGAAAGGACAAGCCAGAGGGCAAGCGCCAACATCGCCTTGTAAACGGCCGGATGGAGATTGGTCGAAACCGGCCGGCGGCCGGCACGCGTGTCCACGGCGCCTCCTTCTCTTCAACAAGACCGGAGGGCGTAAAACGTCATTGATGCACATGGGGGCCTGATCCGCGTTGCGGATGCGGTCAGGTGTCGCAAGCCGCGAAGACGGTTGCAGGGCCATGCGAAGCCGGCACGCGGGGCCAGTGCCGCCGTGACGGAGCGGCAATATCGGGCCTATTCTTCTTGACGGTATATGCGCCTCAGAATATGTCCGCGGTGTGATCCGAAGCTTCGCTGACAGGGATACCGCAGCCCTGTTTCAGGACCTGCCGGTGCGCCGGTTTCGAGCGATCGAGCGAATCGCGCGTCGCAAGCTACTTCTGCTGAATGCGGTGGGAAGTGTTCGGGAATTGCGAGTGCCGCCCGGCAACCGCCTTGAGGCGCTCAAGGGTGATCGGCGCGGGCAGCACTCGATCCGGATCAACGATCAATGGCGCATCTGTTTCCGCTGGAGAGACAGCGACGCGTGGGACGTCGAAATAGTGGACTATCATTGAGGCACGCGATGGATCGTCTTGAGCCGATCCCGCCCGGCGAGATTCTGGCGGAAGAGTTCATGAAACCGCTTGGCGTGAGCCAGAACCGGCTCGCCCGCGATATCGACATCCCCGTGAGCCGGGTGTCCGACATCGTGCGTGGCGGGCGGGCGATCACTGCCGACACAGCACTACGGCTCGCGGAGTATTTCGGCACCACCGCGGAGATGTGGATGCGCCTGCAGGCGGACTATGATCTCCGTGTCGCCCGGGCCTCCAACTGGGATCGGATCAAGCCGCGGATAAGGGCGCTCAATCCGGCGTAACGCGTCCGGTGTCGGCCTCGTGCGGGTCAGAACAACCCCTGCACCAATCCCGCGTCGTCCAGCCCGATCGCTTCCGCCGCCGGCGTTTTCGGCAGGCCGGGCATGGTCATGATCTCCCCGCAGATCACGACGACGAAGCCGGCGCCCGCCGAGAGCCTCACTTCGCGGATCGGCACGACGTGGTTCTTCGGCGCGCCCTTGAGGTTCGGGTCGGTGGAGAATGAGTATTGCGTCTTCGCCATGCAGACCGGCAGCTTTGAGTAGCCCTCCTCGTCCCAGGCCTTCAGCTGGTCGCGGATCTTCTTGTCGGCCACCGCCTCCTCGGCGCGATAGATGCGCTTCACGATGGTGTTGATCTTCTCCCAGAGCGTCAGCTCGTCGTCGTAGAGCGGTGAGAACTGCGCCGGGCCCGACTCCACCAGCTTCACCACGGTTTTCGCCAGGTCCTCAGTTCCCTTGGACCCTTCGGCCCAGTGCCGGCAGAGCACGGCCTCGACGCCATGCGTGCGCGCGTATTCCTGCACGGCAGCGATTTCCGCGTCGGTGTCGGCGGCGAAATGGTTGATCGCCACCACCGCCGGCACGCCGAACTGTTTTATGTTGTCGACGTGGCGGCCGAGATTGACGCAGCCGCGCTTCACCGCCTCGACGTCCGCCTTGCCGAGCGCGTCGCGCGCTACGCCGCCGTGCATCTTCAGCGCGCGCACCGTCGCCACGATCACCGCCGCCGACGGCTTCAGGCCCGCCGCGCGGCATTTTATGTCGAAGAATTTCTCCGCCCCGAGGTCGGCGCCGAAGCCCGCCTCCGTCACCACGTATTCGGAGAGTTTCAGCGCCGTCTTGGTCGCCATCACGGAATTGCAGCCATGCGCGATGTTGGCGAACGGCCCACCATGGATGAAGGCAGGGTTGTTTTCGATCGTCTGCACGAGGTTCGGCTGCAGCGCCTTCATCAGAAGCACCGTCATCGCGCCGTCGGCCTTGAGATCTCGCGCTGTCACCGACGAGCGGTCGCGCTTCTGACCGATGACGATGTTGCCGATCCGGCGCTGCAGGTCGCCGAGGTCGTCGGAGAGGCAGAGGATCGCCATGATCTCCGACGCGACGGTGATGTCGAAGCCGGCCTCGCGCGGATAACCGTTGGCGACGCCGCCGAGCGAGCAGACAATCTCGCGCAGCGCCCGGTCGTTCATGTCCATCACCCGCCGCCACGTGATCCGGCGGGAATCGAGGTCGAGCGCATTCCCCCAGTAGAGGTGGTTGTCGATCATCGCCGAGAGCAGATTGTGCGCCGAGGTGATGGCGTGGAAATCGCCGGTGAAGTGGAGGTTGATGTCTTCCATCGGCACGACCTGCGGATAGCCGCCGCCCGCCGCTCCGCCCTTCATGCCGAAGCACGGCCCGAGCGAAGGTTCGCGGAGGCAGGCGGTCGCGCGCTTGCCGATGCGGTTCAGCCCGTCGCTCAAGCCGACCGTGGTGGTCGTCTTCCCCTCGCCGGCGGGCGTGGGGGTGATGGCGGTGACGAGCACAAGCTTGCCGTCGGGCCGGTCTGCGAGCGAGGCGATGAAATCGGCCGACACCTTGGCCTTGTCGTTGCCGTAGGGCTCGAGGCTCCCCCTCGGGATGCCGAGTTTTGCGCCGATGTCCCAGATCGGCAGCTTTTTGGCGGCGCGGGCGATCTCGATGTCGCTCTTCACCTTCGTCATGCGCACTCCCCCTGTTCGACCTGCGTGGCTACGCCCGTGGCCCGCGCCGTCTCTCTGGCATAATCCATACCAGCACGTCCACGGGCAAACGCCACGCGATTTAGCGGGTCGCAATTGACGCAAGTGCTCCAGTTGCGACATGTGGAGCGGCGGATCGGCTACGTGCGGAGACAGTCTTGGAGCCAGTCGGCTTTCGGGAACGGCATTTCTACTTCGTCCTCATCCCGAATTTCACCATGATCGCCTTCGCGATGGCGATCGAGCCGCTTCGGATCGCCAACCGCATGTCGGGAAAGCGGGCGTATCGCTGGTCGCTTGTGTCCCTCGACGGCGCGCCGGCGGTCG
Source organism: Propylenella sp. (assembly GCA_050728815.1). Taxonomy (GTDB): domain Bacteria; phylum Pseudomonadota; class Alphaproteobacteria; order Rhizobiales; family Afifellaceae; genus DASWJZ01. The sequence continues at coordinate 4,471 of JBOHKB010000084.1, forward strand.
CATCGAACGGCATACGGCTCAACGTTGACATGGGGCTGAAAGAGGCGCGCGAGCGCGTGCGCGGCGGCGAGCGTCCCGACCACGTCTTCGTCTGCGGCTCGCTTGGGGTCGAGCGCTTCCACGACCGCAACCTCAATTCCTGGATCGCCTCGCTCGACCGCCAGAAGATCGGCGTCGGCGCGCTCGATACCGGCGCCTGGGTGCTCGCCGATGCCGGCATTCTGGACGGCCGCCGCTGCGCCATCCACTGGGAGTCGCTGCCGGCCTTTTCCGAGCGCTTCCCCGAGGCGCAGGTTTTTGCCGATCTCTTCGAGGTCGACGGCAATTGCTACACCTGCGCCGGCGGCACCGCCTCGCTCGACATGATGCTGCATCTGATCGGCGAGCATCTCGACGAGCAGATCGTAACAAAAGTCTGCGAGCAGGCGCTGACCGACCGGATGCGCGCGCCGACCGACCGGCAGCGCCTGCCGCTCCGCGCCCGCCTCGGCCTGCAGAACACCAAGCTCCTCACCATCATCGAGATGATGGAGGCGAACATCTCCGAGCCGCTGTCCCTGGTCGAGGTCGCGAAATATGCCGGTCTCTCGCGCCGCCAGATCGAGCGGCTTTTTCGCAAGAATCTTGGCCGCTCGCCGGCCCGCTATTATCTCGAAATCCGCCTCGACCGCGCACGACATCTCCTGATCCAGTCGGACGCCGCCATCGTGGAGGTGGCGGTCGCCTGCGGCTTCGTCTCCGCCTCGCATTTCTCGAAATGCTATCGCGAGCTCTACGGCCGCTCCCCGCAGCAGGAGCGTCAGGGACGCGAAAAGCTGCTAGCATGAAGATGGGGCCACGGATTGGAGGCCGCCTTGCTCGCACGCATCCGAACGCTCTTCGCGTCTTTCACCCTCATTGCCGCGGTAGCGATCACCCTCCCGCAGGCTGCGGCGCAGGAGATCGACACCTTCGTCCCGCTCGGCAACGGCTGGCAGACCTACGTCAACTCCCGCTTCAGCGTGCGCTTCGACTATCCAGCCGACGTGTTCAGTCCCATGGATCCGCCGGAAAACGGCGGCGGGCGGACCTTTACCTCGCCCGACGCGACGCTGATGATCTTCGCCGCCCACAACACGCTCGACGAGACGCCCGCCTCGATGCGGCGCGAGATGGTCGGCGCGAAGGACTACGAGAACGTGACCTACAGCCCGTCGGGCGACACCTGGCTGGTGCTTTCAGGCTTCCGCGGCAGCGACACGATCTTCTACGAGAAGTACTTCTTCCGCGACGGCATCATCTCCGCCTTCGGCATGGAGTTCCCCAAGGGCCGCAAGCCGTTCTACGCGCCGATCATCGAGCGCATCGAGGATAGTTTTCAGGCCGGCCGTTCAGACTGACAGCGCGGGATTACCCTTTCTCCCGCGCCGTCTTCAGCGCGTTCGTCCACCAGATGAACTGGTCGAGCATGTCCTTGGCGCTTTGCACCACCGGCTCGAAGTCGTTGAGGCTCTTCCCCTCTTTCAACACGGCCAGGTAGACCGGGATCTGGATGTGAACGGCGACCCGGATCGGCGCCATCTGCAGCTCGATCGCGGTGAGCCTGAGCTGCTCGACCGCGCGCGCCCCGCCGACGCCACCATAGGCGACGAAGGCCACCGGCTTCTTGTTCCATTCGGTGTAGGCGTAATCGAGCGCGTTCTTCAGTGATGCGGGCGGGCCGCGATTGTATTCCGACGTAACGATGATGAAACCGTCGAGCGATGCGATTTTCTTCTGCCAGCGCAGCGCCACCTCGTTCTTCGACGGCCCCCAAGCCGGCGAGGTCGCCTCGTCGAAGAACGGCATCGGCCAGTCGCGGAGGTCGAGAAGCTCAACCTCGATTTCGCTGCGCTTGCCGGCAAGCTCGTTGATCCACTTCGCCGGATGGTCGGCGAAGCGGCCCTGCCGCACGCTTCCGACGATGATCCCGATCCTGGGCTTGGCCATGGTCACCTCCCGCTCTGGTATACAATGGTAACCAGGGCTATATGAGTGACCGCAAGAGACGCGCAAGGAGGCACTTCTGTGAAACCAAAGCACCCCGTGCACACCGAGGAATGCCGGCCGGTGAGCGAGATTCTGGCGCGGATCGGCGACAAGTGGAGCGTGCTTGTCGTGAACCTGCTCGGGACCGGGCCGCTCCGCTTCAGCGCGTTGCGGCGCATGATCGACGGCATCTCGCAAAAAATGCTGACGACGACGCTCCGAAGCCTCGAGCGCGACGGGTTCGTCACCCGCACCGTCTTTCCGACCACGCCGCCGCAGGTCGAGTACGAGTTAACTGCGCTCGGACGCGACCTCCTCGTCCCAGTCGTCGCGCTCGCCGAATGGGCGCGCAAGAACCAGGCGCGCATGGATGCCGCCCGGCGGGAGTTCGACGCGCAGCATGCGCGCGGCGCGCACGCCGGCGTAAACCCATCGGACCGCCCAGCGAGAGGAGTCGGCCGCACGGGCGCTCGAGTCAGCCCGTCACCTTGAGCACGATCTTCCCGCGCGCGTGGCCGGACTGACTACGTTCCTGCGCCTCCCGCGCCTCGGCGAGCGGCAGCACTTCCCTGACGACGACCTTGATCGTCCCCGTATCGATGAGCCTTGCGATCTCGCTGAGCTTTGAGGTCGGAACGCTGAAGCTCGTCACCCCGCGCACGCCCGGCGGCGCGTCCTCCGGCGGCGTCAGCTTCAGGGCGACGATCGATGCAAGCACGCCTCCTGGCCTCAGCACCTTCCAGGAACGCTTCTCGACATCACCGCCAAGCGAGTCGAAGATCGCGTCCACGCCCTGCACGGCCTCGTCGAAGCGAGTCTTCGCGTAGTCGATCACCTGATCGGCTCCAAGCTCGCGCAGCATGCTTGCGTTGCTCGCCGAGGCAGTTCCGATCACGTTCGCGCCGCGCGATTTGGCGAGCTGAACTGCGAACATTCCGACACCGCCGGCGGCCCGGTGGATGAGGACGGTCTGCCCCGGCTTCAGGTCGATCATGCCGTCGCCGAAGAGCACCTGCCACGCGGCGAGAGCGCTGGTCGGCACGGCCGCCGCGTGGACGTGGTCGAGCGACCGAGGCTTTCTGGAAATCAGCTCCGGCTTTGTCGTCGTGTATTCGGCGTAGGCGCCTGACTTGCCGAACCGGCTCATCCCATAGACTTCGTCGCCGATTGCGTATCCTGCCGCGCCCGGCCCAAGCGCCGCGACGATGCCCGAGAGATCGGTGCCCGGCACGTAGGGCATCTGAAACGCGACAAAGTCTTTGAAATAGCCCTCCCTCGCTTTCCAGTCGGCCGGATTGACGCCCGCGGCGCGGACTCTGATCAGCAACTCGCCTTCGCCGGGCGTGGGGCTCGGAGCGTCCTCGTATCTCAGGACCTCCGGACCGCCATAGGCGTGCACGCGGACCGCCTTCATCGTCGCCATGGGACTTGCCTCAGCGCGCCTCCGTCTATGGCTGCGACAGCCCGAAGACCCCCTCCGTCGGCTGCCGTGGGATCACGATCCTGACGAGGTGGGTCATGTTCCGCCTGAGGCGCACGCCCATCGCTTCGCGGTCGTCCTCGTCCTCGCGGTGCACGATCAGGTGCCCGGAAGCCCCTTCCTCGTCGCTCTCGAAATAGCGGATATTCTGGCCGATCGGGGCGGCCGACAGGCTCATCGCCACGACGTGCGGTTCGCCGGGCTGAATGCGCGGATAATAGCCGAGCATGAGGTCGGTCCGGTCGACGTAGAGGCAGCGGAAGTGGGGGTCGATCGTGTTTACGTGGACGTGCTCGAGCACGCTCCGCTGAAAGTAGACGGCCTCGTCGTCGTTCTTGTCTTCAGGCGAATAGAACTCCATGAAGTAGTCGTCGACCGGCTGGCCCTGGTCGTCGACGGCCGCAACGATCACCTGGAAATATTGGTGGAACGCCTCGCGCGGGGGGACGTCCTCGGTGAACATCGCCTCGCGCTCACTGTCATTTTCCGCGAGACCGAGCGCGGCGACCGACTCGGTCTGCTCGGCCCAAGCCGCGGCGATCTCGCCATAGCGGCCGGACGAGTCGCAGGAGAGCGCCTCGAGAATCAGCTGACCTAGAAGCGGCTGCACCTCGGGCGCATGCGTATCCTCCATCGGATGGTGCACCGTCGAGTGATCGCGGTCCTGCAGGATCGCAAACGGGAAAAGCGTGGCGCCGTTCCGTGGCCGCCATGGCGTGACCGCGGGCTCCCCGTCGCTCGACGAGAACTCGATCGTCAGCCCGACGCAGTTCATGTTGGCGGCGCAGGCCCTGACCGTCCCATCCGCGCCGTCCTCGTTGGCGACACGCATGAAGAACTTGGTGTAGCCGCGTCCACCCGCGATCACGAAGGGCCATATCTTGTCGCCGCCGTAAGGCCCCTCGCCGCCGCCCTCCGCATCGAGCAGATCGCGCTGCGCGAGCTGCCATTGATAGGGCGACGCAAGCTCGAGGCCGCGCAGCATTTCGGTGCCGGTCTGGAACCAATTGTCGAAACCCTTCGCGACGCGACCCACAAACGACTTTCCCGCCGCCGCAAGCCGCGAGCCGAAATTCGCCGGAGACAGCATGACGATGCGCTTGATCGGACACCGGCCGCCGTCGCGGTCCGCGCCATTCGGGTAGTAACGAGAGACCCATTCGCGCACCACCAATCCGCCGGTGCTGTGGACGATCACGTCGAACGGAGCCGCGAGCTTTCCGTTCGCAAGCATCTCGGAAAGCACCGCCTGCATCCGCTTGGCGACGTCCGGTATGCGGACGTCGTCGTCCTTGGAGATGTAGTCGCCGAGCCAGACTTCGGTGACTTCAAAACCGTTGTTGCCGAGGAAGACACGGAGGTCGTGGAACGACTCCGACG
>JBOHKB010000085.1:0-18471 GCA_050728815.1 Propylenella sp.
GGCCATGCTCTGTCATGCGGGCATTCGTGTGGATGTTCATCCGGGGCTCCGGGTCAGGGTTGGGTGGATTCGCCACCCCAACCTCGCAGCCCCGTCCCGGATGAACAACCTTCATAGCTTCGACACCTAGTGCGGTCCCCCTCCCCCGCTTCGCGGGTGAGGAACCGGCCGCGCCAAGAGCGCCCGCGCCCGCTCGAGATCGGCCGGCGCGTCGACGCCGAACGGAACCTCGTCGATGACGGTTACATCAATCCGCATGCCGGCTTCCAGTGCTCTCAATTGCTCGAGCCGCTCGCGCACCTCGAGCGCGCTCGGCGGGAGCGCGATGAAGCGCTGAAGCGCCTCGCGGCGGTAGGCGTAGATGCCGCAATGGTGGTAGAGCGGCCCCTCCCCCCAAGGCGCGGTCGCGCGGGTGAAGTAGAGCGCGCGCAGGCGATCTTCAGCGACGGGCGTCCCGATCACCTTGACGACGTTCGGATTGGTGCGTTCCTCGTCGAGCACGATCTCGCCAGCGAGCGTTCCGATCGCCACGGCGCTGTCGCTCAGCGGGCCGAGCGAAGCGGAGATGGCGGCGGGCGCGGCGGTCGGAAAATCGCCCTGCACGTTCACCACCACGTCGTGGCGTCCGTCCGGATCGAGGATGCCGAGCGCCTCGAAGATGCGGTCGGAGCCGGAATGATGGTCCGGCCGCGTCAGGATCGCGCGCGCGCCGCAACCGTCGAGGGCGTCGGCGATCTCGCGCGAATCCACCGCCACAAACACTGGCCCGATATCGGCCGCGAGCGCCCGCTCGACCACCCGCACGATCATCGGGCGGCCGCCGATGTCGGCGAGCGGCTTCCGCGGCAGCCGGGTCGACGACAGGCGGGCCGGAATGATGACGACGGGGTTCATCGGAAGGACGGCGGAAGGCGGACCGATCGGTGGCAAAAAGCCTCAGGAAAGGCGGGTCTATACGGCTTGATGGCCTTCCGCAAAAGCTATACCCCTGCCGCGGCCCGCGAGGAACCGCTTCGCGGCGAGCCGTTTTATGCGCCGAGGTCTCGCAGGAGCTCCTGACTCATGGACGCTTTTGAGTGGAACAAGATCATCGGAGCGGTGCTTTTCGCGCTCCTTCTGGCGGTCGGTCTGAACATCTTTTCCGAGATTCTGTTCGAGAGCGAGGCGCCGGAGACGCCGGGCTACGTCATTGCGGTCGCCACGACTGGGGAAGGCGAAGCCGGCGGAGAAGCCGAGCAGGGTGGTGAGCCGATCGGCGTGCTGCTCGCGAGCGCCGATCCCGACGCCGGCGCCAACGCGGCGAAGAAGTGCCTCGCCTGCCACACCTTCGGCGAGGGCGAGGCGAACAAGGTCGGCCCCAACCTCTGGGGCGTCGTGATGCACCCGATCGCCGCGCACGAGGGCTACCAGTATTCCGACGCGATGCAGGCGCACGCCGAGGAAGCCAAGGAGTGGAGCTACGACCAGCTCAACACTTATCTCACGAACCCGACGGGCGTCGTCCCTGGCACCAAGATGGCCTTCGCTGGCCTGAAGAATGATGAGGAGCGGGCGAACGTCATCGCCTACCTCCGCACGCTTGCCGCCGAACCCGCGCCGCTGCCCGAGCCGGAGGCCGCCGCGCCGGCTGAAGGCGAGGAGGCCGCTGCGCCTGCCGAGGAGCCGGCAGCCAAGGAGGAAACGGCGGCGAAGCCCGAGGAGGCAGCGCCGGCCGAAGGCGAGGCTGCGCAGGCGGAAGCGACCGAAGAGGCAGCACCCGCGGAAGAGATCGCGAAGACCGAAGAGGCAGCGCCCGAGCAGGAGGTCGCGGCGGCCGACGCCACCAAGGAGGCCGCGCCCGAAGCGGCCGCTCCGAAGGAAGATGCGGCCGAGGCCAAGGCACCCGAGGAGCCCGCAGCCGAAGAGCAGGTGGCGCAGGCCGAGCAGCCGGCGGAAATGCCCGCGGGAGACGTCGCCAAGGGCACAACCTTCGCCAAGCGCTGCATCGCCTGCCACACGATCGAGGAGGGCGGAGCGAACAAGGTCGGCCCGCCGCTCTTCGGCGTGGTCGGGCGCCCGATCGCGTCTGCGCCCGACTTCGCCTACTCGGACGCCATGAAGGCCTTCGGCGAGGGCGGCAAGGCGTGGGACCCGGCGACGCTCGATACCTACCTCGCCGACCCGCGCGGAGTCGTTAAGGGCACAAAGATGATCTTCCCCGGCGTCAAGGCGGAAGCGGACAGGGCGAACGTCATCGCCTATCTCGCGACGCTCAAATAGCGAAGAGCGCCGGACGGGCGGAACCGGGCTGAAACCGCGGCGTTTTGCAGCCAGACGGGCGGCCCGCGCGGCTAAACGTTTTGTCATGTGCCCGGGCCGCCGAAGCCCGCTATAGTACGGACGGACTGAGCCCGCCGAAGAATCACGAGGGAAGAGCGCCCGCATGCTGACGCGCCTGATCCTCCCCGCCCTCCTTCTCGCCGCCGGCCTAGGCGCGAGCCAGGCTGCGGGGCAGGAGTGGCGGCACGCCAGCTCGCTCATCGGCGAACCGAAATATCCCGCCGATTTTCCTCGTTTCGACTACGTCAATCCGGATGCGCCGAAGGGCGGCGCGGTGCGCCTCTCCGGCTCGCGGCCTACCTTCGATACGCTGAACGTTATTCTGCCGAAGGGCGTCGTGGCCGACGGCTTGGCGCTGATCTACGAAAACCTCATGACGAGTTCGCTCGATGAGCTCGACATCTCCGCGGCGTACGGCCTGATCGCAGACGCCGTCCGCTACCCGGCCGACTATTCCTCCGTCGCCTATCGGATCAACCCCGCCGCCAAGTGGCACGATGGCGAGCCGATCACCGCCGAGGAAGTGGTCTGGTCGTTCGAAAAGCTGGTCGAGCTGAGCCCCAGTCAGCGGTTCTACTACCAGCACGTCGAGAAGGCGGAGGTGACCGGCGAACGCGAGGTGACCTTCACGTTCGATCAGACCGGCAATCGCGAGCTTCCGCACATCGTCGGCCAGCTTCTCGTTCTGCCAAAACACTGGTGGGAGGGGAAAGATTCCGCCGGCAGGCAACGCGACATCGGCGCAAGCACGCTCGAGCCGCCGCTCGGGTCGGGGCCGTACAAGATCGCCAAGGTCACGCCGGGGCGCACCATCGTCTACGAGCGCGCGCCCGAGTATTGGGCGGCCGACCTCAACGTGAACGTCGGCCAGAACAATTTTGATACGATCGCCTACGAGTACTATCGCGATCTGACGGTCGAGTTCGAGGCGTTCAAGTCGGACGGATTCGATTTCTGGGCCGAGAACGAAGCGAAGCGCTGGCAGACAGGTTACGACTTCCCGGCCGCCCGGGCAGGTCGAGTCAAGAAGGAGCTGGTCGAACTCGAGCAGGTCTCCGGGTCGATGGTCGGTTTTGTGCCGAACCTCAGGCGGCCGCTCTTCCAGGACGTTCGGGTGCGGCGGGCGTTCAACTACGCCTTCGATTTCGAGTACCTGAACAGAGTCCTGTTCTTCGGCCAGTACGAGCGCATCGACAGCTTCTTCTACGGCATCCCGCTCCGCTGGGGGGGGCTGCCGCAAGGCAAAGAGCTCGAGATACTCGAAAGCGTCCGCGACAAGGTTCCCACCGAAGTCTTCACCGAGGAGTACAAGAACCCGGTCGGCGGCGACCCGAAGCTTGCGCGCGACAATTTGCGGAAGGCCGTCGAGCTGATGCAGGCGGCCGGCTACAATCTCGAAGGCTCGAAGATGGTCGGACCTGACGGCAAGCCGGTCGTCGTCGAACTCCTGCTCAACGGCCCCACCATCGAACGGGTAGCGATCCCCTACCGGGAGGCGCTTGCGCAGATCGGCATCGACCTGCAGATCCGCCCGGTCGACAGCAGCCAGTTCGTGGAGCGTCTGCGCTCGCGCGACTTCGACATGGTCTACGCAGGCTGGGGCCAGTCGATGTCGCCCGGCAACGAGCAGCTCGACTTCTGGGGCTCGGAGGCCGCCGACCGGGACAGCTCGCGCAACTATGCCGGCATCAAGGACCCGGCGGTCGACGCGCTGATCCAGCGCATCATCTTCTCGAAGGATCGCGACGAGCTGGTCGCCGCCGTCAAGGCGCTCGACCGCGTGATGATGTGGAACCAGTACGTGATTCCGAGCTACACGATCCTGCCCGACCGAATCGCCTACTGGAACCGGTTCGGCCATCCCGATCCGTACCCGAAGTTCGCGATCGGGTTCCCGACCATCTGGTGGTGGGACGAGGAGAAGGCCGCGGCCATCCGCGAGGGGACCACGCAATGATCCGCATGACCCGGCGCACGGCGCTGAAGCTCTCCGGCGCCCTCGCCTGCGCGCCGCTCCTATCGCGGATTGCGCTTGCGCAGGAGAATTCCCGCAGCCACGGCATGGCGGTCATCGGCGACTTGAAATACGGCAGGGATTTTGAGCGCTTCGAGTATGTGAACCCCGACGCGCCGCACGGCGGCAGGATCGTCACGCAGCTCTCGCAATGGGGCGCCAACCAGAACCCGGTCACCTTCAACACGCTGAACATCTACGTGCTGCGCGGCGACGGCGCCGCCGGCATGGCCCTTACCTTCGCCGGGCTGATGAGTGGCTCCTCCGACGAGCCGGGGAGCGTCTACGGGCTGGTGGCGAAGGAGGTGGAGATCTCCGACGACCGCAAGGCGCTCCGCTTCTTCCTGCGCCCAGAGGCGGTGTTCCACGACGGATCGCAGCTCACCGCGCACGACGCGGCCTTCTCGCTCGAAAAGCTCAGGGACGAAGGCCACCCCAACATCGCCACGCAGCTCCTCGGCATGGCCGAGATCAAGGCCGAGGACGACCACACGCTGTTCGTCCGGCTGAAGCCGGAATCCGGCCGCAGCCTGCCGAACACGGTGGCTGGAATGCCGATCTTCTCGCGCGCCTGGTGGGAGGGGCGCGATTTCCAGGCTTCGCTCAGCGAAGCCCCGCTCGGCTCCGGGCCCTACAAGCTCGCCGACTACCGCTTCGGCAGCTACATCGAATTCGAGCGGGTCGCCGACTGGTGGGCCGACGAGCTGCCGGTCATGGTCGGGCAGTACAATTTCGACCGCATCCGCTACGAATATTACCGCGACCGCACGGCCTCTTTCGAGGCGTTCAAGAAAGGCGCTGTCACCTTCCGCGAGGAGTTCACGTCGCGAAGCTGGGCGACGGGCTACGATTTCCCGGCGCTCACACAGGGCCGCGTCGTCAAGGACGAGGTGCCGGACGGACGACCCGCCGGCGCACAGGGCTGGTTCATCAACATGCGGCGCGCAAAGTTCTCCGACCCGCGCGTACGCCTTGCGCTCGTCTACGCCTTCGACTTCGAGTGGACCAACACGAGCATCATGTTCGGCTCCTACCGGCGGACGCATTCCTTCTTCGAGAACTCGCCGCTCAAGGCGGAAGGCGCGCCGAGCCCGGAAGAGCTCGAGCTGCTGGAACCGCTGCGCGCCCAGCTGCCGGAAGAGGTTTTCGGCGAGGCGTTCGTGCCGCCGGTCTCCGACGGCTCCGGCCGCGACCGCGCCATGCTGCAGAAGGCTACGGAGCTTCTGAAGGAAGCCGGGTGCGAACGCACGAGCGGCGGCCTGCTCGCGCCGGACGGCTCGCCCTTCACCATCGAATTCCTCGACGACGACGCCGTCTTCGAGCCGCACCACAACGCCTATATTGCCGGGCTGAAGCTGCTCGGCATTCAGGGCAGCTACCGCGTCGTCGACCCGGCGCAGTACAACGACCGGATGAAGGGTTTCGACTTCGACATGGTGGTCTCGCGGTTCTCGATGCCGCTCTACCCCGACGAGACAATCCAGCAGTTCTTCGCATCCGACCGCGCCGAGCAGGAAGGCTCATACAACCTCTCCGGCATCGCCGAGCCGGCCATCGACCAACTCCTCAAGCACGTCGTGAACGCCGAAGACTGGGACGTCTTCGTCACCGCGTCGCGTGCGCTCGACCGCGCGCTCCGGGCGAAGCATTTCTGGGTGCCGCAGTGGAATAAGGGGACGCACTGGTTCGCCTACTGGGACATGTTCTCGCGGCCCGAAATCGTGGCGAAGTACGACCCAGGCGTGCTCGACACCTGGTGGTTCGACGAGGAGAAGGCGGCCAAGATCGGCAAAGCGGGCTGAGCGCAGCCCATGGCAGCCTATATCGCACGCCGCATCCTCCTGATGATCCCGACGATCGTCGGGATCATGTTCGTCAGCTTCCTCGTCGTGCAGTTCGCGCCGGGCGGCCCGATCGAGCGCATCATCGCTCAGTTGTCGGGCACCGACGTCTCCGCCACCGCGCGGATCAGCGGCGGCGGCGGCGACTTCGCCGGCACCCAGGGCGCTGAGAGAAGCGGCGCAGATTCCGCTCTCAACTCCAAATACCGCGGCGCGCAGGGGCTGCCGCCGGAGTTCATCGCCGACCTCGAGCGGCAGTTCGGCTTCGACAAGCCGGCTTGGCAGCGCTTCCTGCTGATGCTGTGGAACTATGCCCGCTTCGATTTCGGCGAGAGCTATTTCCGCGACGTTTCCGTCCTCGCGCTGATCGGGGAGAAGCTGCCGGTCTCCGTCTCGCTCGGCATCTGGATGCTCCTGATCTCCTATCTGATCTCGATCCCGCTCGGCATCCGCAAGGCCGTCAGGGACGGCTCGAAATTCGACGTCTGGACCTCCGGCGTCATCGTCATCGCCTATGCCGTCCCGGGCTTCCTCTTCGCCATCTTCCTGATCGTGTTCTTCGCCGGCGGCTCTTTCTTCGACTGGTTCCCGCTCCGCGGCCTGACCTCGGAGACCTGGTCGCTGATGTCGTGGCCGGAGCGCATCCTCGACTATTTCTGGCACCTTGCGCTGCCGCTCGTTTCGATGGCGCTCGCCGCCTTCGCCACGAGCACGCTGCTGACGAAGAACTCGTTCCTCGACGAAATCCGCAAGCAGTACGTCGTGACCGCGCGCGCCAAGGGTCTTGCGGAGCGCCAGGTGCTCTACGGCCACGTCTTCCGCAACGCCATGCTCCTCATCATCTCCGGCTTTCCGGGCGCCTTCGTCGGCGCCTTCTTCGCCGGCTCGCTCCTGATCGAGACCATATTCTCGCTCGACGGGCTCGGGCTGCTCAGCTTCGAGAGCGTCATGAACCGCGACTATCCGGTGGTGTTCGCGACGCTCTACATTTTCTCGCTGATGGGCCTCGTCGTGCAGCTCGTCTCCGACCTCACCTATACCTGGATCGATCCGCGCATCGATTTCGAGAGCCGCGAGGTCTGATGGACCAGAAGACGCCACAGGAGGTGCGCGACCGCGACGACGGCCGGATCGAGACGATCGTGCCGCTGCCGGGCGAGGCGCAACCGCCGCCGAGACGCCAGGCTTTCTCGCTTTCTCCGATCAACCGCCGCCGCTGGCAGAATTTTTGCGCCAACCAGCGCGGCTACTGGTCGCTTTGGATCTTCGCGATCCTGTTTTTCCTGACCCTGCTCGCTGAGTTCATCGCGAACGACAGGCCGCTCCTGGTTTCCTACAAGAGCGAGCTGCTGTTTCCGGTCTTTGTCGACTACCAGGAGGAAAAGTTCGGCGGGTTTTTGGCGGTCACCGACTACCGCTCGCCGTTCGTGCAGGACGAGATCGAGGCTAACGGCTGGATCCTCTGGCCGCCCATCCGCTACTCCTACCGCACCATCAATTCCGAGGTCCCCGAGCCGGCGCCGGCGCATCCTTCGTGGATGCTCGACAAGGAGACGCGGTGCAGCCGCTACGCGGAAGGCGTCAACGACAAGAACTGCACGGCGTGGAACTGGAACTGGCTCGGCACCGACGATCAGGCGCGCGACGTACTGGCGCGGCTGATCTACGGTTTTCGGCTCTCGGTGCTGTTCGGCTTCGCGCTCACCATTCTTTCGTCGATCATCGGCGTGACCGCCGGCGCGGTGCAGGGTTTTTTCGGCGGGCGTGTCGATCTGTTCTTCCAGCGCTTCATCGAAATCTGGACGGCGATCCCCTCGCTTTATCTCCTCCTCATCATCTCGTCGATCCTAGTGCCGGGCTTCTTCGTGCTGCTCGGCATCCTGCTCCTTTTCTCCTGGGTGGCGCTTGTCGGCCTGGTGCGCGCCGAATTTCTGCGCGCGCGGAATTTTGAATATGTCAAGGCGGCGCGGGCGCTCGGCGTCGGCAACCTCGCCATCATGTTCCGCCACCTCCTGCCGAACGCGATGGTGGGCACGCTCACCTTCATGCCGTTCATCCTGAACGGCTCGATCACCACGCTTACCTCTCTCGACTTCCTCGGCCTCGGCATGCCGCCCGGCTCGCCCTCGCTCGGCGAGCTTCTGGCGCAGGGCAAGAACAACCTGCAGGCGCCGTGGCTCGGTATCACCGGCTTCCTGGTGATCTCGGTGATGCTGTCGCTTTTGATTTTCGTCGGCGAGGCCGTGCGCGACGCCTTCGACCCAAGAAAGACTTTCGCGTGAGGTTTGCGCTTCCACTTCGAAAGGTATAAATCTGGCCAAATTCTACCGAGGCTGATGCGATGGGCCTGAACATCAAGAGCGACGCGGTGCACGACCTTGCGCGAAAGCTCGCCGCCGAAACCGGTACCTCGATGACGGCCGCAATCGAAGGAGCCCTGCGCGAGAAGCTGGAGCGGCTAGAGAGGACACGGGAGAAGGCGGCGGTGATCGCTCGTGTCAAGCGTATCATCCAGGAGAGCGGTCCTACGGCGGCGGGCGTTTCGAGCGACCACAGCGACCTCTACGACGATGAAGGGCTGCCGGTGTGATTGTCGACGCATCGGCCTTGCTTGCCATTCTATTCGAGGAACCGGAGGAAGATCGTTTCCTGGAACTCATTCAGGAGGACAAGAGTCCTGCGATCTCGCCCGTGAATCTGGTCGAGGCAGGAATCAAGGCGGATGATCCTCGTCATCCGGCAAAGGGTCGGGCCCTGGATGCGTTGATTTCGGCAATGAACATCGAGGTTGCCGCGATTACTGCGGAACAGGCACGGATCGCTCGCGAAGCATATCAGCGGTACGGGAAGGGCCGGCATCCCGCGCGGTTGAATCTCGGCGATTGCTTTGCCTATGCATTGGCTACGGTGCGCGAGGAGCCGCTTCTGTTCAAAGGAAACGATTTCACGCAAACGGATGTCGAGGCGGCGATCTGATGGAGAAAAACTCCTCTCCCCTCCTCTCCGTCCGTGACCTGCACGTCGAGTTCCGCGCCGGCGAGAGTGCGGTCCACGCCGTGCGCGGCGTCTCCTTCGACATCAACGAGAAAGAGACGATGGCGCTGGTCGGCGAGTCGGGCTCCGGCAAGTCGGTGACGGCGCTATCGGTGCTGAAGCTCCTCCCCTACCCGCCGGCGCATCATCCCGCCGGGTCGGTCTTGTTCAAGGGCAAGGAGCTGCTCAACGCCGACGAGGAAACGCTGCGGCAGGTGCGCGGCAACGAAATATCGATGATCTTCCAGGAGCCCATGACCTCGCTCAATCCGCTGCACCCGGTGGAGCGTCAGATCGGCGAGGTTCTCGACGTGCACCGCGGCATGAGCGGCGCGGCCGCCCGCGCCCGCGTCCTCGAGCTTCTCGGCCAAGTCGGCATCCGCGATCCGGAACAGCGGCTCAATTCCTTCCCGCATCAGCTCTCCGGCGGGCAGCGCCAGCGCGTGATGATCGCTATGGCGCTCGCCAACGAACCGGACCTCCTGATCGCCGACGAGCCGACGACCGCGCTCGACGTGACCGTGCAGGCGCAGATCCTCGACCTCCTCACTCGGCTCAAGTCCGAGCGCAACATGGCGATGTTCTTCATCACGCACGACCTAGGCATCGTGCGCCGCTTCGCCGACCGGGTCTGCGTCATGACGGCTGGCGAGATCGTCGAGCAGGGACCGACCGCGCGGGTCTTCTCCGAGCCGAGCCACCCCTACACGAAGCGCCTGCTCGCCGCCGAGCCCAAGGGCAAGCCGCCGCGGCGCAGGCGCGACGCGCCGGTCGTCGCGAGCGGCAGCGACGTCAAAGTGTGGTTCCCGATCAGGCGCGGCTTCCTGCGGCGCACCGTCGGCTACATCAAAGCCGTCGATGGCATCGACCTTGAGGTGCGGGAAGGCCAGACGCTCGGCGTGGTGGGCGAGTCCGGCTCGGGCAAGACGACGCTCGGCCTCGCGCTCCTCCGCCTTACCTCGTCGGAGGGCCGCATCGTATTCCTCGGACGCGAAATCCACGGCGCGCGCTTCAAGGAGACGCGGGCGCTCCGCGCCGATATGCAGATCGTCTTTCAGGATCCCTACGGCTCGCTCAGCCCGCGCATGGTGGTGAGCGACATCGTTGCGGAGGGGCTGGATGTGCACGAGCCGGGCTTGTCGGCGGCGGAGCGCGACGCCCGTATCGTGCGCGCGCTCTCCGAGGTCGACATCGACCCGAAAAGCCGCTTCCGCTACCCGCACGAATTCTCCGGCGGACAGCGCCAGCGCATCGCAATCGCGCGCGCCATGGTGCTGGAGCCGCGCCTCGTTGTCCTCGACGAGCCGACCTCGTCGCTCGACATGAGCGTGCAGGCGCAGGTGGTCGACCTGCTGCGCGAGCTGCAGCAGCGGCACAACCTCTCCTACCTCTTCATCAGCCACGATCTGAGGGTGGTGAGAGCGCTCGCCAACGATGCGATCGTGATGCGCGACGGCAAGGTGGTGGAATCGGGCACGGCCGACGAGATCTTCGACAGCCCAAAGACCGAATACACCAAGGCGTTGATGGCGGCGGCGTTCGAGCTGCAGGTGGCGCACGCCGCTGCCGTGCGCGAATAGCCGCGAGCGCATGAAACCTCCGCTGCTCGTCGCCACGAAGGGGTGGGACCCGGAAGGCTGGGCGGACCGCATCCGCGCGTTTCTCGCCGACCGCGTCATCGTCTGCACCAGCCGCGACGGGCTTTATCCCGGCCCGGACGCCGACCTCACCAAGGTCCGCTATGTGCTCGCATGGAAGCCGCGGCAGGAGACGCTCGGTCGATTGCCCTCGCTCGAAGTCATCTTCTCGCTCGGCGCGGGGGTCGATCACATCTTCGCGCTGCCGCGCCTCCCTGATGCCGCGGTGGTGCGCATCGTCGACCCGGACCTCACCGGCCGCATGACGGAATATGTCGTCTGGCAGGTGCTCGACCATCTTCGCCGCGGGCCGGCTTACGGCTGGGTCCAGGCCGAGCATCGTTGGAAGGAGTTCCCTCAGCCTGCCGCGCACGAGGTCGCCGTCGGCATCATGGGCTTTGGCGTCCTGGGCTCGGCGGCCGCCGACATCCTGCTCCGCCTGGGTTTCAAACTGCGCGGATGGACGCGCACGCCGAAGGATGCGCCGGGCATGGAGATGTTCAGCGGACCGGACGGCCTCGTCCCTTTCCTCGCCGGCACGGACATCCTCGTTTCGTTGCTGCCGCTGACGCCGGAGACGCGCAGGCTGATCGGCCGGAGGCTTCTTCGGAAGCTTAAGCCCGACGGCCCGCTCGGCGGCCCCGTCTTCATCAATGCAGGGCGAGGCGGCACCCATGTGGAAGCCGACCTCGTCCAGGCGCTCGAGGACGGCGCGCTGGCAGGGGCGAGCCTCGACGTGTTCGAGGAGGAACCGCTGGCTGCCGACAGCCCGCTTTGGGAGTTTCCGAATGTGACGATCACGCCGCATGTTGCGGCGGTGTCGGAGCCGGCGGTGCTCGCGCGCCAGATCGCCAGCCAGATCGAAGCCTTCGAGCGCGGCGAGCCGCTCAGGAACCTCGTCGACCCAGAACGCGGTTATTGATCGGACCGACCATCGCCGTGTTGAGCGCCAGGATCGTGTCGGTCCTGTCGTTCGATACCGGCCGGAACTGTGCCGTGTCGAGGAGCGTCTCGACCCGCGCGCGAAGGTTCGGCCGCCGGCCGGTCGCCCCGACATCGACGGCAAGCACGCGCGTCCTTCTCAGCGTGCGCACGGCGCCGGTGAGGATTTCGGGCTCCACGCCCTCGCCATCCACCTTCATGAAGTCGATGACCGGAAGCTGCGCCATGAATTGCAGCAGATCGAGCGGCCAGGCCTCCACGTCGGCAGTGCGGGTGTTCGCCCTGCCGTCCTCGATCAGCGAGCTTTCGCGCGTATCGAGCGATCCGTGCAGGCGGAGGTCCACGCGCTCCTTCCAGAGCGCGTAGGGGAAGATGCTGACCTCGGCGAGCGACGCGGTGTTGCGGTCGAGGCAGGCGAAGGCGAGCGGGTCCGGCTCGAATGCGACGATGCGCGCGCCGGAATCGGCGCACCACAGCGTGAACTCGCCGATCCCGGCCCCGACATCGATCACGACATCGCCGGCTCGCGGCGCGTAGCCTGTCCCGCCGATATATTTTTCTGCGACCGCTTCCAGCCGGGGGTTGATCCCGCTGCGGAAATCGAGCGCGCATCTGACGTGCGGAACGGTGATCTCGCGCGCGCCGTCGTGCACCCGGATCAGATCGCCGTCGCGCTGCAATCTGACGGCGCGCCCGCGGCCGTCGCGCCTGGCCTGCCAGGAAAAGGTCAGGCGGTAATATTCGAGGAGCAGGCGGCGTTGCAGCCGCGACAATCTCGGTTCGGAGCGCGGCACCGGAGATACGCCAGACAACCGGTTTTCTTGCATGGGCGTTCTATAGCCCGGAGGCGGGCGCCGTGGCTATTCTCGGCTCGACGCGGCGGATCGAGGTCGGCGCAAGCCCCTGCCCTTCCATGCGTTTGAGCGCCGAGGCGAGCGGCTCGCTCGCAACCGCC
Source organism: Propylenella sp. (assembly GCA_050728815.1). Taxonomy (GTDB): domain Bacteria; phylum Pseudomonadota; class Alphaproteobacteria; order Rhizobiales; family Afifellaceae; genus DASWJZ01. Next base: position 12,742 of record JBOHKB010000085.1, read on the forward strand.
ATGTGAAACGCGTTGGCGTGGATGAGAGTGTCCGCGTCGCGCATCAGGCCAACGTGCCCGCGCCAAAAGACGAGGTCGCCGCGCCTGAGTTTTGGCAACCCCGCGCCGAGCGGCAGGCCAATGCCGAGCGCCGTCTCCTGCATGTCGGTGTCGCGCGGGGCGGCGATGCCGCACATTCCAAGCGCGACCTGAACGAGACCCGAGCAATCGATGCCGAGCCCCGTTTTGCCGCCCCAAAGATAGGGCGTGCCGACGAAACGTTCTGCGACGGCCGTCCAGTCGGAAGCGACGTCGTCGAGGGGCGCGAGATGCTGCTGAACCACTGCGCCCGCCGGATCGATCAATGCGTAGCGGGCGTTCCTGTCCTCCGCTTCGCCGATCGCCGTCACGGCCGCGCCGAGCGGGAGCGCAGCGAGTGGCGGCGATTTGATGTCGGGCTTGGCGAAGGCGAACGTCCGGAGCACGGAGACCCTGTGGGTCGGCTGGGCGCCCACCGGGCCGAGCGCCGCGCGCGGCACCCAGCCGACATAGTGGTCGGCGGCGAGCTGCGCCCAGCTCCAGCCTTCGGGCGTCGTCTCGAAGACTCGCACCGTCTCACCGCGAAGCGCCTCGGTCTGGAGCATCGCGCGCTCGGATGGCGCGGCGCGGAGCGGCGCGATAGAGGCCACGACGCGGAAATCCTCTCCGGCGATGAACCGCGCCGCCTCGACCTTGCCCTTGAGCGCGAGGTCGGCGAGGTCCGGGCGGAAGGCGTTCAGGCGAGGATCGAGGGGAACCACCTCAGCCTCCTGCCCCAAGCACGCGGCCAAGCAGCGAACCGCGCGTCGCCGACCTTCCTCTCCCCACCGGGGAGAGGTCGGCCGAGCGGCCGTCCGCCGAAGCCCGAAGGGCGAAGGCGGAAGCGGAGGCCGGGTGAGGGGGGAGTCTTCCTGCGCTGGCCCCCTCACCCGCCGCATGCCTGTCGGCCTGCGTCGACCTCTCCCCGCAGGGGAGAGGAAGAGCCAATCGCAAACCAAGGCTCCTCTTCACTACGGCGGGAGCGCTTGCGCCTTGGCGATGATCAAGTCCCCGAGCCGCTCGAGAAACAGCGCGCCATTCACCGTGCGCTGCACGAGCACGTTGCGGCGGTCGGCCGGATCGCGCTTGCGGGAAACCAGCCCATGCCGGCCCATCGTGTCGAGCGCACGCGTGATGACAGGCTTGGTTACGCCAAGCTTCGCGGCGAGCGCGCGGATGGTGTGCGGCGCCGGCTCCAGGTAGACGGTGATCAGCACACTGATCTGTCGCACTGAAAGGTCCGGCTCGCGGTCGAGCACCAGCGCGAGCGACACGTCGTGCCAAAGCCGGAGCGCCTGTCCGGGGCGCATCTCGATCGCCATGCTCGCGCCCGCGATTTCGTTTCGGAGCCGAACCGATTAGACCCGCATCGGAGCGGACGGGCAAGGGAAAGTCAGCCATAGCGCTGCGAAAGATAGCGGAACAAAGCCCTGATGGCCTGCGCCTCGCCGCCCTCGGGCCCTATCGGCCCGGCCGACTGGCTCCAGGCATAGATGTCGAAGTGCGCGTAGGCGGGAGCCGAGACGAAGCGGCGGAGGAAGAGCGCGGCGACGATCGCGCCCGCGAACGGGCTCTGCGAGACGTGGTTCAGATCGGCGACCTTCGAGGCGAGCTGCGAGTCGTAGGGCTTCCAGAGCGGCATCCGCCAGAACGGATCGTACACCTCCCTGGATGCCGCCTCGAGCTCGCCCGCCAAGGCAGAATCGTCGGTGAAGAGGGCGGGAAGCTCGGGCCCGAGCGCGACGCGCGCCGCGCCGGTCAGCGTGGCCATGGTGACGACGACGTCCGGCGCCTCCTCGTCGGCGAGCGCCAGCGCGTCCGCGAGCACCAGCCTCCCCTCCGCGTCGGTATTGCCGATCTCGACCGTCAGCCCCTCGCGGCTCTTCAGGACGTCGCCCGGCCGGAAGGCGCGGCCGGATATCGCGTTTTCGGCGGCCGGGATAAGCACCCTCAGCCGCACGTTAAGCTTCGCGTCCATGATCATGGAGGCGAGCCCGAGCACGTTCGCCGCCCCGCCCATGTCCTTCTTCATGAGCGCCATGGCGGCGGCGGGCTTGATGTCGAGGCCGCCGGTATCGAACACGATGCCCTTGCCGATCAGCGTCACCTTCGGCGCGCCTTCCGCGCCCCAGCGGAGGTCGGCGAGGCAGGGCGGCCGGTCGCTCGCCGCACCGACGGCATGGATCATCGGGAAATCGCGCGCGAGCGCTTCGCCGCTGACGACCTCGATTTCGGCGGAGAAACGGGAGGCAAGTTCTTCCGCGGCGCGCGCGAGGTCGCGCGGCGCGAGATCGTTGGCGGGAGTGTTGATGAGGTCGCGCGCGAGGAAGATGCCGTCGCGGATGCGCGTGAGTTCAGCGAGATCCGCGGCCGGCACGACCAGCCGCGCCCCGTTCTCCTTGGGCTTGCGGTAGCGGTCGAAGCGGTAGCTCGCGAGAGCGAAGGCGAGCGCGGCGAGCGCCGTGTCGTCGACGCCGTCGGCAAGACGATAGGCGCCGGCGGGAAGCGCCGTCGCGAGCTTGCCGAAGAGGAGCGGCGTCCGCTCGGGGGCGTCGGCTTTCCCGAGACCGAAGAGAACGCGGCCGATATTGCCGTCCGCGTCGGGGACGAGAACGTGCCGGCCTGCGTCGCCTCTAAAGCCCTGCGCCTCGACGAAGCGCCGCTCGCGCGCGTCAAGCCGATCGAGCGCCGCGTCCACGGCCTCCGCCGCGACGGCGTGGATGGGGACTGCCTCGTCGAAGCCTTCGGACGTCAGCGCGGCGGGATGCATGGCTCGGCTCTCGTTGCTCCGGTCGGCTTTAGAGCCGAGCGGCGGGCGCTTTGCAACGCAGCATCGAGCGGCCAATATGCACCGTCAGCCGGCAATGCTGCGCTGCGCGATAACGCCGATGGACCTGTTCCTCCGCCTCCTTGTGCATATGGCGCGCTGGTCGCGCCGGCGGCCACGCAAGCAGCTCGTCATCGGCGTCTGCGTGACGCTTCTCCTGATCGCCGCGATAGCCGGCATCGAGGCCTTCATCGGCTGGCCCGAGGCGCTTACGGTAGAGCGGCTGCCGCGCAACCCGGCGATAGCGAGGTAAAGCATGAGCGGCCCCGCTCGGCCATGAAGCTGCGTCTTCACACGCGATACCAGAACTCGGCCGGCCAGCGCGTGCGGATCGTGCTCAATCTGAAGCGCATCCCGTACGAGTATGTGGCCATCGAGTCGCTGTCGTCCGGCGCCTACGGTGAGATCAATCCGCAGCGGCTGATGCCTGCGCTCGAGATCGATGGGCGCATCGTCGCCCAATCGATGGCGATCATCGAGCTGATTGAAGAGCTTTTTCCGGAGCCGAGCATCCTGCCGGCGGGCCTCCTCACGCGGGCCGAGGCGAGATCATTTGCGCAGCTGATCGCGGCGGACCTGCATCCGATCAACAACAACCGCGTCCGCAAGTACCTGTCCGAGGTTGTGGGCGCTGGCGAGCCCCAGATCGCCGCGTGGTACGCGCACTGGGTCGCCCTCGCCTTCACGAGCCTCGAAGCTCAGCTTGCCCGCCGGCAGTCGCCGGCGAGGTTCTGCTTCGGCGACGAGCCGGGGCTTGCCGATGCCTGCCTCGTCCCGCAGATGGATAACGCGCGCCGCTTCGATTGCGATCTCTCGGCTTATCCGCGAATGCTGGAAGTCGACCGCGAATGCCGCAAGCTCGAAGCGTTCGCGCTCGCCGCTCCCGAGGCTCAGCCCGACTATCCGAAGTCCTAACAAACAGCGTTAACGAGCCGTTAACGGCGCCGGCCCTAGCGTTGCGCCAGCAATCGCTGCGAGGGATGTGCGTCATGAGAATCCTGTTCGGCCGGTGGCGGGGGGCTGCCGCCCGGAAGCTTTTGGCCGGATGCGCCGCGGCGGCGATGCTGGCGGGGTGCCAGACCGCCCGGCAGGAGCCCGTATCGACCGGCTCGATCGGCAACAGCGCCATCGTCACCCCCTCCGACCTGACCGCCGAAGAAGCGATCGGCGCCGTGCAGCAATGGGGCGCCGCCTATACGCGCGATGAAAAGGACAAGGTCGCGGCGCTGAACTACGCCGCCGCACTCCGAGCCGCCGGCGAGACGGGCCAAGCCGTTGCGGTGGCGCGCAAGGCTGCGATCTACCACCCGAACGACCGCGAGGTGCTCGCCGCGTTCGGCAAGGCTCTCGCCGCGGACGGCAAGTTCACCGAAGCGCTGGCGACAGTGCGGCGGGCGCAGCGCGCCGACAATCCCGACTGGCAGCTGCTCGCCACGGAAGGCGGCATTCTCGATTCGGTCGGCCAGCACGACGAAGCGCGCGCCCGCTACCGGCAGGCGCTGGTGCTCGCGCCGGGCGAACCGCAGGTCATGAACAACCTTGGGCTCTCCTACCTGCTTACCAACGAGCTTGCCGAGGCCGAGACGGCGCTCCGCCAGGCGGCGGAGAACCCCAAGGCCACGCGGAAGATCAGGGAGAACCTCGCGCTCGTCCTCAGGCTGCGCGGCAAGGAAGACGAAGCCGCGCGCATCTCCGGCGTTCCCGCCAAGGCGCAGGCTACCCGACAGGACCTGCCGCCGCAGGAAAACACCTGGGAAGCGCTCGCCAAGACCTGACGCCTCGCTCGCCCGCGCCGGCCGCCGGCGCGGGACGCGATGCAGCTCAAAGCGCCTATTGGATGTTGGCGACCTGGATCGCGGCCGGCGTGATGATCACCGCAAACAGCACCGGCAGGAAGAACAGGATCATCGGCACGGTGAGTTTCGGAGGCAGCGCCGCCGCCTTCTTCTCCGCCTCGGACATGCGTATGTCGCGATTTTCCTGCGCGAGCACGCGGAGCGCCGTGCCGATCGGCGTGCCGTATTTCTCTGCCTGCACCAGGGCCGTCACCACCGAACGAACGCCTTCGAGGCCGGTGCGCTCGCCGAGATTGTCGTAGGCCTTGCGCCGATCCTGAAGGTAGGAGAGCTCTGCCGTGGTCAGGCTCAGCTCTTCGGCGAGTGGCACGGACTGCGCGCCGATCTCCTCGGAAACCTTCCGGAACGCGCCTTCGATGCCCATGCCCGATTCCACGCAGATGAGCAGCAGGTCGAGGGCGTCCGGCCAGGCGCGGCGGACCGACTTCTGCCGCTTGGTGATCTGATTGCGGACGTAGAGCGTCGGCCCGTAATAGGCCGCGTAGGCGACCGTCATCACGATCGCGAGCTTCATGAAGAACGGCTGCTCGAGCTGCAGGATGAAGAACACGTAGAGGATGCCGACGACGAACATCACCGCCGGCACGATCAGCCTGAGCGACAGGAACACGAAGACCGGGTTCTGGCCGCGATAGCCGGCCATCCGCAGCATCTTGACCGTGCTGCCGTCCTCGGCCTGCTTGGCGAGGTTGAAGCGGTCGACGATGTCCTTAAAGAACTTCTTCGGCTCGGTGCGGAGCGACGCCGCCTTCTTCTGCGCCTCCAGCTTGGCGCGCTCGCGCGCGCGGATGCGCTCGCGCTCGCTCGAAACCTGCCGCATGCGCGCTCCGAGCTCGTCGCGCGCGAGATAGGGCCAGGCGACGACGACGATCGCCGAAAAAACCGCCAGCGCCGAGCAAAGCGCGACGATGAGCTGGGGGTTCTCGCTGAAGAGCTCGAGGTTCAAGACGCCGCCTCAGTAGTCGAAGTTGATCATCTTGCGCATCACCA
>JBOHKB010000086.1:0-5029 GCA_050728815.1 Propylenella sp.
AGCTGGCCCCGCTGGTCCGGCTGGACCTGCTGCGCCGACAGCCCCGGCAGCGCCCTCGGGCCCGGCAGGCCCGACTGGTCCCTCGGCCCCGGCGGGACCCTCTGGCCCGGCAGGTCCAGCAGGTCCGGCCGGCCCAGCCGGACCCTGCTCGCCCTGGCAGGCGGCAAGCACAAATCCCGTCAGCAACGTTACAGCGATGGCGTGTCTCATGGATCCCCCCGACCCGCGGTTTTTCGGATGCTGCACCGAACGGCGGCCCTCGTCAAAGGGTTGGCTAAAGAATTTCGGGACGGCGCGGAGCGAAATCGACGAGAGTGCGTCGCCAGCGGCGCGTCACGCCGCCGCACTTTCCCGAGAGGCAATCGCGATCACGTCTCAGCTGCGAAAGCCAAGCTGAGCGAGCTTCGTCGGGCTGAGGAAATCGATGGTGCGCCCAAGGGGAATCGAACCCCTGTTTCCGCCGTGAAAGGGCGGCGTCCTAGACCGCTAGACGATGGGCGCGGCGCGGGCCTTATACGGGGAGCCCCCGAGAGCGACAAGCCGCGGTGAACCTGCACCTGGATATGGGGGCGAGGCAGCGTCGCGGGAAGGCGGAAAACCGGAAGCGCGCACCCGCCAGGGGGTCTGGTCGTCGTCCCGGCTCTGGCGCCTACCTGTCCAACACCAGCCGGACCTCGACCAGGTTGGAGCGCACCCGCAAGACGTAGAAACCCATCGTCGCCAGATGCGCCGGCATCAGCCAGCCGGATTCGGCTCCGTTGGAGATGATGAAAGGCTGGATGTTGAGCGCCGCGCGCAGTTGATCCTCCAGTGTCGACCAGAGCTGAGCCAGTCCGCGCTGGTCGATGACCGCCTGGAAGTCGGCGTGGGCGGCCACGAGGATGCCGTAATAGCCGTAGAGCTGCCCATAGGCGAACCAGAAGCGGTCGTCGCCGCGCGTGTCGAACCAGCCGCTGTTGTACTGCTCCGAGCGATCGCGCAGGATGGCCGAAGTGGCGCCGAGGTCATTGGCGATGCGGTCGACGAACTGGAGCAGATTGTCAGCGCGCGCGTCGAAGACGGCTTGGCATTGGACAAGCCGGTCGTTGAAGGCCCTGAGGTCCCTGACGGAGGCCCGGTAAAAGCTCGGCGTGGGTGTCTTGGGACCGAACGGGCTCAGTCCGAAGTACCAGGAATATTCGTCAAACTGCAGGTTGCCGCGCGCGCTCTGCAAATCCTGATCGACCTGCGAAGTGCCGCGCACGCGGCCCAGCGTGTCGACGAGTTCGACCGCCGTGCGGCGCACCGCCTGGTTCACACCGCGCTGGAACGCCGCCTTGTTGTCGAAGAAGGGCGTGCGCTCCCAGTCAAGCCCGAAGAAACCGAGCTTGTAGAGGATCATCGAGGAGATCCAGGCGTTTTGATTGACGTTGAAGTCGACCAGATCCACCGTCACGTCGATGATGAGGGAGCGTTGGCAGGTCCGCGCGCCTGCGGCGCCCGCCGGCGCTTCCGGGGCGCCAGCCGCTTCGGTCGCGGGCGCCCCAGGCGCCTCCACCCCGGCTCTCGTGCCAAAGCCATAGGCGGCCACGTAGTCCGGATCGAAATTCGACCAGCGCTGGGTGCTCCAGAAGAAGTAGCCATAAAGGCCGATGACGCCAACAAGGATGGCGCCGACGATGGCTCTCACGATCCAGCCGCGCCGGATGTACCAGCGTCCGAACCGCCTGAACGGAGCGATAATGAATTCGATGGCGCGGCGAATGCCGCGCGCGATCGACTCGAAGGTGCGGGTCAGAAGATCGGCGAGGCGGTCGAGCATGGGGCGTCACATATCCGCCGTCGTTTTGCGCGGTCCAACCCCGCGGTTCACCACTTGCCGGTGTTTGGCATTGACGCCCACGGCTCCTGCTTCGGCAGCGCCGGACCCTTCTGCAGCAGCTCGATGGAGATGCTGTCAGGCGAGCGGATGAACGCCATGTTGCCGTCGCGCGGCGGGCGGTTGATGGTGACGCCGCCCTCCTGAAGCTTGCGGCAGGTGTCGTAGATGTTGTCCACCTCGAAGGCGAGGTGGCCGAAATTGCGACCGCCGCCATACTCCTCCGGGTCCCAGTTGAAGGTGAGCTCGAGGAGCGGGGCCTTCGCCTCCTTGCCCGACCGCTCGTCCTCGGACGCCGCCAGGAAGATCAGCGTGTAGCGGCCGGCCTGGTTCTCGTGCCGCCGCACCTCTTTCATGCCGAGCTTCTTGCAATAGAAGTCGAGGGACTGGTCGATGTCGGTGATGCGGACCATTGTGTGCAGGTATCGCATTTGCGCGCGCTCCTCCGTTTGCTGGCGAGGAACATATGCAGCGGGACGTTTCAGGCAACGGCGAATTTCTGGCGTTCCGCCGGCTGATCGACGCCGCGACGTGCATCGTCGCGCTGACCGGGGCGGGTATCTCGACGGAGTCCGGAATCCCCGATTTCCGCAGTCCGGGCGGCATCTGGACGCGCATGAAACCGATCACTTTTCAGGAATTCGTGGCCTCCGAGGAGGCGCGGATGGAGGATTGGCGTCGTCGTTTCGTGATGAACGAGGCGTTCGCCGCGGCTGCGCCCAACGCGGGACATCGCGGTCTGGTGCGGCTGGCGGAGGAGGGACGGCTTGCCGCTGTCATCACGCAGAACATCGACGGCCTGCATCAGCGAGCCGGGCTTGCGCCCGAACGGCTCATCGAGATCCACGGCAACTCGACCCGTGGGCGTTGCATCGGTTGTGTCGCTCTGATGGAGCTTGAGGCCGTGCGGCGCATCATCGACGCGACCGGTGCGTCGCCGCGCTGCGCATGCGGCGGGCTAGTGAAAGCGGCGATCATCTCTTTCGGCGAACGCGTGCCGAGCGACGCGCTCGAAGCCGCCAACCGGCTTGCGGAGGCCGCGGACCTCTTCATCGTGCTTGGTTCGTCGCTGCAGGTTCAGCCGGCGGCGATGCTGCCGGTCGTCGCGAAGCATGCCGGTGCGGCGCTCGCCATCGTCAATCGCGAGGCGACGCCGCTCGATGCTCACGCCGACGTCGTCTTGCACCGTCCGATCGGGTCGGTTTTCGCTGCGATCTATCCACAGCTTGTTAATTAGAAGTTCAGCAATCAGCGACTGTGGCAGAATTGTGAGAGTGCGAGTGTGGCAGCAATGTTACTGTTCGTTGCGAATCGAGTCAGTCGCCGGATGCGGACGCGACAGGAGGCGGCTGACTGAGGAAGATATAGGCTCGGATGGAGTCGACATATGGGGGCCAAACCGACCGCCGACGCCACGCCCGAACTCGCGCCGCAGGAAGAGGCTCCTGTCGATCTGATCGAGATTACGGGCGTCATAAAGTGGTTCGACGTCGCTAAGGGTTACGGTTTCATCGTTCCGGACAACGGCATGCCTGACGTGCTCCTGCACGTCACATGCTTGCGCCGTGACGGCTTCCAGACTGCGTACGAAGGTGCGCGCGTCGTCTGCGAGGTCGCGAACCGGCCGAAGGGCTTGCAGGCGTTCCGCGTGCTCTCGATGGACGAGTCGACGGCAACGCATCCCGCGCAGATGCCGCCGACGCGGCAGCGCTCGGCGGTCAACCCGACGAGCCCGCTCGTCGCCGCGACCGTCAAATGGTTCAACCGCATGCGAGGCTACGGCTTCGTGACGGAAGGCGAGGGGACGCCCGACATCTTCATCCATATGGAGACGCTCCGCCGCTTCGGGATGACGGAGCTTCGGCCCGGCCAGGTTGTGCTCGTCCGCTACGGGGAAGGCGCGAAAGGCCGCACCGCCGCCGAAATCCGGCCGCATTCTGGCGGACAGCTTCCCTCGTCGCACTGAATTCGGCCAAGCCTATGAGAATGTTGCGTTTCGCCGCCGCGCTGGCGGTGGTCGGCTTTCTTGCAGCCGTCGCGGAGCCACAAGCGGCGGAGCGCGAGAAGCTGGTTATCGAGACCGCCGCCGGCGTCCACGAATTCCAGGTCGAGATCGCCGACGATCCGCAGGAGCGGGCGCGGGGCCTGATGTTCCGCCGCGAGATGGCGGATGACGCGGGCATGCTCTTCGATTCGGGCGAGGACGCGCCCGCCAGTTTTTGGATGCGCAACACCTACATCTCGCTCGACATGCTGTTCATCGACGCCGACGGCACGATCGAATCGATCGCCGAGCGCACCACGCCGTTGTCGGAAAAATCCGTCACCTCGAAGGGACCGGTCCGTTTCGTGCTCGAGATCAACGGCGGCCTGAGCGACAAGCTCGGCATCGGGGCCGGCGACATGGTGAAGGGGCCGGCGATCGAAGCGCGGCAGTAGCAGTGCAACCGAGCGACCCCTGGGATACGCATCGGCATCGACATCGATTTGAGCGAGGCCCGGATGCTATCCGGCCAACCGGTGTCAGTTTCCCTGAACGAGCGCGAACCGTCGCGCGGCGCGGCTCCCTCTCTGCAGCAGTGTGCGCATCGCCCGCGAGATCAGATGCCGGCGGGCCTCGTCTCCGCGCCTGCGAGGCAGGCCGCGTAGGAGTCGGCGAGCTTCCGCTCGCGCTCCGACGGCGGACGGGCGACGGCGACAATCCGGCCTTCGTCGTTGAAGACGAGAACAATGGCGGCGTCCGAACGCTTGACGCCCATCTCCACGACCGCCACCGGGGCGCCATCGGCGCCGGCGCGGAAGGCGAGCGTCACCACATGCGCGCCCGCCGCCGCCTTCATTCGGTCCACTAACTCGAAATCCTCGCCGAGGATGAGCGGGAATGAGCACGCCGCTCCGTCAAAGCTCGCCTCTTGCAGCACCGGCGCGCTTGGCGCCGCCACCACGAGAGGCTCGCCGCGCGGGCCGGTCACGAGGTCAGGTCCCAAGAGCACGGCCGCCGCGCCAAGTCCCAGGATCGGCAGCGCCGACCCGAAGAGGATGCGAATCATCGAAGCCCTCCTAAGGGAACCGAACTCACCGAACATATAGCAAAAATGGGCGCTGGTAAGGCCGGTGCCAAGCCCGCCTCAAGCCATTGCTTTCCTGAGGTTTTCGTCGACCTTGTCGAGG
>JBOHKB010000087.1:0-8382 GCA_050728815.1 Propylenella sp.
AGATCAGCCTGCGCGGAACTCCGCAGGCCCTTGCTGCCGATGCGCGCTTCGACGCCGCCTATTTCGGCACGCGCATGAGCGAGCAGGCTGCAAGTCTCTGATGGACCGGATCGTCCAGACGCTCGTCGATGCCGTCAGTGTCGGAGGCCTCTACGCCCTGACGGCCCTCGGCATAGGACTGATCTTCGGCGTAATGCGCCTCATAAACTTCGCCCACGGCGAGCTCATCACCGCGACGGGCTACGCACTGCTCGCGCTTTTCGGCCAGCCGCTGCCGGTGATGCTGATCGGCGGTTTCCTCGCCGCCCTCGTGCTGGCGCTCGCGACCGAGCGGGCTGCCTTCCGGCCGCTCCGTAACGCCGATCCGGCGACGCTTCTCATTTCCTCATTCGCCGTCAGCTTTCTCCTGCAGAAGACGCTCATTCTGTTTGTCGGCTCGCGCCCGAAAGGCATCGACTTCCTTCCGACGCTCGGCCGCCAAGTCGAATTTCTTGGCGCGAGGCTGCAGAGCCTGCAGGTCGTGACGATCGTTGTGAGCGCCGTTCTTCTCGCCGGTCTCACCTGGTTCCTGCGGGCGACGCGGATGGGACTCGAAATGCGCGCCGCCGCCGAGGACTTCCGCATGGCGCGCATGCTCGGCGTGCGCGCCAACCGGGTGATCGCCATCGCCTTCGCGCTCAGCGGCATTCTTGCGGCCGCCGTGTCCTGCCTTGTCGTCGCGCAGACCGGGATCGTGCAACCGCGGATGGGCCTGCAACTCGTCATCATCGCCTTCGTCGGCACCGTTATCGGCGGCCTCGGCAGCCTCACCGGCGCCGCGCTCGGCGGCTTCCTGGTCGGAGTCGGCACGATCCTCTTGCAGGCATTGCTGCCGCCGGACCTCCGCGTCTACCGCGAGGCCTTCGTATTCGTAGCGGTGACGCTGATCCTCCTCTTCCGGCCGCAGGGCCTCGTTCCGGCGCGCGGCCTGAAGGAGCGGGTCTGATGGCGCAGAGCGCTGGATCAGCGCTGCTTCGGCGTCTCTGGCCGCTCATCGCGCTGATTGCGATCGTCGCGGCGATCGCCATCATCGCCTCCTTCGCGCCGAGCGTGTTGCAGCGCCGCGCGACGCAGGGCCTCGTCGGCCTCGTCGCGGTCGTCGGCCTCTACGTCTTCGTCGGCAATTCGGGCGTGCTCGCCTTCGGCAGCGTCGCCTTCATGGCGGTCGGCGCTTACGTTTCGGCGCTCCTCACCATGAGACCGGCGACGAAATCGGTGTTCGTGCCGGATCTGCCGGCTTTCCTCGCTGGAGCCGAATGGCCTCCTCTCGCCGGCGCACTCGCCGGAGGCGCTGCTGCAGCCCTGATGGCGTTCCTGGTCGGCCTGCCGCTGATGCGCCTCTCGGGAATTTCCGCTTCGATCGCCACCTTCGCGGTCCTCGTCATCACCAATGCCGTCCTCGGCAACTGGACGAGCGTGACGGGAGGACAGAACTCCCTGATGGGGCTTCCGATTTATGTCGGGCTCTGGGCGGCTTTCGCGTGGGCGGCCGCGGCGATCATCATCGCCTTCGCCTACCAGGAAAGCCGATCTGCGCTCATGCTCCGCGCCTCGCGCGAGGACGAGGCGGCGGCGGAAGCCTCGGGCATCCACATCGCGCGGCACCGGCTGATCGCCTTCGTCATCAGCGGGTTCCTGTCGGGAATCGCGGGCGTACTGCTCGCCCATTTCCTGGGCACCGTGCGGGTCGAGACGTTCTATCTCGACCTCACGTTCCTCGTCGTCGCCATGCTGGTCATCGGCGGAATGCAGAGCCTCGCGGGTGCCGTGCTCGGTGCGATCGTCATCGCCGCGCTGGCGGAGCTCTTTCGGCAGATCGAGGTAGGGCTGACGGTCGCCGGCAACACGATCGCCGCTCCGCCTGGACTTGGCGACGCAATTCTAGCGCTCGTCATGCTGCTCATCATCCTCTTCCGTCCGAAGGGCCTCGCGGGCGGAAAGGAGATCGTCTGGCCGTTTGGCAGACGCTGAGCGTCAGCTCAGCGTCGAATAGTAGCGGATGGCGAAGTCGATCCATTCGGGAGCATCCCAGTCGAGATGCTCGGCGCGGATCTTCGGCGCAAGCTCGGAGACGATCTTGTCGGCGCTATCGCCGGCCTTGCGCCGCTTCGCGACTCGTTGCCCAAGGTCGATCATGTAGTCGCGGACGGCCGCCAAAATCTCCACGCCCCCGACATCGCCATGCCCTGGCACGACGGTCTTCGGCTTCCACCCGGCGACCTCCTCCAGGATTCTTGCCCAGTTGGCTGCGTCGAGATCGGCGTCGTCCGGCGGAAACCACGGAAAGATCGGAAAGATACGCTCCTCGGCGAGGTCGCCGGTGAAAAGGATGCGCTCCTCGGGCAGCCACACCACCTGGTCTCCGTGCGTGTGGGCAACGCCCCAATTGCGCAACTCGACCTTGCGTCCGCCGAGATCGAGGCGCTCGACCGCGCCTTCATAGACGGCGTCCGGCATGACGATCTCGGTCCCCTCGAGAGCCGCGGCAACGCCCGGTCCGAAGGTGCGGAACATGCCGAGATATGCTTCGCCCTTCGCCTGCAGCTCGTCGCGCTGTGAGCGATTGTAGAGGATGCGGGCCGCACCTTTGAAAACCTGTGCGCCGAAGCCATGCTCGGGATGAAAATGGGTGAGGGTGAGGAGCAGCCGCCGGCCGCCCGCGATCTTCTTCGCCGCATCGAGCACCTTCTGCCCGTTGGCGGGCCCCATGCCGGTATCCACCACCAGCGCTGCCTCTTCCCCGAGGATGATCCCGATGTTGGGCACGAGCGGCACCCGACGGTCGGAGATCACGAAAACGCCGTCGGCGAGCTCGCGGATGACGCTCGGGTCGACCACGGGCGGCGGAGGGCCGGCGGGCGCCGATGCATCGCTCATCTTGGTGGCCCTCCAGTTACAGGTCATCGCGGACAGCTGCTGCGATGGACAGTTCAAGCTTAAAGCATCAAGGTTCGGGCGCAAGGAGAACCCGATGACTGAAGCCTTGATCGCGCTGCACTTCCAGAACGACATCTGCCATCCGGAGGGGCGCGTCCCGTTCTCCCTCAACCGGGAAACGGAGGAAGCTTCGGCCTTCTTCTCGGCAAGCGCCGAGGCGCTGGAGCGCGCGCGCGGCGACGGACTCGCGGTCATACATGTCCATATCGCTTTCGCCGAGGACTATTCCGACCTCCCGCGCAACTGCCGCCTTTTTCGCGCCGTGGAGGAGCGCGGTGCGCTCAAGCGGGGTTCGTGGGGCTCGGAAGCCTTTGCCGGGTTCGCACCGAAGAAAGGTGAGATCGTTGTCATCCACAACCGCAACAGTGCGTTCCGGAAAACCGACCTTGAGGCGGAGCTCCGCAAACTTGGCATAGCCCGCCTTTCGGTCATGGGCCTCGCGACGCAATTCTCGGTCGAACACACGGTTCGCGACGCTGCCGACATGGGATTCGTCGTCACCGTGCTTTCGGCTTGCTGCGCCTCGGCCGACCGCGATGCGCACCGAGCGTCGCTCAAGACCATGTCCATGCTGGCGGAAATCGCCTAACGATCACGACGCGCAGCCGTCGGGCGCGAGAATCCGGTGCAGTCGCGGCGCGCCGGCGTGCTAGGCAAACCTCACGGTCAAGAACTCTCCTCCCAATGCTTCCCATCTTCGACGGGCACAACGACGTGCTCCTGCGCCTCGCCAGGAAATCCGAGCCGGACGGCGGCGTCGCGTCGTTCCTGGAGGGAGATGGCGCCGGCCATCTTGACTTGCCGCGCGCCCGCGCGGGCGGGCTCGCCGGAGGTCTCTTCGCGGTTTTTATCCCTTCGGGGGAACGGAACGGCGATCTCGACACTCTGATGCGGACGCAGGAATATGATGCGCCGCTCCCGCCTCCGAAGGAGCTCACCCCGTCGCAGGCTTACGCGTTGCAGCTGATCTCGCTTCTCCTCCGAATCGCGCGCCGCTCGGAAGGCGCTGTGAGCTTCTGCCGCGATACGGACGACATCAGGAAGGCGATGGAAGCCGGCGCGCTGGCCACCGTACTTCACATCGAGGGCGCCGAACCGATCGATGCCGATTTCGTCATGCTCGAAACGCTTCACGCAGCCGGGCTCCGCTCGCTCGGCTTCGTCTGGAGCCGGCCGAACATCTTCGGCCACGGCGTGCCCTTCCGCTTTCCGAGTTCGCCGGATACGGGGCCGGGGCTTACTGACGCGGGAAAGGCGCTGGTCAAGGCGTGCAACGAACTCGGCATCGTGATCGATCTTTCGCACGTCACCGAAGCCGGCTTCTGGGACGTCGCCGCTCTGAGCAGGGCGCCCCTCATCGCAAGCCATTCGAACGCGCACGCCATCTGCACGCATTCGCGCAACCTCACGGACAAGCAGCTCGCCGGCATCCGCGAGAGCGGCGGACTGGTCGGCATCAACTTCGCCACATGCTTCCTGCGCGAGGACGGCCGCATCAACGCGGAGACGCCGCTCGATCAGATCGTCCGCCACGCCGATTATCTGATCGAGAAACTCGGCGTGGACGGGGTCGCCTTCGGCTCGGATTTCGACGGCGCGGTCATCCCTGCGGAGATGGGGAGCGTCGCAGGCCTGCCAAAGCTCATCCAGAGATTGCGGGCGGCGGGCTACGACGATCAGACCCTCCGTCTGCTGTGTGCGGAGAACTGGCTGCGCGTGCTTGAGCGGACGTGGGGGGCCCAAACCTAAGTGCCATTGGTGCCGTAGAAGCTAGATACCAAGGTTGCCATCGAGATCGCGCAACGAGACCCGAGGTCCCAGGGGAGGGGGGACGAAGCTGGGTTCTCGGGTCTTCGCTTCGCTCCGCCCAAGAACGATCGCGATACGGGTTGGCTCGCCTTTCAAAAGTGAGCGCTAGCGCGTCCTTTGCGCAAAGGCTGCGAGCGAGGTCTTGGCATCGAAAGCGTAGCCCGCGCTCGCCTGCAACAACGCACGAGTATAGTCGGTGGCGACATTGCCCTCGGCGAGCGCGCCCCTCTCGAGCCGCTCGACCGTCCTTCCCCCCTGCATGACGATCAGCCGCTCGCACATATGGTCGATCACCGCGAGGTCGTGGCTGACGAAGACGTAGGTGAGGCCGTGCTCCTCGCGGAGGCGCGTGAGCAGGTTAAGGATCTCCGCCTGCACCGATGCGTCGAGCGCGGATGTGGGCTCGTCAAGGAGCAGAATCTCCGGCTTCAGCATCAGCGCCCGCGCGATCGCAACGCGCTGGCGCTGGCCGCCCGAGAGCTGGTGCGGAAAGCGGAAGCGCGTCGCCGGGCTCAGCCCCACGTCGCGCAGTGCCTGAACGACGCGCTCTTGCGGGTCCCCCTGCCCGTGGATCGAAAGCGGTTCCGAAAGCACGCGGTCGATCGTGTGGCGCGGATGAAGAGAGCCGTAGGGATCCTGGAACACCATCTGGACGCGGCGGGCGAAGGCCTTGTCCCGCGGGACCGGCACTGGCTCTCCGTCGATCAGGATGCGGCCTCCGGCCACCGGCATCAACCCGCAGATGGCGCGGAGCACGGTCGATTTCCCCGAGCCCGACTCGCCCACGATACCGAAAGACTCGTTCCTGACGAGCGAAAAGTCCACTCCGACCACCGCTTCGACCCGGCCGGCGCCGTGCCCGAACACGACATGCAGGTCCTCGACGGCAAGCTTGGGAGCATTCGCCAGGCTTCGCGACTGGGTGGCTGCGCTCATGCGCTCCAGGCCGGATCGCGTTCGAGCACCGGCAGCGGCGCTCTGTTGCCCCCGATCCGCGGCAGGCAATTGAGCAGCCCCCGCGTATAGGGATGACGCGCTTCCGCCAGATGGCGCGCGCTGAGCTCCTCGACGATGCGCCCGGCATACATCACCAGCACGCGGTCGCAGAACGAGGCGACGAGGTTCAGGTCATGGCTGATCAGGATCAGACCCATGCCGCGTTCGCGCACCAGCGCGTCCATGATGCCGAGCACCTGGGTCCGGATCGTCACGTCGAGAGCGGATGTCGGCTCATCGGCAATGAGCAGATCAGGCCCCGGGATCAGCATCATCGCGATCATCACGCGCTGTCCCATGCCTCCGGAAAGCTCGTGCGCATAGGCGCGAAACACCCGCTCGGGATCGCGGATATGCACGGCCTCGAGCATCGCGATCGCGCGCCTCCGCGCTTCCGCGCGCGAAACGTTTGCATGCACGCGGAGGGCCTCGACGAGCTGCCTCCCCACGCGCATCACCGGGTTCAGCGAGAATTTCGGATCCTGCATCACCATGGCGATGCGCTCGCCCCTGATGCGGCGCATCTGCCGCTCGGTGAGGGGCAAGAGGTCCGCGCCATCGAGCGCAATGCGACTCGCTTCCACCATCCCCGGCGGCCGGACGAGCCGCAAAATCGCGCGGCCCGTCATCGTCTTGCCCGACCCCGACTCGCCGACGATGCCGACCCGCTCGCGGCCGATTATGAAGCTTATCCCCCGCACGGCATCGACGACGCCGGTGCGCGTGCGGAAACGGACGTGCAGGTCGGCGACCTCGAGGAGAGGAACTGCGGGGCTGCTGCCGCTCAACGCGCTGCGCTTCGCGGGTCGAGGGCGTCGCGCAGACCGTCGCCGAGGAGGTTGAAGCCGAGGCTGACGACGAAGATCGCGATGCCGGGCATCGTTGCAACCCACCACTGGTCGAGGAGGTATTGCCTGCCGGTCGCGATCATCGCGCCCCATTCGGCGAGCGGCGGCCGCGCCCCAAGTCCGAGGAAGCCGAGCCCGGCCGCGGTGATGATGATGCCGGCCATGTCGAGCGTCACGCGCACGATCACCGAGGGCAGGCACATGGGCATGACGTGGCCGAGGATGACGCGGATCGGACCGGCCCCCTGCAGGAGGGCGGCGCCGATATAGTCCGAGCGCCGGACGGTCAGCGTCTCCGCCCGCGCTACCCGCGCATAGGGCGGCCAAGCGGTGAGTGCAATGGCGAGCACCGCGTTCTCTATGCCGGGCCCAAGGGCCGCGACGAAGGCAAGCGCCAGGATGAGGCGCGGGAACGCCATGAAGATATCGGTGATCCGCATCAGCACGCGGTCGGTCCAGCCGCCGAGGTACCCTGCGGCCGTGCCCATCAGCATGCCGAAAAGCGGAGCGGTAACTGTGACGAGCGCGACGATGGTGAGCGTCGTGCGCGCCCCGAAAACGATCCTGCTCCAGATGTCGCGGCCGAGCTCGTCGGCGCCAAGCAGATGGCCTCCGGCCCCGGGAGGGAAGAGCCGGTCCTGCAGAACCTGCGCGTTCGGATGATGCGTGGCGAGAAGCGGCGCGAACGCCGCCATCAGGATCAGAAGTACGATAATAACGAGGCCTATCATCGCCAGCGTGTTCCGCCTGAAACTCAGCCAGGCGAGATAGCTTTGCACCGCTCGCGCATGCAGGCGCGAGCGCGGGGAATCGGCGGTGAGCCAAGCTCGCCAGCTTTCGCGTTCCGGAGCGGCAGCAGGGAAGCTCACGCCAGCCGCGCCCGCGGGTCGACCAGTCGATAGACCATGTCGGACAGGAGATTGAGGCCGATGAACACGAAGCCGACGACCACCGTTCCGCCCAGCACGGCGTTGAGATCGGCGGAGAAGAGCGCGTTGGTGATGTAGAGTCCGAGGCCCGGCCAGGCAAAAACCGTTTCGGTCAGCACCGAGCCCTCCAGGAGATAGGCGTAGGAGAGCGCGACGACGGTGATGAGCGGGAGGAGCGCATTGCCAAGCGCGTGAACCCACACCACGCGCCATTCCGGCACCCCCTTGACGCGGGCGGTGGTGACGAATTCCTGCCCGAGCTGTTCGAGCATGAAGCTGCGGGTCATGCGCGAGATGTAGGCGAGCGAGAAGTAGCCGAGCACGCCTGCCGGCAGGATGAGGTGGGCGAGCGCGTTGCCGAAAATGTCCCAGGCACCCGCCAACGCCGAATCGATCAGGATCAGTCCAGTCCGGCGCGGAACGTCGAACTCGAACACCAGCTCGTAGGAAACGTCGAGGCGACCCGGCCCGGCCACCCAGCCGAGATTGCCGTAGAAGACCAAGAGCCCGATCAGGCCAAGCCAGAAGACAGGCACGGAATAGCCGACGAGGCTGAGCAGCCGGAACGCCTGGTCGACCCAGCGGCCCTGGTGCGTGGCAGCGGCAACTCCCGCCGGGATGCCGAGGAGGACGCCGATCAGGGTCGCGATGGTGGCGAGCTCGATCGTCGCCGGAAAAACGCGAGCGATATCCTCTGCGACCGGGCGCGCGGTCAGCAGCGACTTGCCAAAATCGCCCGTCAGCACGTCGCCGGCATAGATCAGGAACTGCGCGATGAGCGGCTTGTCGAGGCCGAGGGCGTGCCGCGCGGCCTCGTACTGCGC
>JBOHKB010000088.1:0-10186 GCA_050728815.1 Propylenella sp.
GCTCCCGAGCGAGGCCGGGGGCTTGCCGCTCCGCCATGCGATCGAGGTGCGGCACGAGAGCTTCCGCAATCCCGCCTTCATCGCGCTGGCGCGGAAGCACGGCGTGGCGATCGTCTACGCCGATTCCGACGACTACCCGGCGATCGCCGACGACACAGCCGGCTTTGTCTATGCGCGCCTGATGCGGACCGACGAGGCGGAGCCGGCGGGCTATCCCGAGGCGGCGCTCGACGAATGGGCGGAGCGCGCGCGGCTCTGGGCGGCGGGCGGCGTGCCCGCCGACCTTCCGCGAGCGGAGGAGGGAGCCGCGAAGACTTTTGGCAAGGCGCGGCCGGTCTACGTGTTCTTCATCGCCGGCGCCAAGGTGCGCGCGCCCGCCGCGGCGGAGGCGCTGATCGCGAGGCTCAAGCGCTGACCTGAAAACGCGGGTCGAGGCAGTTCTCCGACGCGTTTCGACAAGCCGCCAATCCACGATTCCGCTCCTGAATGCTCCTGACAGAGGGCTGTCAGGAGGCCTGTGCGATACATGCTCCCAGAGAATGCGGTGGGAGATGCCATCATGTATGCGAGTGAAGCGCTTTGGATCGCTCCGGCCGGCGCCGTCCGGCAGTTGCCGGCGACCCGGCGGACATGCGCCGGCCTTGCCGGAGCACGCAGCGACGACCGTCCGCGCGAAGAGCAGCGGATCGTCACCTTCATCGACCTCGTCGATTCGACCGGCATCGCCGAGCGCCTCGGCAGCGTTCGCTTCCACGCGCTGCTTGCCGATGTCCTGTCGCGGCTTTCTTTCGTCGTGGCGGAGTTCGGCGGCGAGGTGCACCGCTATGTCGGCGACGCGCTCATCGCGACGTGGCCGCTCGGCCGGCCACAGGAGAACGCCCGAGCGATCCGCTGCCTTTTCGCGTGCCGGGAGGCGCTGGAAGCGGCGGGCTCCGCGATGATGCGGCGGCACGGGCTGATCCCGAAGTTCCGCGCGAGCATCCATTGCGGACCGCTCGTGGCGGCGGAGATCGGTGGGGCCAGGCGCGAGATCGCGCTCGTCGGCGACGCCATGAACACCGCTGCGCGGATCGAAGAGGCCTGCCGCGCCACCGGCCACAGTGTGCTGGTTTCGCAGGCGCTGCTCGCACGATCGGCGATGCCGGCCGGAATCGCCGCGACAAGCGTCGGAAGCCGGGTGCTGCGCGGCAAGGCGGAGCGCCTGGAGCTGTTCGCGCTCGAAGCCGAGGCGCATGCGAGCTTCGAGATGCAAGCCGCCTGAGCCGTGTTTCGAGCGCCGACGCCTCCTGACAGAATGCTGTCAGGAGGGATGTGCGAAGGATGCCGGCGCTGATAACTTGCAGGAGTCACTTCATGAGCAAGAACGGAACACCTCAGAACGCGGCAGCGTGGTTCGAGATCGCGGTCAAGAACCTCGACAAGGGCGCCGAATTCTACGGCGCGGTCCTTGGCCAGCCGCTGAAGCGCGAGACGATGGGTCCGACCAAGATCGCGGTCTTCCCCTATGAAGGCGGCATGAGCGGCAATCTCTACGAGGCCAAGGAGATTGGCGCGTCGGCACCCGTCGTTCACCTGAACGCCCCGCGCCCGCTCGAGGAGGCGCTTCACCGCGTTAAGAAGCACGGCGGATCGGTCGCCTCCGACATCCACACGATCCCGGGCGGGCGCTTTGCCTATTGCAAGGATCCCGACGGCACCCGCTTCGGTCTGTTCACGGCGGGAACCGCCGCGTAAGAAATGCGCCGGGCCGACCGCCTCTTTCAGATCGTTCAGCACCTGAGGGGCGGCCGGCTTGTCACCGCGCGCATGCTGGCGGAAAAGCTCGAAGTCTCCGAGCGCACGGTCTACCGCGACGTCGCCGACCTGATGGCGACGGGCGTGCCGATCGATGGCGAGGCCGGCGTCGGCTACATCCTCCGTTCCGGCTTCGACCTGCCGCCCCTCATGTTTACCCGCGACGAACTGGCGGCGCTGACGCTCGGCGCTCGCTTCGTGAAGGCCTGGGGCGGCGCGAGGCTCGCGCTCGCCGCCGAGGAGGCGCTGGTCAAGATCGAGGCGGTGCTGCCGGAGAAGGAGAAGCGCACCGTGGCGGAGACCAACCTCTTCGCCGCAGGCTTCGGCCTGCCGGAGGAAGTGCGCGAGGTGGTCGACCGGCTGGAGCTTGCCATTCGCGAACGCCGCCGCGTGCATGTGGTCTACGACGCGCTCGACGGCGAAAGCACCGAGCGCGACCTCCGTCCGCTCGGGCTCTATCACTGGGGCAAGGTGTGGACGCTCGCCGCCTGGTGCGAGCTTAGGGCCGACTTCCGCAATTTTCGCGCCGACCGGATCGCCGAGATCGCCGATTGCGGCGACAACTTTCGCGACGAGCCGGGGCGGACGCTCCGCGATTTTCTGCGCCGCATGGCTGAGGATCGCCGCTCACCCGGACCCGACGCACAGCCTTGAGGGAGCGAATTGGCCTCGCCAGGAAGGCGGCGCGGCAATAGCGTTGCCGGCGTGAGCCGCGCGATTCGCATCATCGGCATCGACCCGGGACTCCGGCGCACCGGCTGGGGGGTGGTCGAGACTCTCGGGTCGCGCCTTTCCTTCGTCGCGGCCGGCACCATCCGCGTCGCCGAGGATGCGGCGCTTTCCGTGCGTCTCTGCGCCATCCATGACGGGCTCGCGCGGATCGTCGAGGAGTTTCTTCCGGACGAGGCCGCGATCGAGGCCACGTTCGTGAACCGCGACGCCTCCGCCACGCTGAAACTCGGCCAGGCGCGGGGCGTCGCCATGCTCGCCCCGGCGCGCGCCGGCATTTCGGTCGCCGAATACGCGCCGAACGCGGTGAAAAAGGCGATCGTCGGGGCGGGGCATGCCGAGAAGGCGCAGATCAGGATGATGGTATCGGTGCTCTTGCCGCGGGCGGAATTCGACGGCGACGATTCCGCCGACGCGCTCGCGATCGCGATATGCCACGTGCATCATCGCGGCGCGGCGGCTCTTCGAGTAGCAGTGTCCTAGACGCGGGCGAATCACATGATCGGCAAGCTCACCGGTAGCGTCGATTCCTACGGAGCGGACTGGATCATTCTCGACGTGAACGGCGTCGGCTACGTCGCGCACTGTTCGCAGAAGACGCTCGACGCGCTTCCCGGCCGCGGCGAGGTCGCGCGGCTCTTCATCGAGACGCAGGTGCGCGAGGATGAAATCCGCCTGATCGGATTCACGACGGAAGTCGAGCGCGAGTGGTTCCGCCTGCTCCTCACCGTGCAGGGCGTCGGCGCGCGCGTGGCGCTCGCGGTGCTCGGCACGCTCAATGCCTCCGAGCTTGCCTCCGCCGTCGCGCTGCAGGACAAGGCGATGATCGCGCGGACGCCGGGCGTCGGGCCGAAACTCGCCGCACGAATTGTCGCCGAGCTCAGGGACAAGGCGCCGGGCATCACCGGCATCGACATGGGCGTGATCCGGTTGCAGTCGGAGCTTGGCGACCGAGTCGCACCGAAGCCGGCGAGCGAGGCGGTATCGGCGCTGGTCAATCTCGGCTACGGGCAGATGCAGGCTTCCGCCGCGATTGCGGCGGCGATGCGCGAGGCGGGGGATGGGGCGGAGACGGCACGGCTGATCCGGCTCGGCCTCAAGGAGCTGGCGAGATGAACGCACGACTCCTGTCCGCCGAGCCGCGCGGCGAAGACGAGGACGCGACGTTCCGCCCGCAGCGCCTCGCAGATTTCGTCGGCCAGGAGAAGGCGCGCAAGAATCTCTCCGTCTTCATCGAGGCGGCGCGGGCGCGCAAGGAAGCGCTCGACCACGTGCTCTTCGTCGGGCCGCCGGGGCTCGGCAAGACGACTCTGGCGCAGATCGTGGCGCGCGAGCTTGGCGCGAATTTCCGCGCCACCTCCGGCCCGGTCATCGTCAAGGCGGGCGACCTCGCGGCGCTCCTCACCAACCTCGAGGATCGCGACGTTCTTTTCATCGACGAAATTCATCGCCTGGCGCCCGCCGTCGAAGAAATCCTCTATCCGGCAATGGAAGAATACCAGCTCGATCTCATCATCGGCGAGGGGCCGGCGGCGCGCTCGGTCAGGATCGATCTTTCGCGCTTCACGCTGATAGGCGCGACGACGCGGCTCGGCCTTCTCACGACGCCGCTCCGCGACCGCTTCGGCATTCCGGTCCGCCTCGATTTTTATACCGACGCCGAGCTCGAAACGATCGTCAGGCGCGGCGCGCGAATTCTCGGCGCGCCGATCACCGAATCGGGCGCGCGCGAGATCGCCCGCCGCTCGCGCGGCACGCCGCGAGTCGCCGGACGGCTCCTCCGCCGCGTGCGCGATTTCGCTGCCGTCGACGGCTCCGGCCAGATCACCGACCGGATCGCGGACAAGGCGCTCGTCGCGCTCGAGGTCGATGCGCACGGCCTCGATTCGCTCGACCGGCGATACCTGAAAATGATCGCGGAGAACTTTGCGGGCGGCCCGGTCGGGATCGAGACGATCTCGGCCGCGCTGTCGGAGCCGCGCGACGCGATCGAGGACATCGTCGAGCCCTATCTGATCCAGCAGGGATTCGTTCAGCGCACGCCGCGCGGCAGGCTGTTGACGCCGAAGGCCTTCGCCCATCTCGGGCTTGCCGTCCCGCAGCGTCCCAATATCCTCCAGCCCGGCCTGTTCGCCAACGAGGGCGGCGAGGACGTGTGACTCGCGCCGCCGAGGGGCCGAACGGACAGCTTGGAGTGCCCGGGAGGAGGGCGATAGACCTTGGACACCGGGCCTGAGGATCAACCGCAGCCGCTTCGCCTGTTCCTCCATATCGGCGTGCACAAGACGGGATCGACGTCGCTTCAGCTGCGGTTCTCCGAGAATCCCGACACGCTGAAGCGGCACGGAGTCCTCTATCCGCTCGGCCGCTTCAAGGAATACCCGCACCAGCATTCCGAGATTGTTGCACAGGCGACGGAAGCGAGAGCCGGCGAGCTTCAATCGATGCTCAGCGGCATGCACGACGAAGCCGTCGCGTCCGCCTGTCACACCGTGGTGCTGAGCGGCGAGGAGATATCTCTGCTTCCGCAAAAGCGGATCGAGCTGCTGCGCGATGCGCTGCGCTCGGCCGGGTTCTCGACGATCGTCGTCGCGTTCTTCCGTCCGTATGTCGACCATGTCCGCTCGATCATATCGGAGCAGATGAAGATACGCGGGCGTTTCGCGACGCCCTCCGGGATCGCATCTTGGCTCGGCCGCTACGAAGGGGCGGATATCGCCGCCCGCTTCGCCTTGGTATTCGGCGCCGAAAATTTCATTCGGCACGACCTTTCGGAGGGCGACGACAGCGTGGCGCTGTTCGACAAGGACATCGGACTTGCGGCTGATCTCGCCGCGGCCTGGGTCAACACCCGCATCGACTTCGCCACGTTGAGCTGGCTGAACGCCATCAAGGCGGAACTCGATTTGCCGCTTGCCGTCCCGCAACGTCTCCACGCCAAGCACTTTGAGGGACGCTCACCCTTCACCGCGGCGGAAGCCGCGTTTCTTGCAGAGGTCGCCAATGCGATCGGCGGGGAGAAAGGCGCTCTCCTGAAGACGCAGTCGCAGCAGCTTCACGCAAAGGAGAGCGGCCTCGCGCCGATCGAGGCGCAGCTCGACTATCTCATGCGCTTCAACCGCTTCGTCGCCGACCTCCGCCGCCACATGCGACGGCGGGCGGTGCGGCGACGGCTCGCGGCTCTTTTCGGAAAAAAACCGGCCGCATCGTCCGGCAGGGAAAGTCCCGGAAACCGCTGACGGCGGCGGCCTCGCGGCATCGACGAATCGCCGGCGATAATGTAAAGCCCCTTCACATGAGCTGGAAGCAGCGCGGCCGCGGCTACCATCACGGCAATCTGCGCGAGACGCTGATCGCCGCCGCGCTCGATCTGATCGGCGAGAAGGGCCCGACCGGCTTCACCTTCGCCGAGGCGGCGCGCTCGGCCGGCGTCAGCCCCGCCGCGCCCTACCGGCATTTCCGCGACCGCGACGAGCTGCTCGCCGACGTGGCGAAGCGCGGCTTTGAGATGTTCACCGCGGCGCTCACGGCCGCGTGGGACGAGGGCCGCCCCGATAGGATGCGCGCCTTCGAACGCGTGGGCCGCGCCTATCTCGCCTTCGCGCGCGAGGAGCCGGCCTTCTATTCGGCGATGTTCCAATCCGGCCTGGAGCTTGCCGAAAATCCGGAGCTGCGCGAGGCAGGAGACCGTGCCTACGCCGTGCTCCGCTCCGCATCCGAGGCGCTGGTTGCGAGCATGCCAGCGAAGAGCCGTCCGCCGGCCTCGATGGTGAGTTTTCACGTCTGGGCGCTCGCACACGGCATCGCCTCGCTCTTCGCTCGCGGCGACGCCGGCCGCCGGAAATTGCCGATGCTGCCCGAGGAGCTTCTGGAGGCCGGCGTGTTGATCTATCTGCGCGGGCTCGGGATAGAGGCGTAGGCTGGATCGGAGTCTCGCTCGGCCCCCTCGGGATTTTGCCTCAATACCCCTTGACGAGCGCGGCGCCTCTCAGTATGTAAATGTAATTAACATTCACACGGGGTCGGTCATGACCGTCGCGAACGTTGCCTTGAAGCTGGACGACATCGGGCTTCCCGCCTGGATCGCGGTGATGGTCGTCGGGTTCATCATCTGGTGGCCTCTGGGCCTCGCGGTCCTGGCCTATCTCATATGGAGCGGACGCATGGGTTGCTGGAGAGGACGCGGCCACGGCCGCTGGCATGAGAGCATGGAGCGGGTGCGCGAGGAGGCGCGCCGCTGGCACACGGGTCCGTCGAGCGGCAACCGCGCCTTCGACGAATACAAGGCCGAGACGCTCAGGCGCCTCGAAGAGGAGCAGCGCGCCTTCCGCGAATTCCTCGACCGCCTGCGCATGTCGAAGGACCGCACGGAATTCGATCAGTTCATGAACGAACGCCGCAATGCGACCGGAGGGCCGACGCCGCAGCCGCAGAGCTGACCCAGTCCACCATCCGATCGAAAGCCGCCGGGCGACTGCCGGGCGGCTTTTTTGTCGCTCACGCCCGTTCAGAAACCGTGCCGCCCTTTCAGCGCGTGTACCAGCGATGGAATTCAAACGCGTCGCGCTGGCGGCCGAAGACGATGTGCCTCGGCTCGGTATTTCCGGTCCCGGGACCGGACTGCAGCGTAAAGCCGGTGGCCACCCAGTTGTTGTCGGCCGGATGGGCGGGACGCACTCTCAGAAAATCGCCCCAGTGCTGGCTGGCCGGACCGTGGGCGCCAGTCCTGACAGTGAGACACGATGTCCATCCGGGCGGATCGATCGAGAAGTCGTCCTCAGCGCAAACCATGCTGCTCACGTGGGTGTCGGTCGAACCGAAGGCCACGGAAATTCCCAAGTCGCCCCTCTGGTTCGGAGCGGCGCCGATGTAGTGATAGGCAGTTGTCGGGCTCCAGATGAACGGCCTCTTCACATAAGCGAGGTCGCTTTCGCGGAACCTCGCGGCATCGATGTAGGGGAGGGGGAAGCCGCCGCCTTCACGCACGTTCCAGAAGAACCAGAGCTCGTGCTGCCGCGTCAGCCCCTTCCTGCCGAGCGCTCCCGCGATTATGCGGTTATCCGCGGAACCGCACCAATTGTTCCCGTCGGGGCCGGGGCAGTTGTGCACGCCGCCGGTGAGCCAGGCGTGCACGTTTCGATTGAAAGCGGTGACTATGTTGGAGTTCTCCGGCCAACGAAGGATCTGAATCAGGGACCCGGAAACGTGAGTCGCCCAGTACATCACTTCCTTGGCGCCCTGCACCGGCGTGAAGTTAAATCGATTGGGGGAGTTGATGTACCCAAGAACGACAGCGGCCCCGAAGGCTGTCTGGTCAAGTGGAAAGCGAGCGAATATCGACCGCGCCCAAGTATCGGTCGTAGTCGTGAACACGTTGATTGCGAGATAGAGATAGTCTTGGCCAATTGCGAGGTGGGGATCGTCGAACCACTCACCGGTCGCGGGCCCGCCAAAGTCGCTAGGGTGAAGGACATAAGTGTTAGTCCAGCTGGCGATAGTAAAGCTGTTAGATCCCTCGTTGAATCTGACGAGCCGTATGCCTCCGGTGGAATCCGCAGTGGAGCCGCTCTTGCCATACTGAAGCACCCAGAAGAAAACGTTGCGGCTCGGATCGTGGATGACATCCTGGTTGCAACAGAAGCCGCCATCGATGGCTGGGAAGGTCGTGAAGGGACTGAGATGCTGCCACGCCGTGCCGCCGTTATTCGAAAAGGCGGCATACCAGTTGCCGGTCTGGAACCGGTTGCGGCCGGACATCGCCACGCTCGGCTCGTTGTTGCTCGAACTGCGGCCGGCTGGAATGGCAGGCAATATGCTCACGTCCTGTCGGAGCTGGAGTGTGCCCAGCGCCATCGGCTTCGGGCCGTCGACGACTGTCGCGGTAGATGGCGCCGGCGGCGCCAGCGGTCCCGCCGCCCGCCGCGGATCGGGGCCGCGCAGCGGAAGACGCAGGCTCCAATAAGCCACACGCGCCCGTTCGGCCGCCGTGAGAGCATGCGCGCCGGGGACCATCGGCGCCGCGGTCGGCGAAATGGGAGCAGTCGTGCGGGCCTGGATAGCCTGTGATGCGCCGCTGACGACGCTGGTGTCCTGGGCAAGGGTCTGCGCGGACAATCCCAATGCTGCAACGAAGGCCGCAAACAGGAGGCCGGCCCGACCTGAGGTCCGCCATCGTTCGCTCATGAAACCTCCACCTTCTCCCCAAAGGGCGCTTATTGAATTCAGCGACTGTCCCAGCGTCTCAACTCTCGCTCATCGCGCCCCCGACCGAACACGATGTGGCGCGGTGACGCGATCCCCGACAGGCCCAGCGTATAGCCTGTGGCGACCCAGCTGCCGTCGGTCGGATAGGCGGGACGCGCCCTCAGATAGTCGCCATAGCGTTGGTTGGCCGGACCGCTGCTGCCAAGACGGGACGTGAGGCATGATGTCCAGGCCGGCGGATCGCTGGAGTAGTCGTCCTCGGCGCACACCATGCTGCTCACGTGGGTAGTAGTAGAGTCGCCGAACGCGAGGGAGATCCCCAAGTCGCCTTTTTGGTTCGAAGCCGCTCCAATGTAGTGATACGTCGTTGTCGGGCTCCAGACGAACGGCCTCCTGACATAAACGAGATCGCTCTCCCGGAACCTCGCGGCGTCGATGTAGGGGAGGGGGAAGCCACCGCCTTCACGCACGTTCCAAAAGAACCAGAGTTCCTGCTGCCTAGTCAGGCCTTTCCATCCAAGCGCTCCCGCGAGTATTCGATTGTCGGCAAATCCGCACCAATTGTTCCCGTCGGGGCCAGGACAGTTGTGGACGCCGCCGACGAGCCAGGCCGCGACACTCCGATCGAAAGCGGTGATGGTGGTGGTGTTCTCGGGCCAGCGCAAAATCCGCATCAAGGACCCCGAGACATGCGACGCAAAGTACATGGCCCCCTTGGCGCCCTGCACCGGCGTGAAGTTGAAGAGGTTGGTCGAGCTTATGAACTGAGCGGCAACCGGAAGGCCGAGGCGCATCAGGTCGAGGTCCATGCGGGCGAATATCGTCCGCGTCCACGTATCGGTCGCAGTCGTGAACACGTTGATAGCGAGGTAGAAATAGTCGTGGCCAACCGCGATGTGGGGATCGTCGAACCACTCGCCGGCCGCGGGTCCGCCTAAGTCGCTGGGGTGAAAGACATAGGAAAGCCAACCGGCGCCGGAGATGTCGCCCAGGCCATTGAAGATGGCAATGCGGATGCCTCCGGTGGAGTCAGCCGTGGCGCCATTCTTGAAGTACTGAAGCACCCAGACGAACATGCTGCGGCTCGGCACATAGAGCGTGTCCTGGTTGCAGCAGAAGCCGCCATCGATTTCCGGAAACGCCGTGGCTGCGCTGAGATGCGTCCAGCGTAAGGCGCCGTCGTTCGAAAAGGATGCATGCCAGTTACCGGTCTGGAACCGGATGCGACCGGACATGGCCACGCTCGGCTCATTAGTGCTGGAAACGAGGCCCGTACTGATCAGGAGGCGATCGTTGTACCGGAATTGGAGTGCGCCCGGACCTTCTGCCTCCGCGCCGTCGACGGTCGTCGCCGTAGACGGTGCCGGTCCCGCAAGGGGTGCTGCAGCCGGCCGTGGAGCGGGGCCGCGCAGCGGAAGACGCGCGCGCCAATAGGCAGCGCGCGCCCGCTGGGCTGCCG
>JBOHKB010000089.1:0-16828 GCA_050728815.1 Propylenella sp.
GTGCTGTCCCCCTACACGGCTGCCCCACAGCAGGGAGCGGGAAAAACGACGATCTCAGGCCCGGAAATTCTGTCCGGAGCGAACGCCGCTAGCAATCTTGCGCTTCTCCTGCACGAATTTGCGACGAACGCCGCAAAGTACGGAGCGCTGAGCCGGGCCGGCGGCCGGGTCAATGTCGATTGGTTGGTCGAAAACGGCCAATTGCGCCTGACCTGGAGCGAGCGTGGCGGACCGAACCTCGCGCATGCGCCGGATTTTCATGGCTTCGGCACCCGGCTCATCGACCGCGTTCTCGCCGACGCCTTCGGCGGGGAGATCGTTCGGGACTGGGCCCGCGAGGGTTTGACCATCCGCCTTTCGGTGCCGACGGACCGTTTGCGAGACTGATGTCGTCGTCTTGAACCGCCGCGGACGGTACCCGGCGCTCGGCACTCGCTACCGGGACGGGCAGTGGCGGGCTCTGTCGGCGCGCAATCGACGCTGCTAAGATCGCACCGATCGGCCCGCGCGCCAATGATCGTCGCGCGGCCAGCGAATATCTCTGGAGGGCATCCTCATGCGAAAGCATAAACGTTCCGCCGTCTTCGCGATCGCGCTTCTTTCCGCCTCGACCGGTTTTTCGGCTCAGGCGCAGTCGGTGCTGGGCCCCGAGCCTGCGGCGGCGCAGTCTCCAAGCGCCCAGGCTACACCGATGGCCGGCAGCGTGGGGCGCATCGGCAAGTTCATCACCGCCACAGAGCTTGGCAACTCGGTGCTTTTCGAGAGCGGCGGCAGGATCGGCCTTGGCACGACGGCCCCCCTGAGTAGCCTGGACATCAGGGCACAGAACGCACTCAGCATCTACGGCGGTCAACCTTACCTGACCTTCCGTGACAGCGCCGCCGGCGCCGCCCTTCACATCATCCAGTCGATCAACGGCGGCCTGAACCTGCTCCCCGACAGCTACTTCAGAAACGCCAATGCCTCTGCTGTCGTGCATGTCAGCAGGTTGGGTAGAGTCGGACTCGGGACGAAAAGCCCGCAGCGCCTGCTCCAGATCGGACCCAGCGTCGACGCAATGTTCACCATCGAAGCGTCGGACGCCAGCCCGCGCGCGGGGTTCATCCGCTTCGGCGACAGGACAGGATGGCAGCTTAGAATCGGACGATCGCGGGAATCGAGCGGCGGTCCGCTCAACACCGGCCTCACGGGAGCCCTCTTCACGTTCCGCGACGACGGCGCCTTCGGCCCGACAGGCTATCCCCTGCTTGCGACGGGGGTAGAGCCGCTGTGCCGTACTCTCGCGAACTTCATCACGAGGTGCGAGGCGTCGAGCCTCAGGTACAAGAAGGACGTCGAGCCTTACCTGGGCGGGCTGGATGTGGTCGAGCGGCTGCGCCCGATAGCTTTCACGCGAATATATAATGGCAGGCACGACATCGGCCTGGCGGCAGAGGAGGTCGAAGAGATCGACCCGCGTCTGACCTACCCCAACGAAGAGGGCGAGGTTGAAGGCGTCAAGTACGACCTGATCAGCGCCGCCCTGATCAACGCCGTCAAGGAACAGCAGGCGCAGATCGAGAGACAACAGGAGCAGATCGAGGCGCTGCTCGCTGCGGTCGCTCGATTGGAGAGGACCAACTCCACCCGCTGAGTTTTCCGCAGCGGTACCTGCATCGCGGCGGCCCGGCATGGGCAGGGCCGCCGCCTCCTGCTTATCCGCGGAACAGATCCGGCTCGACTCCGACTTAGCGTCGCTCGAATGGCAGGAGGACGGTCAATGAGCAGCGAGAAATACGACGTCGTCATCCTCGGCGGCGGCAATGCCGGGATGGGGGTCACAGTTCCGACGCGCGCGGCCGGCCTTTCCATCGCCATGGTCGAGATGCGCGACCTTGGCGGCACCTGCCCGAACCGGGGCTGCACGCCGAAGAAGGTGCTGGTTGCCGCGGCCCACGCGCTCCACGAGATCGAGCGGGCCGGGGAACATTGCATAAGCGTCGGTCCCGCGACCCTGGACTGGGCAGCTTTGATAGCCCGCGAGAAGGCCATGATCTGGGCCATTCCGGAGCGCCTCGGGCGGCTCATGTCGGATCGCGGCGTCGAGGTGGTTCGCGGCCAGGCGTCCTTCGTGGGAGAGCACGCGGTCCGTGTCGCGGAGCGCACGCTGGAGGCGGCGAACATTGTCATCGCAACCGGCTCGAAGCCGCGGCGTCTTCCGATAGACGGCGCGGAGCACATGATCACGTCCGAGGAAGTGCTGAGCGATTCGGCGATGCCGCGCGAAGTGGTCTTTGTCGGCGGCGGGGTGATCGCGCTCGAGTTCAGTCACGTCTACGCGCGCGCCGGCGCGAAGGTGACGATCCTCGAGGCGCTGCCGCACATCCTGGGCGGGATGGACGCGGACGGCGTCGAACAGGTCCGCCGGGAGAGCGAGCGGATCGGCATCACCATCCATACCGATGTCAAGGTGGAGCGCATCGAGCCGACCGGCGACCGCTTCCGCCTAGTTTTCACAAAGGACGGCGCGGAAAGCACGATCGCAGCCGACAGAGTCGTGAACGGCGCAGGGCGCGTCGCCGACGTGGACAAACTCGACCTCGATGCGGGGAAGGTCAGCCATGACCGCGGGCGCATCGCAGTCGACGAATACCTGCGTTCGGCCTCAAACCAGGCCGTGCATGTCTGCGGCGACGCGCTTTGGACCTCGCCGCAGCTTTCGCCGATCGCCACCTACGAAGGCCGGATCGTCGGCAAGAACATCGTTGAGGGACCACGCCACCGTCCGGACTACGCTTCCATCCCAGCCTGCGTCTACACGGTGCCGGCCTTTGCCAGCGTGGGGCTGACCGAGGCCAAGGCAAGAGAGACGGGCAGCAAGATCAAAGTTCGCGTGAACGACATGCGCGACTGGCTCTCGGCGAAAACCTACGCAGAAACGGTGGCCTGGTCGAAAATCATCGTGGAGGAGGCAACGGACCGCGTCTTGGGCGCTCACCTCGTGGGGCATGCCGGCGAAGAGCTGATCCACATCTTTGACCTCGCTATGAAGCACGGGATTACAGCCGGCGAGCTTTCCGACGTTGTCTACGGCTTCCCGACGTTCTCGGCCGACATCAAGAGCATGCTCGGCTAAGCCCCGGCGGGCGGAGCACCGCAGGGCCGTCCGCTAGTGCGAGAGCCGGACCTTGCTCGTATTCGGCCCGAGGCCGACGGGCACCGGCACGCCGGAGCTGCTGTAGTCGGCGTTGACGACGAGCTGCGCGCCGTCGAGGTCGATGCGCTTGGCGACGATGATCGTGTAGGCGGAAAGCGCGGCGATCTTGCCATTGCCGCCGCCCTGGAACACGCCGCGCGGCAGATAGATGGTGCCGAGCAGCTTGCGCGCAGCGTCGCTGCTGATCTCAAAACTGCGGTCCTCCGGTGCCGCAGGATTCTCGTAGAAAAGGATGCCCGCCATAGGCCCTTCGCGCGGCGCGCTCAGCTCGATGATCGCTCTGTCCTTGAACGTGATGACGGCAGGATCGTCGTGGAAGTAGAAGCTCACGTCGTCGCCCACCAGGGTGGCGTTGTTGTCGACCCTGAGCTCGCCCCCCGTCATGATGTAGACGCCTGGCTCTGCAGTCACTTCGACAGTTCCGGTCAGCTTCAGTCCGCCGCAATAGGTTCCGGGCGAAATGGAGTGCGTCCCGACAGCGAGATTCACGTCGAGATAGTCGCACCCCCCGACCGACGGCGTCGCGCGAAGCTCCAGCGGGTCCGGAAGGATGGGGCAATCGGTTTCCGGCGGCGGCAGGAACGACAATGGCGAGCCGTCATAGCCGCCCGACGTGCAGGCGAAGAGCGAAACGAGAATGCTGCCATTGTGGGCGCTGAGCCCGGCGGGATCGGTCGAGTTCGACTGGACCGCGCATTCGGGTGCGGTGAGCAGCGCTCCTGTGTCGAGGCTGACCGCGTCTCCCGCCTTCTCGTCGAGGCCGAGCACGCAGAGGCGCACCTCGCCAAAAGTGCGGGCGTCGGCCCTGACCCTGATCGGATTTTCGCCCCACATCTCCACCGGCAGGAAGGACCGCGCCTGCAGCGCGATCTCGACCTGCGCGTAGCCTTGCTTGGAATCGAGCCGCACCTCGACCGAATGCGGCTGGTCATCGAGGCCCGTTTCGACGAGGAGCGCCTCGGCGCGGCTTACGCCGGATTCCTTCAGCGTATCGGGATTCTTGAGGAAGAGGTGCATTTCCTTTGCGACGGCGAGCGCTGTCGAATCGGCCACCGTCTGCAAGCGGGCCTGCTGGTCGTAGAAGCCTGCGCTGTCGATCGCCAATCCGGCAACTGCGAGAATGACCGGAAAAGCGAGCGAAAACATCAGCGCGACGTTCCCGTCCCGGCTTTCCAGCAGGCGGCGGTGAATGTTCCGAAGCGTCATTGTCGCAATTTCCGATCGGCCGCTCGCGACGCTGCGGCGACAGCCGATCTCAACTGTGTTTGCGATTTTCGGCACGCAAGCACTATCGGGCGCAGTTACCTTAAGGTTCGTCGATTTTCGTGAGAGTTTTGTCGGAAGAGTTAAGTGGGGATTTACGCGTCGCGTCAGACTCGCGCTCCCGGCGCAAAAGTCGCCCCCGCGACCTATCGGGCGCGGAGATAGCGTTCCGCGAACTCCGCGACACGTACCGGCCGGCCGGTCAGATAACCCTGCACGAAGTCGCAGCCGAGCTCGGTGACGTGCCGGAGCTGCCGGTTCGTCTCCACACCTTCCGCGACCGTCGAAAGTCCGAACGTGCATCCAAGCTGCACGGCGATGTTGAGGAGCGCCTCCGCCTTGCCGCCCTGATCGCTGCCGGTCACCAACGACCGGTCGATCTTCAGCGTGTCCGCCGGTAGCGCGGAGAGCGCAGCGAGATTGGAGAATCCGGTGCCGAAGTCGTCGATCGCCACTCCGATGCCGCAACGGCGGAGCGCCCGAAGGCCCTCCAGCATGCGCTCGCCGCCCATCATGGCGGCAGTCTCCGTCACCTCGATCTCCAGCGTTTGGGGATCGACCCCTTCGCGGTCGACCACTTCCAGGAAGCGGCCGAGGAAGTCGGGGTGCGCAAGCTGGTGCGGCGAGACATTGACGGCCAGGGGGAGCGTCTTGCCCTTTTCGGCAAGATCGTGGCTCGCGCGGCAGACGTCCCGGAGGATTCTGAGGCCGAGATCGAAGATCAGCCCGCTCCGCTCCGCCGTCTCGACGAACACCGGCGGCGCGAGCGCGCCAAGCTCCGGATGCTGCCAGCGCGCCAACGCCTCCGCGCCGCGCACAAGTCCGGTCGCTGTCTCGACCTTCGGCTGCAGCGCGATGAAGAGCTGATCCGTCGAAAGAGCCGCCGTCAGATCGCGCTCGAGCATGACGGTAGAGGGCACCTGCCCGGCCTCCGTCTCGGACATCGCCACGCCGTCCGCCTTGGCGCGGGCGGTCGAATTGATGAGCCGGAAGCCGCGGCCGAGGACGCTGGTCACGCTTCTCCCATGCGCCGGGATCTGTACGATCGCCGCGCGGGCGCCGACCGCGATCGTCCGGCCGGAAAGGCTGAGGGGTTGCGCCAGGACGCCGACAAGCTCGGCGACCGAGCTCAGCAACGCGCCAAAGCTCTCCACCTTCGGAACGACGGCAAGAAAGTGATCGGCGTCGAGCCTGCCGGCGTGCACGGCAGCGCTCGCGCCGCCGCACAGCTTGCCGCCGACAAAATCCGCGATGCGCGCTGCCGTTTCCGCGAGCACCTCGTCGCCGACCGAGGGCCCCCACGCGATATTTATTCCGAGGAAGTTATTGAGATCTACGAGCACCGCTGCGGCCGGGCGTCCCGACGCCGTTGCTTCTCGGATCGCTGCGTTGAGCGCGTCGAGCAGCTCCTGCCGGCCGAGTTGAGCGGTAGCGGACAATTCCCGCTGCAGGCCGAGCAAGCGGTCGTGCTGCCAATCGCTCCACACCGGTTTGCCGGCGCGCGCGCCATCGGCGATCGCATCGCTCCCGCCGCGCGGCGGGACGCCGCGAGCATGCAGTTTTTCTGCGGACACGCCTCACCCTCTCCGCATTCGCAAGCGTCGAGTTAACAGAGGCGGTTCAATTCAAAGATAAATCTCAGGAGGCAATTTGAGCGGCGCGGTTAATGGCCGGTTGACTACGCGAGCGCTCGGCGGAGGGAAAGCTCAGGAACACCTCAGTGCCGCGGCCCGGCTCCGACATGATGCCGAAATGGCCGCCATGGCGCTCGACGATCGCCTTGGCGAGAACGATGCCGAGCCCCGGGCGCGAGGCGGCTGCTCCCGTCGGATGGGCAGATGCGAGATCGTCGAAGCCTGAATCAAGGAGGTACTCGGGGATGCCCGGCCCACGGTCCTCGATCTCGAAGCGCACCTGATCGGGCGGTGCATCGACGATGCCGAGCCGGACTTTTTCGTGCGGCGGGGAGGCGGCGAGCGCGTTCCGCAGAATCTCGGCGAGCGCTTCGACGACAAGGTCGGCATCGCAGACGAGGTCGAGCCTATCCGCCGCATAGGTCTCGATGCGTTCCGCTGCCCCATGCCCGTCCGCGGCGGCTACCGCGCGTACCGCCGCGGTGGCAATATCGTAGGCGCTCACGACCTGCGGCGACATATCGGCGGCGCCGGTCAGCAGGTCGGATGCGCGCGCGATACGCGAAAGAAGCCGGCGCGGCCGTTCGCTCTCGCCGCCCGCGCCCGGGCTCTCGATCTCGCGGGCGAGCGCAGCGATGCAGCGGGCGCGTAGCGCGGCAAGCCGCTCGAGCCGCTTGTTCGCGGCGCGCAGCTTGCGCTCCGCCTGAGCCACGTTGAGCACGTAGCCGACCTGGTGGCGGAAGACGTTCCAGTTGATCGGCTTGCACAGAAACGAGGTCGCGCCGAGCGCAAAAGCCCGCTCGATGGAGACCACGTCCTCGCGGCCGGTGACGACGATGATGGGAAGATGGCGCGTCTCAGGCCGGGCACGGGCACGCTCGATCACGCCGAACCCGTCCATCACCGGCATGTCGAGGTCGAGAACGGCGATATCGACATGTTCCCGCTCGAGCGCCGCCAGCGCTACGAGCCCGTTCTCCGCCTCCACGACGCGCATCTGATCCTTCAGCGCGGCGCCGGCAAGCAGGCGGCTGGTGGGATCGTCGTCAACGACGAGCACGACGGGCGGCGGACCGCCGCCCTCGTCCATTTCGCCGACAGGGTCGCTGAGCATCATCAGGGCCAGCTTCGCTGGCAGCGATTAATTCTCTCTTTAGCGCGCACGTGCGAACAAAGGTGGGCGAAGAACACCGCTTTCGATGTGGCACCCTTCCATCGCGCAGGCTCGATAAGGGCCAAGCTCGCAATCCTGATCGCCGCGTCGGTCGGCGCGTCGGTCCTGCTCGCCTTCGGGATCGGCAGCTACCGGGAGCTTGCGCGCTTCGGCGAAGCCAAGCGCTCCGAGCTTCAGGCGACCGCGCAGATCCTGGCGGCGAGCGTGGCCGGCGCCGTGGCATCCGGCGACCGTGTTGTCGCGCGGCAGGCGCTGAACGCCATCGGCCGGATTCGGGACGTCCGCTTCGCCGAAATCCGCAACCTCGACGGGACCACCTTCGCCGAGGCCGGGGTCGGCGTGGCGCTGACCTCCGTCGCCGGCCTCCCCGAGAACAACGGCGCCTCGGTCTGGCGCATGCTGACCGAGGGCTCGTTCCTGGTGACGAGCGACATCGTTCGCGGCGGCCGCAAGGTCGGCAGCCTCGTTCTCCTCGTCGGCGCCTCGGAGCTGGCGGAGCGGCTGGAGGAGGCGCTGCTCGCGGCGCTCCTCAGCGCCGGTACGGCGATCCTGATCGGCGTGCTCGTCGCCTCGCGCCTGCAGCGCGCCATCACCGAACCGCTCGGCGAGCTCACGCAAACGATGAACGAGGTGCGCAAGACGAGCGATTTCACGCGGCGCGCCTCGCGGAAATCGGAGGACGAGACAGGGCAGCTCGTCGACGCGTTCAACGACATGCTCGACCAGATCGGCCGCCGCGACAGGGCGCTCGAAGATCACCGCGAGGGACTGGAGCGGACGGTGTCGGCGCGCACGCGCGATCTCGTCGTGGCGCGCGACGCGGCGGAGACCGCCAATCGCGCCAAATCCGATTTCCTGGCCACGATGAGCCACGAGATCCGCACGCCGATGAACGGCATGCTGGTCATGGCCGAGCTGCTCGCAGGCTCCGAGCTTGCGGCCCGTCCGCAGCGCTACGCGGAAACGATCGTGCGCTCCGGTCAGACGCTGCTCGCCATCATCAACGACATTCTCGATCTCTCGAAGATCGAGGCCGGCAGGCTGGAACTGGAGCAGGGCCGCGTCAGCGTCGAGACGATCGCCGACGACGTGCTCAGCCTCTTCTCCGAACGCGCCGCGTCGAAGGGGCTCGACCTCGCCGCGGAGATCGACGCCCATGTCCCGGCGGCCATCGAGGGCGACCCTGTACGCCTCAGCCAGATCATCGCCAACCTCGTCAACAATGCGTTGAAATTCACCGAGAGCGGGCACGTGAAGCTCTCGGTCGAGCGGCCGGACGATGGCAACGGCGATCGCGCCGAGCTGATCTTCACGGTCGAGGACACCGGAATCGGCATTCCGGCCGACAAGGTCGAACGCATCTTCGAAGCGTTCAGCCAGGCCGACCAATCGACCACCCGACGCTTCGGAGGAACGGGGCTCGGCCTTTCCATCTGCCAGCGGCTGGTCGGCGCGATGGGCGGCCGCATCTGGGCGGAAAGCGAACTCGGGATCGGATCGAGGTTCATCTTCACGCTCGGCGCGCGCGTTCTCGAAGCGGCGCCCGCGGGTCCGCCCGCCGCCGGGCGCTCGGCAATGCTCGCGGTCGACGGCGTGGCGACGCGGAGCGCGCTTGCGCGTGTGCTGAAGGAATTTGGCTTCGCCGTGTTCCCCGAAGTTGCGGTCGCCGCGTCCGAGCCGAAGGTGATCTTCGCCGCGCCGGACTGGATCGAGGCGCGCCCGCACCGCACGCGGCATCCCGACGACGCATCGGTGATCTGCGTCGCCGGCGTCGGCGAGAGCAAGGTCGAGAGGCTGATCGCGGCAGGGTTCTGCGATGCGGTGCTGTCGCAGCCTGTCTCTTCGGGGCGCGTGCGCGAAATTCTCCGCGCAGCGGAGTCCGGCACACTCGCCACGCTGCTCGAAGCGCGACGAACGGCGACCGGTCCGGAGCTTCCCGACCTCTCCGGCCTCGCGGTGCTCGTCGCCGACGACAGCCCAGTCA
Organism: Propylenella sp.; assembly: GCA_050728815.1. Lineage (GTDB taxonomy): Bacteria > Pseudomonadota > Alphaproteobacteria > Rhizobiales > Afifellaceae > DASWJZ01. Next base: position 9,252 of record JBOHKB010000089.1, read on the forward strand.
ATCGCGAGGTGGTGTCGGAGGCGCTGGCGCGGCTGAAAGCGCGCACGACCACTGTCGAGAATGGGCGTCAGGCGGTCGAAGCGTTCAAGCGCGGCGGCTTCGATGTCGTGCTGATGGACTGCAGCATGCCGGAGCTGGACGGCTTCGCGGCGACGCGCGAAATCCGCGCCTACGAGGCGGAGGGCGGTCTCGCGCGCACGCCGATCGTTGCGCTCACCGCGCATGTCGCCGGCAGCCCCGCCGACAGCTGGCGCGACGCCGGCATGGACGATTACCTGACCAAGCCCTTCACGATCCGCGGCCTCTCCGACTGCATCGCTCGCCTCGCGGCTCCGGCCGAGCGAGCCGCGGTTGGCGACGGAGCGCAGCAAGAGCCGGCGCCCCCGCCCGAAACGGCGGAAATGGAGGCGCCGCCGGCTGCCCCGCTCGACCCGGAAGTGCTCGCCTCGCTCAACGCGATCGCCGGCGGCGACAGCGCCATGCTCGGCCGCATCTTCGGGCTTTTTCTGGCGCACGCCCCCGCACGCCTCGCCGCGCTTAGGCTGGCACTTGCGGATGGCGATCTCGCCCGCGCGGCCACGGAAGCGCATGCGTTGAAGTCGCCGAGCCTCAACATCGGGGCGCTCAGGCTCGGCGCCCTCTGCGCCGATCTGGAAGCGCAAGCGCGCGCGAGCGATCAGGCGATTTTGTCCGGGATGCCGCTTGCGGAACTGGAGGGAGAGTTCGCGGCGGTGATGGCGGCGATCGAGCGTGAGCAGGCTTCGCGCGAGTTGGAAGGAATGCCCGAGCGCCAAGCCCAGGCGACGATCGACTAGCCGCGTTTCCCGTCGATGGCCTTCAGGACGATGTTGAGGTTCGTCGCCATCGTTTCGTGCACCTGATCGAACCGCGCATCCACGGACGCAGCAAGATTATCGATCTTGCGATCGATACCTTTGACCTCGACGCGAAGATCAGCCAATCCCGTCTGCAGGCCTGCCAGTTCCGTTTTCACGCCGACAAGTTCCGTCTGCACTCCAGAGAGATCGGCGCGCATGCTGATCTGCTCGCTTTTCAGCCTGCCCTGCTCGGCGCGGACGTCTCTAATGTCCGCGCGCATGCGGACCATCTGCTCGCCCAGGAACTCGCGGCTGATCTTTTCATCGCTCATGCTGGTAACCTAACACAAGGTCGACCGTCGCCGCCACCGCGATACCAAGGGAGCCGCCACGAAGATGGATGCAAGGAGAAGCGCCAGCACCACAGCCGCCATCGTAGCGACGGGCGAGATGGGTGCGGGGATCGGCGGCACGCTCGTCCGAAACGGGCTGCGCGTCATCACAAACCTTTCCGGGCGCAGCGAAGACAGCCGGAAGCGGGCCGGCGAAGCCGGAATCGAAGACGTCGACAGCGACGAGGCGCTCGTCGCAAGCGCCGATCTTCTCCTGTCGGTCGTGCCCCCTGCCTGCGCCGTCCAGCTTGCGGAACGGATCGCGGCGGTTGCGGCGACCCGGCGAGGGCGACGTCCCCTCGCCTATCTCGACTGCAACGCTATCGCGCCGCAGACGATCGCGCGGATCGCGGCGACGCTTGCATCCGCCGGCATCGCAGCAATCGACGGCGGCATCGTCGGGCCTGCTCCGAAACAGGGCAAGGCGCAGCCGCGTCTCTACGTCTCCGGGCCGGACATCGCGCCCGCCCTTGCGCTGAAGGAGCACGGGCTCGACGTGCGCCCGGCTGGCGAAAGGATCGGCGACGCTTCGGCGGTAAAACTCTGCTACGCGGCGCTGACCAAGGGGACGGCTGGCCTGTTCATCGAGCTTTCCGCCGCGGCGGCGCATTACGGCGTCGAAGCAGTGCTTGAAGCGGAGATGCTGGCGAGCCAGAAAGCGGTCTACGAGCGGCTTGGCGCGCAAATGCCGGAGACGTTCGGCAAGGCGCACCGCTTCGTCGGCGAGATGCGCGAGATGGCGACGGCCTTCGGCGCCTGCGGCCTGCCGCCCGCGATCTTCGAGGGCCTCGCCGACCTCTACGAAATCGTGGCGGAGGCGCGCCGATCCAACTCGCGCCTGCGCGAGGCTTCCTATCCGGACCTCACAGCAAGGCTCGCGCGGGTCGTCGCGCCGGCGGAGTAGCGGGCACGAATCTCGCCGCCCCACGCTCGCGGGCGCGGCCGTCCTGGCTGTCGCAGACAGACGCCCCGGCGCTGCCAGGGCGCTTCGATGAGGGTCGCTTCTACTCGGCCGCGACGAATTTGTCGGCGCGGAAATCCGGGCCGTTGTCGTCGCGCGAGCGGCTCACCTTCACGGTCGGGAGCTTGCTCACGCCCGACGGCTCGACCGTCGAGACGTCGATCTCGCCCGCAGCCGTCTTGAGCGCCCCCAAAAAGACGTTCAGCTCCGAAAGCGTCATGCGAAGATACGCTTCGGAAGTCTGCCGCTTCTTGCTGGCGTCAAGCACAGACAGCGAAAAGCCCATACGCTCCAGATCGAAATCGCGGATTTCGATACCGATATTGAGCTTACTCATCACCGTTCTCCTCAGATCGTGAGCCGCTTTCGATCGGCCATCTCTCGGCTCGCGCTCAAGGATGGACTTAACCGACTCTTAACCACCACACCAGGGACAGAATTGGGCAGGGTTAACCACTGGTCAGTCTGCTCCCGGGCCGGCTGCTGCAAGAGCCGGAGCCTCTTTCTATGTGAAAGGGGGTTAATATTCCTCGACTTCACGTCAATCCGATGAATGTCCTGCAAATATGACGCCGGCTAACGAGTAGATCCCAAAGGGCGACGTGGAGGACCGTCAGCCGATCCCGGCGAGGAGCCAGGCGCGATACGGTGCATTCACGCCGGCGAGCGGCAGTGTCAGAATGGCAGGCACTTCGTACGGATGCTCGCGCTCCAGGAGCGCCCTAGCGCCCGCGGCCGCTTCGGCGCTCGTCTTGACGATGAGCACTACCTCGTTCGCCTCCTCGCGCGCGCCCTTCCAATCGTAGAGCGACACCATCCCGGGTAGGATGTTGATGCAGCCGGCAAGCCGGGCGTCGAGCAGCGCATGACCGAGCCGCTTGGCCTCGCCGAGGTCCGGACAAGGGCAATAGATGAGTACCATCGGTTGGTCGTCGGTGTCGGTCATCGGCTCCTCCGGAGGACGTGGGGCAGTAAGGCAACTCAGGCAGTGGGTACTTCCACCGCCTACTCCCTTACTCCCTTACTCCCTTACCGCCTCTCCCCGCTCCCCCTCGCCATTCGCCATTCGCCATACTACGACATCCGCCGGAGCCGATTCATGACCGCCATCGCCATTCTCGCCAGCGACGCGCCGGAGGCGCAGGAGGCCGCAGCGTTCCTCCGCGCCCGCTACGGCGAGGTCGCGAAGGACAAAGCCGACGTGATCGTGGCGCTCGGCGGTGACGGCGTGATGCTGACGGCGCTGCACGAACACATGAGCAAGGGGAAGCCGATCTACGGCATGAACCGCGGCTCGGTCGGCTTCCTGATGAACGAATACCGGCCGGAGGGATTGATGGATCGGCTGGCGGCAGCCAAGACCGAGACGATCCACCCACTGCTCGCCACGGTAACCGGCGCCGACGGCGCGACGTACGTCGCCCGCGCCATCAACGAGGTGTCGCTGCTGCGGCAGTCCTACCAGGCGGCGAAGCTCAGAATCACCATCGACGGCAAGACGCGGATTGAAGAGCTGATCTGCGATGGCCTGCTGCTGTCGACGCCGGCCGGCTCGACCGCCTACAACCTCTCCGCTCACGGGCCGATCATCCCGATCAACGCGCCGCTGCTCGCGCTGACGCCGATCAGCGCGTTCCGGCCGCGGCGCTGGCGCGGCGCGCTGCTCCCTAACTACGCCAAGGTGGCAATCTCCGTGCTTGAAGCCGACAAGCGGCCTGTCAACGCCGTCGCCGACCACATCGAATTCAAGAGCGTGACGGAGGTGCTCGCCGAGGAGGACCGGAACGCCGCCTGCCTCATCATGTTCGACAGCGACCATTCGTGGGACGAACGGATTCTGGCGGAGCAGTTCCGCTACTAGGCTCCCGGGGCGGGCTGAACTACCAACCGGCGCTGGCGAGGATGAGTTCCTCGATACTGAGCTCGGTCGGTGCCGCCGGTTTCCGCACCGGGCGTCTCACCGGCTGCGCTGCCGCGACGGCCGGTAGATAGCCCGGCTGGGCGACGCCGCTCTCGGCCCAGCTGCGTCCCGCCGTAAGCGACGTCCTCGGGCCGGCCATGGCGATCTGCTGGCGCGGAATGTAGGCGCGGCCGGACGTCGGCTTCCTCGTATAGAAGGCGTTGCCGCCCGCCACCGCCACGTAGTGCATGTTCGTGTAGCGGTAGGTGCGGCCGGCGGTATGGAAATACATCGCCTTGCCGACGGCCCTGTGGCGCTTGCCGCTGAGCACGGCGCGCGCCGCGCGCTCGGCGCGCTCCTTGCTCTTGCCTTCCTGCATCGGCCGCGACAGCACGCCGGCCGCGAACTGGTTCTTCTGCCCAACGACGCCGCAGACGGTGCCCGGGAATTCCTTCGATTCCACCCGGTTCATGACCACGGTTCCGACCGCGAGCATCCCCTCGTCGCTCGAGCGGATTGATTCGAAATACATGACGCGCGTCATGCAGGCGAGGCTGTTGCTGCTGCCTTTGGGGACGCTGCCGCAAGCTGCGAGCAGAGCGAGCGATGCAAGCGCCGAAAGGCCGACGGCAAGGCTTGGAAACGCAGGATTACGCATACAAGTTCCCGACCGGCGGCAACCGATTGCCAACCATCCGCCGGAGGGAGCTTGCCGCGAATTGGTAAAGAAACCGAAAGCGAGGCGGTCCGGGCCTTCAGGCGGCTTCCAGAAGCTCCTGGGCGCGCCCGCGCGCGGCGGCGCGCTTCGCCTCCCGCGCGAAGCGGCGGAGCAGCATCAGCATCTGATCGAGCTCGCGGTCCGGCCGCTGCCGGTAGCGCTCGACGATCGCGTCGATCAGCTGCGTCGCGCGGCGATGGTCACCGTCGGCTGCGCGGAAGTCGGCGGTGCGGATGACCTCGATGGCAGCGGTGAACGCCGGGAAAGTGCGGGCCGGCAGGCGGGCCTGTTGCAAGAGCGCCCTGAGATTCGACCGCCGGCCTGAGGCGATGAGCGAGCTCACCCGCTCGTGCGGCACGCGGGCGAGCGCGGAGAGCGCGACCTCGAAGAACAGCGTCTGCCCGGCGGCGACGGCGCGGATCAGGAAGGCCGGCGTCAGCGCCTTCCCGGCGATCAGCTGCGCGATCAGCGCCGGCATGTTGTCGGCCGGCGCCTCGAAGGAGGCGGCGATCGTGGCACATTCCTTCGCGTCGCGGATGACGGCGTCGGCGCGGCCGGCCTCCAGCCATTCGTGGCTGACGATCAGCTCGCGGAGCGCCGCGGCGAGCCGCCCGAGCAGCGCCTCGCGCACCTCGAGCGGCAGGTCCTTCCGCTCGAGCAGCGTCAGCCGCATCTCTGGGATATCTCCGTGCCGCGCCACGATGCGGTCGAGCGTGAAGCGCGGAATGCGCGCCCCGCCGTTCTCGATAAGCGTCCGGCAGGCCTCGACCCCGCTGACCTCGCCGATCGCCGCGGAGACGGCGCGCGACAGGAAAGGCCGGCGGGCGACGGCGACCTGCACCGCACTGCTCCGCATCGCCACAATGTCCACCAGCTCGCTGTCGAGAATAAGGGGAGAAAGCCTCGCGACCAGCGCGGCGACCGGATCCTTGTCGGCTGCAAGCGACAGGACTAGGTGCTGCGGCGCAAGCTCGCTCTCCGCCAGCTCACGGGCGAGTGCGAGCCGCACCTCAATGGCGCTGTCGTCGAGGAGGACGGTCATTGCCGCCTCGACCTGCTCGCGCTCTTCAGCCGAAAGCGGCGAGAGGAGGTAGGCGCGCGCGAGCTGTACAGCGGCCGCCTCGCGCCGATCAACCGGCGCGCGCCGCGCCCAGTTGAGGAAATGTTCAACGATCGCGCTCATGAATCGCGCTTCAAAGCACCCCGCCAGAGTTAACGGATGGTGCACAGCCAGGCTTAACGAATCGTTGCCGAGTGCGTGTTTTGGGGGTCTAGTTCCGGTTGAAAAGGGGGGGCTATGGGCGGGCTGTATTTCGACGAGCTTGAGGAGGGGCAGCTTTTCCACCATCCGCTCCGGCGCACCGTCACCGAGATGGACAACATGCTCTTTTCGACGCTGACGCTGAACCCGCAGCCGCTCCACATCGACCGCCACTATTGCGAGACGGAGACGGAGTGGGGCCAGCCGCTGATGAACTCCTATTTCACGCTCGGGCTGATGGTCGGCATCTCCGTCAACGACATCACCGTCGGCACCACCATTGCCAACCTCGGCATGACGGAGGTGCGCTTCCCGAACCCGCTCTTCCAGGGCGACACCGTGCACGTCACGACAGAGGTAATGGGAAAGCGCGAGTCGAAGTCGCGGCCGAACGCCGGCATCGTCGAGTTCGAGCACAAATGCTTCAAGCAGGACGGCACGCTGGTGGCGACGTGCAGGCGCCAAGCCTTCATGAAGAAGAAGGCGACGTAGGTTGCGCTCGCTCCTCTTCGTTCCGGGCGACCAGCCGGAGAAGCTCGCCAAGGCCTTCGGCAGCGCCGCCGACGCGCTGATCCTCGACCTGGAAGATTCCGTCGCGCCGGTGAACAAGGAAGCGGCGCGGCGCTCCGTCCTCGCCTTCCTGCAGGACCACGACGACCTGCCCGACCCGCCGGAGCTATATGTACGCATCAACGCGCTTACCACGCCGCTTGCCGACGGCGACCTCGACGTGGTGATGACCGGCGCGCCCGACGGCATCATGCTGCCGAAGGCCGCCGGCGGCAGCGACATCGCGGCGCTCGACGCGCGGATCGCCGTCCGTGAGGCGCTGCACGGCATCGCCGACGGCAGCACGCGCATTCTTGCGATCGCGACCGAATCGGCCGCCGCGATCTTCAAGCTCGGCACCTACGCCGAATCGAGTCCGCGGCTCGCCGGCCTCGCCTGGGGCGTGGAGGACCTTTCCGCCGACATCGGCGCCGCCAGCGGCCGCGCCGACGGTGGCTGGAGCGGACCGGCGGACATGGCGCGCAGCCTCTGCCTTTTCGGCGCGGCGGCGGCGGGCGTCGACGCGATCGATTCGATCTACGCCGACTTCCGCGACCTCGACGGGCTGAAGCGCGAATGCGCCGTGGCCGCACGCGACGGCTTTGCGGCAAAGCTCGCCATCCACCCCGACCAGGCGACGATCATCAACGAGGCGTTCACGCCGGACGAGGCGGCGGTCGCCCACGCCGAGCGCGTGGTGGAGGCGTTTTCGCTCTTCGGCGACGCCGGCGTCACCTCTCTCGACGGGCAAATGCTCGACCGCCCGCATCTGAAGGCGGCGGAGAGATTGTTGGCAAGGGCGAGGAGATGGAAGCCCAACGCCGAGACGTGAGCGGCGATGCTGTCCGCTTATGACCCTGGCTGTGTGAAAACGGACGAGTCAGTTAGATTCTTTCCCGTTGGAATGCGGGAGGATCGGATGGGTCGTTTCGTCGAAGGGGCCGACCGCTCGCAGCCCTCCTTCTTTCCTGCGTGCCT
>JBOHKB010000090.1:0-12880 GCA_050728815.1 Propylenella sp.
CTCCTCTTCGTCCGCCCCGCGGCGCAAGCGGGCGTCACGAAGGCACAAACCCCTGATGTCGTCATTGCCGGGCTTGACCCGGCAACCCATTCCGTTGCGGCGGAGGCCGCCACGACGCGTTCCGGAGTGGATGCCCGGATCAAGTCCGGGCATGACGACAGTGGCAGGGGGCTCGACTCCGCCCTCATCTCCGTCGACATGGGCGTGCCGAAATTCGGCTGGCGCGAGATCCCGCTCGCGGAAGAATTCCGCGACACGCGCGCGGTCGAGCTGCAGATCGGGCCGATCGAGGCGCCCGTGCTCCACTCGCCCTCCGTCGCCAATATCGGCAATCCGCACGCGATCTTCTGGGTCGACGACGTGTGGGCGCACGATCTCGCCCGCTTCGGGCCGATGCTCGAGCACCACCCGCTCTTCCCCGAGCGCGCCAACATCTCGCTCGCGCATGTCGCCGCGCCTGACCGGATCACGCTCCGCACTTGGGAGCGCGGCGTCGGGCTGACGCGCGCCTGCGGCACCGCCGCCTGCGCCGCTCTCGTGTGCGCCGCGCGCACCAAGCGCACCGGCCGCAGCGCCACCGTCACCCTCCCGGGCGGCGATCTCCTGATCGAGTGGGACGCCCGCGACCACGTCTGGATGACCGGCCCGGCGGAGCTTGAATTTTCCGGCGCCTTCGACCCGGAGACGGGCGCGTTCACCCGCGAAGACGCGGCAGCGTAGGCCGCGACCGCAGGCCGCCCGGCGCGACCCGCCTTCCCTTTAAGAAATAGAGCCTGCCCCGGACTCGCGCCGGGGATCGCCGCCTACGCCAGCGTCTGATTGCAGACCGTCATGACCTTCTTCGAGATGTCGTCCGGCACCTGGAAGTCGGCGAGCGCGGCGGCGACAAGCTCGTCGCGCTTTTCGCGGTTGTTGTAGCCCTTCAGCGTGGCGAGGTCGGTGTTCTGCGCCGCAGCGATGCGCTCGGCGTTGGCAGAGCAGATGTTCACCAGCGTCTGCACGCGCGCGTTCTCGACGGCCTGGGTGCGCGCGCCGCTCGTCGAGACCCAGCCGGCGCTGAAGGCGATGACGGGGGCGGCGATGACGCCGATGACAAAACCGGTGATGTAGGGCTTGGCCGCTGCCGCGCGTTGATCGAATGTCATGTGTGTGATCTCCCTCCAATCGGTGATTATCGGGATCGATACGGGCCGGCGCTCGGTTCTGCAGCCAATACGGATTGTCCGACCAGAATACCCTGCGCCTTTATTTCAAAAAAGGCAAACGCTGGCTGAAATTGCGGCGGAAAGAAGTGACGATATTTCATCTCCGCCAAATCGCAGGCAGGAATTATTCTTTGATTTTACTGCCGTCACCAATCATGAATTACCCAGCGAGACTAGTCGCTTGGGCGGCTTTGGTCCACCACGACGGTATCCGTCTCGCCGAGCAGCCGTTCGAAGTCGTCGAGAACGTCGGCGATGAGCTTCTTGCGCCGCGTATCCTGCGCCTCCGAAGTGGCGGAGAGGAGCGTCAGGAGGTAGCGCGCCTTCTCGACCGCCTCGAACCAGTTCGCGGCGGGCGCTGAGACCAGATGCTTCTCGAGTTCTTCCTGGCGGGCCTTGAGCTTCGCCCGGTCCGCGGCGACCTCGCTCACCAGCCGGCGCAATTCGGTCGCCTTCTGGGCCGCCATGCCGCGGTGCTTGTCGAGCTCGACGGCGCGGTCGGTCACGACCGGTCGCCCAGCAGGCCGGAGGCGTTCAAGACATCGACCGCGCCGCTCTCGATCGCGAACAGCCCCAATCCGAACACGCCAAGGAGCGTGACCGCGATCAGGATATAGGCGCGCGTCGTGTCGGAGACGAAGTTCGTCGGCCTTCGCGGCGTCGATCTCGCTTTCATGAATTGCGGCGTCACGGTCTTTCCTCATTCCCCGCGGCGCGCTTTGCAGCGCGCACCAGCGACGCATCGATGCGCGCGAGTTGGTAGGAATGCGCGTTCATCCTGAGTAGCGAAGGTTGTAGGCGACGTCCTTCAGCCAGAGCTCGACGTCCACTCTCGCCTGGTCGTGCGGCAGGCCGTAGCGCTCCACGACAGCGGCGATCAGCCCGCCGACATTCGTTATCCCCGCGTAGTCGGAGGCGGTCAGCCGCTCCCATTTGGCCTGCGCCGCGCTCAGGTAGCGCGAGCCCAGGTGGAGCGCGCCGTTCACCTGCGGCCGTCCAACGTCAAGCATCAAACTCTCCTCGAACGTGAGACACGGCAAAATTGGCGGAGATCGCGCCGCGGTCTCCGCCGGCAGGAAGTTCTGCGGGCGAGAGACGCCCGCTTACGCCGACACGCCAAAAATCGAGGCGTATCGAAGGCTTGAAAAGGGCGAGAAAAATGCGGAAGCGCCGGAAGTTTTACTTGAATATTTGGCGTTCGCTCGCATGGCCATTTTCTCGCGGACGTCTCATCTCCCTGAGTTTTCATATGGATAGCCGCCGGGTTTGTTACAAGTATTAGGGTCCGGACTCATAAAGGGGATTCCGCATGTGGGCCGGCGCCACAGGCAGCTATAGTGCGGAATGGCCTTCGCTCCGCCCCTGGTTCCGGAACTCGATGTTGCCGACCTCGAGCGGTCTCTGGCCGTCTATGTCGAGGTTTTCGGCTTCAGGTGTCACGCGAGGCGCCCGGAGGAGGGGTTTGCCTACCTGATTCGCGAGGGCGTTCACCTGATGCTGGAAGCAGCGGCGGGTCCCGGCCGACGCTTCCATACAGCGCCGCTGGAGTTTCCTCTCGGCAGGGGGATGAACCTGCAAATACAAGTGGCGGACGTCGATGCGCTGTACGCCGACGTTCAGCGGTCCAACTTGACCATTTGCATCGCGCTCGAAGAGCGTTGGTATCGGCAGAACCAGACGGAACTGGGTGCTCGACAGTTCGTGGTCGCCGATCCTGATGGTTATTTGCTGAGATTCTTCAGCGATCTGGGCGCACGACCGGCGACCGCCACGCGGTAATGAGTCCGGACCCTAATCTACGGAGGCCCCTTCCGACCACCGCGCCACGTCTGGCGATTTTCAGATCGAGTGGGACTCTCGCGACCACGTCTGAATGACCGGCCCGGCGGAGCTGGAATTTTCCGGCGCCTTCGACCCGGAGACAGGCGCGTTTACGCGCGACGTTTCTGCGAACCCTTACCCATAAGAGTGGATTGGCTCGAAGCAGCCGTATGGGGATGCGATAGCGACGCTCGGTTCTCGCGAGCGGAGACGTGTCCCCTTGGCGCGGACTGGTCGCTCACGCACGACTTTACGTGTCCCCTCGCGAGCTTATACCAGCTTCATGGTCTTCATCATCATTCTCGGCGTCGTCCTCTTCGTCGCGCTCGTCTTCGGCCCGCAGGCTTGGGTGCGCTCGACCTTGGCCGCGCACGCCAAAGAGCGCAGCGACTACCCGGGCACCGGCGGCGAGCTCGCGGAACATCTGATTGGCGAGCTTGGGCTGAAAGACGTGAAGGTCGAGAGGACCGACCGCGGTGACCACTACAACCCGGAGGATCGCGCCGGGCGTCTGACCGAAGCGAACCTTCGCGGCCGTTCAGTCACAGCGGCCGCGGTCGCTGCTCACGAGGTGAGCCACGCACTCCAGCATCACGAGGGATACGGCCCGCTGATGCTGCGACAGAAGATGATCCGGAAGGCCGCCATCATCGAGACCGTCGGAACTATCATGCTGGCGGCATCGCCGCTGGTTCTCCTGATTACACGTGCGCCTGCTGTCTTCTTCCTCGAGATCGCTGCCGGCCTGGCAATCCTCGCATCGAGCGTCGTGATTCACGTGGTGACGCTTCCGACCGAACTCGACGCGAGCTTCAAGCGTGCGCTGCCGATCCTTGAGCGCTATCTGCCAGCACAGGACATGCCCGCCGCCCGATCCGTGCTCCGAGCCGCCGCCTTCACCTATGTCGCGAGCGCGCTGGTGACGCTTCTCAATGTGGCGCGATGGCTAAGGGTTCTGCGGTTCTAACCGTAAGGCCAGCGGCTAAGGAAGCTTGAAGGAAAGCTCGTATTCGGCGTTGGTTGGGCTAACCCGAAATTTGACTGCGTCGCTGTCCGGGCTACATCTCTCCTATGCCCCTGACCACCCTCACCTTCGGCTGTCGTCTGAACGCCGCGGAGTCGCGCGTCATGCAGGCGCGCGCCGCGGAGGCGGGGCTCGCCGACGCCATCCTGGTCAACACCTGCGCGGTGACGGCGGAGGCGGTGCGCCAGGCGCGCCAGGCGATCCGCAAGGCGCGCCGCGAGCACCCGGGGCGGAGGATTATCGTCTCCGGCTGCGCCGCGCAGATAGAGCCCGCGACGTTCGCCGAGATGCCGGAGGTCGACCTCGTGCTCGGCAACTCGGAGAAGCTGAGGGCAGAGGCCTATCGCCTCCTCGCTGCCCCCTCCTCGACCGCGCGAGCATCTGCACCTAACTCTGATGTCGTCATGCCCGGACTTGATCCGGGCATCCATTCCGGAACGGTCGAAGGCGTCCTAGGTGGGGACGGAATGGATTGCCGGGTCAAGCCCGGCAATGACGACAATGGGGCTGCGGTGCAGAGGCCGATCCCCAATCCCCAATCCCCAATCCCCGCGCTCGCCCTCGCCCTACACGAAAAAATCCGCGTCTCCGACATCTTCGCCGTCCGCGAAAACGCGCCGCAAATGCTCGACGCCTTCGCCGCCGCCGACGCCTCCCCCCGCGTGCGCGCCTTCCTCGAAGTGCAGAACGGCTGCGACCATCGCTGCACCTTCTGCATCATCCCCTACGGGCGCGGGCTCTCGCGCTCCGTGCCGATGGGCGCGGTGGTCGATTCGGTCCGCCGGCTTGCCGAGAGCGGCCTGCGCGAGGTGGTGCTGACCGGCGTCGACCTCACTTCCTATGGCGCCGACCTGCCGGGGAGCCCTCGCCTCGGAAAGCTCGTCCGCGCCATCCTCCGGCACGTGCCGGAGCTTCCGCGCCTCCGCCTCTCCTCGATCGATTCCGTCGAGGCGGACCCGGAACTCGTGCGCGCCGTCGCCGAGGAGGAGCGGCTGATGCCGCATCTCCATCTGTCGCTGCAGTCGGGCGACGACATGATCCTGAAGCGCATGAAGCGACGGCACTCCCGCGCCGACGCCATCCGCTTCGCGGACGAAATCCGCAACGCCCGTCCCGACATCGTCCTGGGCGCCGATTTGATTGCCGGTTTCCCGACCGAAACGGCGGAGATGTTCCAAAACACGCTCTCACTCGTCGAGGCTTGCGGCTTGAGTCTGCTGCACATTTTCCCGTTCTCGCCGCGCGCGGGAACGCCTGCCGCGCGGATGCCCGAGGTGCCCCGCAACATGGTCCAAGAGCGGGCCAGGACGTTACGCCGTGCGGGCCATAGTGCATATCTTCGCCGGCTCGAATCGGAAGCCGGCAAACCAGTCAAAATTCTTGTCGAGCAGCCTGGACGCGGCCGGACGGAGCACTACCTGCCGGCCGCGGTCGATCACGGCGCACCCGGCGACATCGTCTCAGCGAGGATTCTAGGGTTCGGCGATAACGGATTGACCGCGCAAGCGATTCGAGAAGCTGCCTGATGGCGGAAGCGAAGAAGGGATTTTTCGGCCGGATGTTCGGCGCCGACGCACCGCCGGGCGATCCCGAGCCCCAGCCGCAACAGCCTGAAAAGCCGCAAGAATCGGCGGCCGCCGGCTGGTGGGGAAAACTCCGCGCCGGGCTCTCCCGCTCCTCGCAGTCGCTCTCCTCCGGCATCACGCAGATCTTCACCAAGCGCAAGCTCGATCGCGCGACGCTCGACGAGCTGGAAGAGCTTCTGATCAAAGCGGATTTGGGTGTCGCTACCGCCGCCCGCATCGCCGATGCGCTTGCGCGCGAGCGCCTCGACAAGTCCGTGACTCCCGAGGAAGTCCGGGAGGTTCTGGCCGCCGAAGTTGAGAAGGCGCTAACGCCCGTCGCCAAGCCCTTGGAGATCAACGCGGACCGCCGTCCGTTCGTCATGCTCGTCGTCGGCGTCAACGGCACCGGCAAGACCACGACCATCGGCAAGCTCGCCCACCGCTTCCGCGCCGCCGGAAAGAGCGTGATGCTCGCCGCCGGAGACACTTACCGCGCCGCCGCGATCGAGCAGTTGAAGATCTGGGGCGAACGCGTTCGCGCGCCTGTCGTTGCGCGCGCGCAAGGGTCGGACGCCGCCGGCCTCGCCTTCGACGCCATGGCCGAGGCGAGGGCCGCCGACTGCGACATCCTCATGATCGACACCGCTGGCCGCCTGCAGAACAAGGCCGAGCTGATGGCCGAGCTTGCCAAGGTGGTGCGCGTCGTGAAAAAGCAGGACATCTCCGCGCCTCACGCGGTTTTGTTGACGCTCGACGCAACGACCGGACAGAACGCCTTGAATCAGGTAGAGGTTTTCCGAGATGAGGCAGGCGTCACCGGACTCGTCATGACCAAGCTCGATGGAACCGCGCGCGGCGGCATTCTGGTCGCCATTGCCGAAAAGACCGGGCTCCCGGTGCATTTCATCGGCGTCGGCGAGGGCGTCGAGGATCTTGCTCCCTTCTCGGCGCGCGACTTCGCCCTCGCGATCGCGGGGGCTTCATGACCGACATCCTCGAAGCCGCGCCGAACGACCCGAAGCGGGCGGAGGTCAACCCCGCTCTTAAGCTTTCGCTGGAGCTTGGCCCGCTCGTCGTGTTCTTCGCTGCATATGCGCTCCTCGGCCTCCTCTGGGCGACAGGCATCTTCATGGTGGCGACGATCGTCGCGCTCGCCGCCTCCTGGTCGCTGACCCGGCGCCTCGCCATCATGCCGCTCGTCACCGGCGTCGTGGTGATGATCTTCGGCGGCCTCACCCTCTACCTGCAGGACGAGACCTTCATCAAAATGAAGCCGACGATCGTGAACGCGCTCTTTGGCGCGGGGCTTGCCGGCGGCCTTCTCTTCGGCCGCCCGCTCCTCGGCTATGTGTTTGATTCCGTTTTCAAGCTCGACGACGAGGGCTGGCGCAAGCTGACGCAGCGCTGGGCCGTCTTCTTCTTCGCGATGGCCGTCCTGAACGAGATCGTCTGGCGGAATTTTTCCACCGACGTGTGGGTGACGTTCAAGGCGTTCGGCCTCATCGGTCTGACGGTCATCTTCACGATGGCGCAGATGCCGCTCATCCAGCGACATGCATTGCCCGAGCCGGAAAAGGGCTGAGCGTCCGCTAGCTTCCGCCCGTATCCACCAGGGCCTTCTCAAGCGCCGGCATGAAGTCGGCTGCGAGCCCATCCTCGCTTAGCGGTCCGACGAATTTGTGCACGATGATGCCGTCCTTCACGATGAAGGTCTCCGGCACGCCGTAGACGCCCCAGTCGATCGCCGTCGTTCCGTTGCGGTCGGCGCCGGTCAGCTCGAACGGGTTTCCGAGCGCGCCCGTGAAGCGCACCGCGTTCTCCGGCACATCCTTGTAGTTTATCCCCACGAGCCGAAAGCGCCCGTCGGCGGCGAGCTGCATCAGGATCGGGTGTTCCTCGCGACACGGCCCGCACCACGACGCCCACACGTTCACCACGCTAACGCCGGCGGCAAGGTCTGCGCTCGAAAGGCCCGTCCCCTTCCCCTCCTCGATCGGCGGCAGCGCGAACTCGGGCACCGGTTTGTTCAACAGCGCCGAGGGGATACGCGACGGATCGCCGGCGCCCAGGCGATAGTAGAAGAGCGCCGCGAGCGCCAGGAACACGAGAAGCGGCAGCAGCAGCCAGATCGCCTTCCCTCGCGAGGACTGCGCCCCCGCGGCTGCCGGAGTCACATCGCTCGCGCCGCTCATCGCGCTCCCTCCGGGCGGTGGCGCAAGCCCTCTTCCTCCAGCCGCCGCAGCTTTTCCTTCTGGGCGTGTAGATCGAGGACGACCCAAAGCACCATGGCGGCAAGCACGATGGCGGTAGCCGAATAGGCTGCGAGGATGTAGCCGAGATGCGTCATCCCTGCCTCACGCCGGCCGCGGGGTCAGCGCCGTCGGATGCGCCGCCACCAGCTCCGCGGTGCGTACCCGGCGGCGGTAGATTTCCGCGCGCATGGCTGCGAGCCAGAGCGACGAGAACACCGCCGCAAACGCCGCCAGCATGACGACGAGCGGCCACAAGAGCGACGGATGGATCGCCGGACCGCCGACGCGCAGAATACTGGCCGGCTGGTGCAACGTATTCCACCAATCGACAGAAAATTTGATGATTGGGATGTTCACGAACCCGACCAGGATCAAGACCGCCGTCACCCGTCCCGCCCGCGCCGGATCCTCGAACGCACGCCACAGCGCAATCAACCCGAGATACATGAGGAGCAGCACGAGGAACGAGGTGAGGCGCGCGTCCCACACCCACCAGGCGCCCCACATCGGCTTCCCCCAGATCGAGCCGGTAACGAGGCCGAGAAAGGTGAAGCCCGCGCCGAGCGGCGCCGCGGCCTTCGCCGCGACATCGGCGAGCGGATGCCGCCAGACCAGCGTGCCGAGCGCCGCGATCGCCATCAGCGTGTAGCAGCCCATCGCGAGCGTCGCCGCAGGGACGTGCACATACATGATGCGCACGCTGTCGCCCTGCTGGTAGTCGGCCGGGGCCACGAAGAAAGCCATATAGAGCCCGGCGGCGAGAAGAGTGATCGCCGCACCGGCAAACCACGGCAGGAGCCGCGCGGACAGCGCAAGAAAGCGGGTCGGGTTGGCGAGTGAGGCGACGCTCGGCATGGGCGGAACCTATTGCCGAGGCAGACGGGCTGCAATGCGGCAGTTGGGAGAGGGTAATCACTCCAAGGCGAGCCGGAGCGCCGCGGCCGCCGCGAAAGGCGCGAGCGCGAGCGCGGCGAGCGTGCCGGCGCAAAGCAACAGGAATGGCGAGAGGAACGGCTCGGGATCGGATACTGCGCCCAATGTGGCGGACACGCCGAAGATCAGCACCGGCACGGTGAGCGGCAGGACGAGCACCGCGATCAAAAGCCCGCCGCGTGCGAGGCCGGCGGTCAGCGCCGCTCCCACCATGCCGACCAGGGTCAGCGCCGGTGTGCCGACGAGGAGCGTCAGCAGCACCGCCCCCATCGCCAAGGGCTCGAGGTTGAGGAGCAGGCCCAAAACCGGCGCGGCGATCACGATCGGCAGCCCGCTCGCCAGCCAATGCCCGGCGGCGCGGCCGAGCGCATAGATCACGAGCGGTTCGCCGGAGACGACGATCAGGTCGAGCGTGCCGTCCTCGCGGTCGGCGCTGAAGAGCCGGTCAAGCCCAAGCAGCGAGGCGAGCAGCGCCGCGATCCAGAGGATTGCGGGACCGATGCGCGCAAGGAGACGAAGGTCCGGGCCGACACCGAAGGGGACGACGGCGACGACCGCGAGAAAAAAAATGAGCGCAACGACGGCGCCGCCTCCGGCGCGGAACGACAGCCGCAGCGTCTGGCCGGCGATGGCGGCAAACGCGCTCATCCTGCGCCAAGCTTCAAAACGGAGTCGGGCGCGATCGGGAGCGCCTGATGCGTCGCCGCCACGATCAATCCGCCATGGCCGATGTGATCGCGCATCAGGCGCGCAAGCAGTTCCTCGCCGTCACTGTCGAGCGAGGCAGAGGGTTCGTCGAGCAGCCACAGCGGGCGCGGGGCGAGAATAAGCCGCGCAAGCGCCGCGCGTCGGCGCTGGCCGGCCGAGAGCACGCCAACGGGCAGGCGAAGCGCATGGCCGAGCCCGACGCGTTCAGCGGCTTCGTCCCTATCGGTCTCCACGACAACTCCGCCCGGCCGATAGAGGACGCCCCAGAACCGCAGCGTTTCGGCAAGCGTCAGCGCCGGTTTCAGCGCATCGGCGTGACCGAGATAGTGCGTGACCGGCTCATCGTCGGCCTGTCCCTCGCATGCGATGCTGCCCGAATCCGGCCGGAGCAAGCCCGCAATAAGACGAAGCAGGCTGGATTTCCCCGCACCGTTCGGCCCGGTTACCGCCAAGAGCTCCCCGCGTGCGACGCGGAAGGAGATTCCGTCAAAGACCGGCCGGCCGCCGCGCGAGCAGGAAAGGTCCCGCGCTTCGAGCACGATCGGGGCGAATGTCTTCGCTTTCTCCAACGGCAAAGCCCCCATTATGCGGCTCAGACTCTGGCCTCTGCTTGCGGAATGCCCTATATGCGCTGCGAACCGGCTCGACAGGCGCTCCTTCCCGCCGGGTTCGCCGAAAGTCGTCTTGACGCCAGCGCATGTCGCCCGGTCGTCCGACAAGGCAGACGAACGCTGAAGGAGCCCGCCCGTGACTACCCTATCGCTCGACAGCTTCAAATGCCGCAGCACGCTCGATGTCGGCGGCAAGAGCTACGTCTACTTCTCGCTTCCTGAGGCGGAGAAGAACGGCCTCGCGGGCATCTCCCGCCTCCCCTTCTCGCTAAAGGTGCTGCTCGAAAACCTTCTCCGCTTCGAGGATGGGCAGAGCGTGACCGCCGACGACATCCGCGCCGTCGCCGCTTGGCTGGAGAAGCGCACGTCGCAGCGGGAGATCGCCTACCGTCCCGCGCGCGTGCTGATGCAGGATTTCACCGGCGTGCCGGCGGTCGTCGACCTCGCCGCGATGCGCGACGCGACAGCGCATCTCGGCGCCGACCCCAAGCGTATCAACCCGCTGGTGCCGGTCGACCTCGTCATCGACCACTCCGTCATGGTCGACTTCTTCGCTTCGCCCAACGCGTTCGAGCGAAACGTGGAAATGGAGTACGAACGGAACGGCGAGCGTTACACGTTCCTCCGCTGGGGCCAGGAAGCCTTCGAGAATTTTCGCGTCGTGCCGCCCGGCACCGGCATCTGCCACCAGGTGAACCTCGAATACCTGGCGCAGACAGTATGGACGCGCGAGGAGCGCGAGAACGGCGCCCGCGTGACCTACGCCTTTCCCGACACGCTGGTCGGAACCGATTCCCACACCACCATGGTGAACGGGCTCTCCGTGCTCGGCTGGGGCGTCGGCGGCATCGAGGCCGAGGCCGCGATGCTCGGCCAGCCGATCTCCATGCTCATTCCGGAGGTGGTCGGCTTTCGCTTCACCGGAAAGCTCCCCGAGGGCACGACTGCCACCGACCTGGTGCTGACCGTCACCGAGATGCTGCGGGCGAAGGGCGTCGTGGGAAAATTCGTCGAGTTCTACGGCCCGGGCCTGTCGCACCTGTCGCTCGAGGATCAGGCGACGATCGCCAACATGGCGCCGGAATATGGCGCGACCTGCGGCTTCTTCCCGATCGACAACGATACGGTCGCCTACCTCACCGCGACGGGGCGCGATCCTGATCGCGTGGCGCTTGTCGAGGCCTATGCCAAGGCGCAGGGCATGTGGCGGCGGGACGACATTCCCGATGATCCCTATTTCACCGACACGCTGGACCTTGACCTCGGCACTGTGGTGCCGTCGCTCGCCGGCCCGAAGCGCCCGCAGGACCGCGTCCCCCTCGACCGGGCCGCGCCCGAGTTTAAGAAGGCGCTCGCCGAGATCCGCGGCGGTCGCAAGGACCCGACAGCTCCAGCCGAGTCGCGCGGCGAGTCCCGCTACGTCGATGAAGGCGCGACGGGGGCCGACACCAACGCCGACGGCCACAAGCTCGGCGGCTGCCCGGTGGACGGCGCGGATTTCGAGATCGCCGACGGCGACGTGGTGATCGCGGCGATAACGTCGTGCACGAACACGTCGAACCCGAGCGTGCTGATCGGCGCCGGGCTTTTGGCCAAGAAGGCGCACGAGAAGGGGCTGAAGCCGAAGCCGTGGGTGAAGACGTCGCTCGCGCCGGGCTCGCAGGTGGTGACGGACTACCTCGCCAAGTCCGGGCTGCAGGAGCACCTCGATGCGCTCGGCTTCGGTCTCGTCGGCTACGGCTGCACGACATGCATCGGCAATTCCGGACCGCTGCCCGAGGCGATCTCCAAGGCGATCAGCGACAACGACCTCGTTGCGTGCTCGGTGCTCTCCGGCAACCGCAACTTCGAGGGGCGCGTCAATCCCGACGTCCGGGCGAACTACCTCGCCTCGCCGCCGCTCGTCGTCGCTTACGCACTCGCCGGGTCTCTCCGCGTCGACATCACGCGCGAGCCACTTGGCCGGGACAGGGACGGCAAGCCGGTCTACCTGAAGGACCTGTGGCCGAGCTCGGCGGAAATCGCGGCGATCATCCGGCAGGTCATCTCGCGCGAGATGTTCCGCAAGCGCTATGGCGACGTGTTCCGCGGCGACGACCGCTGGCGCCGCATCCGCGTCGAAGGCGGCCTCACCTACAAATGGTCGGACGGCTCCACCTACGTGCAGAATCCGCCCTACTTCACCGGCATGAAGCCGGAACCCGATCCGCCCGCCGACATCGTCAACGCGCGCATCCTCGGCCTCTTTCTCGACTCCATCACGACCGACCACATCTCCCCGGCCGGCTCGATCAAGCGCGACGGCCCGGCGGGGGATTACCTCGTCTCGCACCAGGTGCGGCCGATCGACTTCAATTCCTACGGCGCGCGGCGCGGCAACCATGAAGTGATGATGCGCGGCACCTTCGCCAACATCCGCATCAAGAACCAGATGGTGTCAGGCATGGAGGGCGGCGTCACCGTGCACCAGCCTTCCGGCGACCGGATGCCGATCTACGATGCCGCCGTGCGTTACCAGCGGGAGGGCGTGCCGCTCGTCATCTTCGCCGGCAAGGAATACGGCAGCGGATCGTCGCGCGATTGGGCGGCAAAAGGACCGGCCGCGCTCGGCGTGCGGGTTATCATCGCCGAGAGCATCGAGCGCATCCATCGGTCCAATCTGGTGGGCATGGGCATCCTGCCGCTCGAATTCCCGCCGGGTGTGAATGCCGACTCGCTGCGCCTCGACGGCACCGAGGTCATCGATATTGCAGGCATCTCG
>JBOHKB010000091.1:0-4816 GCA_050728815.1 Propylenella sp.
GGTGCCTCCCGCGGGCCGCTGAGCCCATCAACAGCCACATGGGTGGCGACAAAGAACTGACGTGGATTCTGCGCTCCCGTCCACTCATCCACCTCAGTCCCCAGGCGTTTTGACACGGCCAAGACCCTCAGCCGACCTCCCGTCGTTGCAGCGCTTCCTGCGATCCGCGTTACTCTCCACATAAGTCAACGCCGTGCATGGAAGAGTATCGGGCTGATATGCGCCCGCCATCACTTCACGATGCAAGTCAATGAACGGTCGGCCTGAACGGAACGCCTCGTAGAGGCAAGCCGGGCCAAAGAAAGTCCCAATCGGATTGGCCTCGACTCCGGTGATGTCTGCATGTGGGCGCTCGACAGCGACCAGTCGCCGAAAACGTCAGCCGGCAGCTCGACGAAGTCCCCCTCTGGATCGCGGTAGGCCGAGTGCGTTTCCGCGGAGTTCCGTTCTATTCAACCGGAGCGACAACAACGAGTGCGGGCAGGCTGACACCATGAGCCTGCGAAGTCGATGGAGCGCACCAGAGCCGGAATTCGGCGTCGGGCCAGACGGATCGTGGCCTATGGCCGACTGGCTGCAGCTTAGCCGCCTTCCTTGTCATGCGGCCGGTGTTGCGGCAGTATTGGCTGGCATTCTCGGGGGATAAGCAGGAGCGTGGACCACAAGCGCGTACTCGTACTCGACTTGGCGACGAGGGCTCCCGCCAAGAGCTTTTATTCGCGCGTGATGAATCCAAATTTCGCCAGCTTGATGCCACAGGCGGTCGCCGCCTGGTGCGAGGAGCTCGGGCACGACGTCACCTATGTCTGCTATACCGGTTTCGAGGACCTCGACGCGCTGTTGGCGCACGACGCGGATGTCCTCTTCATCCAGGCCTTCACCCGTTCCGCGCTAACGGCCTACGCGATCGCCAATCTCTACCGGAGACGCGGCATCATTGCCGTTCTCGGCGGACCCCATGCCCGGTGCTATCCTGAGGATGCGCTGAAATACTTCGACTACGTGCTTGGATTGACCGACAAGGACACAATCGACGAGGTGCTGCGCGAGCTTTCGCCGCGGCCGAAGTTCGGGCGGTGGATGAGCGCAGCGCACCAGCCGTCCAGCTTGCCCGGGGTGGCGGCGCGCTGGCGATTCATAACGTCGACCAATGCCAAGGAGCCGTTCCTCAAGATTGTCCCGATGATCGGCAGCACGGGCTGCCCCTACACCTGCAGCTTCTGCATCGACGCCGCAGTGGATTATCAGCCGCTTCCCTACGACCAGCTGCGCGAGGATCTCCGTTTCCTGCTCACGAAACGGAGGCGCCCAATCGTCGGCTGGCACGATCCGAATTTCGGCGTGCGCTTCAACGACTACATGGAAGCGATCGAGGACGCGGCCCCTGGGGGTTCTATTCGCTTCGGTGCGGAAAGCAGCTTGTCGCTCCTATCGGAGGAGCGCCTGAAGCGTCTCAAGGCGAACGGTTTTATCGGGATGTTGCCCGGGATCGAGTCCTGGTTCGAGCACGGCGCCAAATCGAAGACCGGCCGCGCCACTGGCATGGACAAGGTCCAGCAGGTCTCCGAGCACGTCAACATGGTGCTCCGCTACATCCCCTACGTACAGACCAACTTCGTGTTGGGGCTCGATGGCGACCGTGGCAGCGAATCATTCGAGTTGACCAAGCGCTTTGTCGACCTGGTCCCCGGCGCCTTCCCGGCTTTCAACCTGTTCACCGCCTATGGCCGCGCCGCGGCGCTCAACCTCGAGCTGCAACGAACCGACAGGGTCTTGCCATTCCCGTTCTTCTTCCTGGACAGCAACCATGCCATGAACGTGAGGCCGCTGAATTACGAATGGCAGGATTTCTACCGGCTCACCGCAGACCTGATCCGCTACGCCTTTCGCGGTGCGCGTATGTGGCGACGCTTTGTCGCCAATCGCGGCGGCATGATAGCACGCGTGAACCTGATCCGAGGGCGTGCCGCTTACAAGCGCAGCAATTATCATTCGCGCATCCATGCGCTGCTCGACAGCGATGCGAAGATGCGGCCGTTCCTCGAAGGAAGGAGCAGCCAGCTCCCGAAATTCTACGTTCACTACATGCGTGCAAGGATGGGCCGCCTGTGGGATGCGCTGCCGCCGGGCGCCATCGCTCACGATCACAACGCCTTCCGCAACGATCCGGAAGCCTACAGGGTTGTCGGCGGGAGACCCCGCGCGCCGACACCGAGAGCGCTGGTCGCGTAGCGCTGATGGTACGGTTGGCCACCCAATTCTCCTTTGCGCAGCTCGGAAAGCGTCCAGGTCGGCGTCTTCAAGGCTGTCAGACTCCAACTCGTCCTCGTCAAAAGCGAAACAATATCGAGGCATCCATGGTCCTTACTGCTTGCCGGCCGCTATCTCAGATGTGATGCTCGGAAGGCATGCGTCGGCAAGATGGTGATATGGTCGATGCGTTGATTTCCGTCGGCCTCCAGCGCCTGAAAGAGCGTACAGGTGCGGAGCGCTCTCGGGATCTTAGTTTCAGCTCGTCACAACGCGCAAAGGGCTGATCAGATGTCCGGTTGTGGCGCATAGCGGTCAACCATATAGCCGGTGCCCATGTCCGCTGTGGGGGCGCGGAGCGGTCAGCTGACGGTTTCGGTCAGCTCGTGGTCCTGACCCCAGTCACCGGCGATCGTCGCCTCGTCTCCCACGCTAATCGCGCCCGAAGTGCTGGCGACGAGATAGATACCGAAATCGGCGTGCTCGAAGTTCGTAGTGAGCGCCCGCGGAATTTGCAGGTCGCGGCGGCCGGTCTTCGGATCGACATTGGTCGCCGCGCATCGCGAGGTGCGATCCGCCATCGACAACAGGATGCCGGGCAGCCGGACCTCCGTTCCTTCCGCCCAATCAAGCTCGCTCCAGGCCGGCGCGCCGTCGATGACGATGTTCGGCCGAAAGCGCAGCGGATCGACCGGCTCCCCGAGCCCCTCGCTTAGGGCGCGCACGCTCTCCAGATTGACGAGGTGCAGCACCTTCGCGGCCTTGTCGGAGAAGGAATGGCCCGGCGCCGAGAGGATGCGCGGCGGACCGCGCAGCTCGCGGCGGAAATTCTCCGCGAGCCATGCCTCGATCCGCGAGCGCCCGGCTTCGGTGAGAAGCGACCCCGCCACCTGAAGCTCGCCGCCCTTGAGGATGCGGAACTCACCGGTCGTCTCGTCGAAGCGCGTGGCGAATTCGGCGACGCGCTCGTTCCGCATCAGCATGAGGAAGCTGATCTTCGGGTAGTAGGCAGGCGCGTTCGGATCGAAGCCGCTCGGCCCGTTCTCGACCGCGAAGGCCCGGTCGAAAGGCATCGTGCCGCCAGCAGGAATTTCGGCCCGCTCGAGCGGTTCGGGCGAAAAACCCTTCACGGGATAGCGGTAGAGCGCGGCGATGGTAGGCATGCCGCTGCTTCGGCTGGGCGCGGCCCCGATGTCAACCGCCCGCCGGAGCGAACCATTGCGCTCTGAGAGGGACCATTGCGTGTCAAACGGACCACACCATATGAGCGGGAATGGCTGCCTCCGGGGGCCGGATCATCAGCGTTTTGGCCGCGCCGGCGACGCTTCGGGTCGCAGGATTGCGGGCTTGAAGGGGTGACGCATGGACTTCGAGAAATACACCGAGCGGGCGCAGGGTTTCGTCCAGTTCGCGCAGACCTACGCGCTTGGGCAGGGGCACCAGCAGTTCACGCCCGAGCATCTCCTAAAAGTCCTGCTCGACGACCGCGAGGGCATGGCGGCGGGGCTGGTCGAGCGCGCCGGCGGCCGCGCCAAGGACGCGCTGCTCGCGACCGAAGCGGCGCTCGCCAAGATGCCGAAAGTGTCGGGCGGCTCCGGCCAGCTCTATCTCGCGCAGCCGCTCGCCAAGGTGTTCGCCACCGCCGAGCAGCTCGCCGAGAAGGCGGGCGATTCCTACATCACGGTCGAGCGGCTGCTGCTCGCGCTCGCCATGGAGAAGGAGGCGGCGACTTCCAAGATTCTCGCCGCCGCCGGCGTGACGCCGACCGGGCTGAACCAGGCGATCAACGACATCCGCAAGGGCCGCACCGCCGACACCGCGTCGGCTGAATCCGGCTACGACGCACTGAAGAAATATGCGCGCGACCTGACCGAGGAGGCGCGCGAGGGAAAGCTCGATCCGGTGATCGGCCGCGACGAGGAGATCCGCCGCACCATCCAGGTGCTGTCGCGCCGCACCAAGAACAACCCGGTGCTGATCGGCGAGCCGGGCGTCGGCAAGACTGCGATCGCGGAAGGATTGGCGCTCCGCATCGTCAACGGCGATGTTCCCGAAAGCCTGAAGGACAAGAAGCTGCTCGCGCTCGACATGGGCGCGCTGGTGGCGGGCGCGAAATACCGCGGCGAGTTCGAGGAGCGGCTGAAGGCGGTGCTGTCCGAAGTGACGGCCGCCGCCGGCGGCGTCATCCTCTTCATCGACGAGATGCACACGCTGGTCGGCGCCGGCAAGGCCGACGGCGCGATGGACGCCTCGAACCTCCTGAAGCCGGCGCTGGCGCGCGGCGAGCTGCACTGTGTCGGCGCCACCACGCTCGACGAATACCGCAAGCATGTCGAGAAGGATGCGGCTCTTGCCCGGCGCTTCCAGCCGGTCTTCGTCAATGAGCCCAGCGTGGAGGACACGATCTCCATCCTGCGCGGCCTCAAGGAAAAATACGAGCAGCACCACAAGGTGCGCATCTCGGATTCGGCACTCGTGTCGGCCGCGACGCTCGGCAACCGCTACATCACCGACCGCTTCCTGCCCGACAAGGCGATCGACCTCGTCGACGAGGCGGCGTCGCGCC
>JBOHKB010000092.1:0-5684 GCA_050728815.1 Propylenella sp.
GCGCTGTGGCGCGAAGGCTCGACGGTCGAGGTGAATGTCGTGCCGGAGGCGGAGCCGCAACTCGACGAGGCCGACCTGACGCTGCTCGGCGGGCGGAGCCCGCTTACCGGTGCGGTCGTCGCCGATCTTTCGGCGACGATTATCGACCGCATGCGGCTTCGTGGCGTCGAACGCGGCGCAGTTGTCGTCGACATCGAGCCGAATTCGCCTGCCGCGCGTTTCTTCCTTCCCGGCGACGTAGTCGTCAGCGCGCAGGGCGAGGACATTCAGACCGCCGAGCAGCTGACCGCTCTCGTCGAGAGCAACAGCCGCTTGTGGCGCATCAGCTTCAACCGCGGCGGGCGGATGTCGAGCATCGTGATCGGGGGATGACCAACCTCTTCGAGGCGGCGGGGCTGTCCGACCGGGCGCCGCGCCCCTTGGCCGACCGGCTCAGGCCGAAGCGGCTGGCGGAGGTGGCGGGTCAGGACCACCTGCTCGGCCCGGAAGGCACGCTCACCCGCATGCTGAAGACGCGGAGCGTCGGCTCGCTCGTCTTTTGGGGGCCGCCCGGGACCGGCAAGACCACGGTCGCGCGGCTGCTCGCCGAGGAGACCGACCTCCATTTCCTGCAGATATCGGCGATCCATTCCGGCGTCGCCGAGCTGAAGCGCATCTTCGACGAGGCGCGCGCCCGCCGCCAGGTAGGGGAGGGGACGCTCCTCTTCGTCGACGAGATCCACCGCTTCAACCGCGCGCAGCAGGATTCCTTCCTGCCGGTCATGGAGGACGGGACCGTGACGCTGGTCGGCGCCACGACCGAGAACCCCTCCTTCGAGCTGAACGCCGCGCTTCTTTCGCGCGCCACCGTGCTCGTCTTCAGGCCGCTGTCGGCCGACGCGCTCGAGACGCTCCTGAAGCGCGCCGAGGAAGCGGAAGGACCGCTGCCGCTCGACGAAGAGGCGCGCGGCGTCCTGATCCGGATGGCGGACGGCGACGGCCGGGCCGTGCTGTCGCTCGCCGAAGAAGTCTGGCGCGCCGCACGGAGGGACGAGATTTTCGATGCGGAGCGGCTGCAGGAGATCCTGCAGCGGCGCGCGCCGATCTACGACAACTCGCAGGACGGCCACTACAACCTGATCTCGGCGCTGCACAAATCCGTGCGCGGCTCGGACCCGCAGGCGTCGCTCTACTATCTCGCCCGCATGCTCGACGCTGGCGAGGACCCGATGTATCTCGCCCGCCGCCTGATCCGCATGGCGTCCGAGGATATCGGGCTCGCCGACCCCCAGGCGCTTGCCGTCGCCAACGCCGCGAAGGACGCCTACCACATGCTCGGCACGCCGGAGGGCGAGCTGGCGCTTGCCGAGGCGACGGTCTACCTCGCGGTCGCACCGAAATCGAACGCGCTCTACAAGGCTTTTGGCGCGGCGAAGCGGGCGGCGAAAGAGGGCGGCTCGTTGCCGCCGCCGAAGCACATCCTGAATGCACCGACGAAGCTCATGAAGCGCGAGGGCTACGCCGCTGGCTACGAATACGACCACGACGCCGAGGAGGCCTTCTCCGGCCAGAACTATTTTCCCGACGGCATGCGGCGCGAGGAGTTCTACCGCCCGACCGATCGCGGTGTGGAAAAGCGCATCGCCGAACGCATGGCTGAATGGGAGCGGCTGCGAGGCAAGCGCGGCAAGCGATGATCTATTTCGCCTACGGCTCCAACATGGACCCGGCGCAGATGCGGGAGCGCTGCGGCGGCTCGCGGGCGCGCGGCGTCGGGTTCCTCGCCGACTACCGGCTCGGCTTCCCGCGTTGGTCGCCGCGCCGCGGCTATGCGGTCGCGAGCATCGAAGCTTGTTCCGGCGCGAGCGTTTGGGGCGTGCTCTACGACATGACGGCCGAGGACTGGACCGCTCTCCATCCCTACGAAGGGCACATCCGCGAAGGCCATGCGGACAACCGCTACGACCTCATCCGGGTCGACGTGCTCTGCGATGCCGTGGCCGTCGCCGCACGCGCCTACATAGCCGTACCCGATCCGTCGCGCCGCGAACCGGGGCCGACCTCCGCCCGATATTTGAAGCAGCTCATCGATGGCGCGACCGCCCATGGTCTCCCCGCCGATTACATCGCCATGCTCCGCGCCGTGCCGACGTTCGATTGAGCATGCAGCAGCCCGCAGACCGCGAGCCCGGGAGCGCAGCCACACCCGGCCTTCTCGACCTCTTCCTCGGCTTTTCCGGCATCGCCATCATGGGCTTCGGCGGCGTGCTGCCGTGGGCGCGCCGCATGCTGGTCGAGCGGCGGGCCTGGTTGAGCGACGACGAATTCGCCGAGCTTCTGTCGCTCTGCCAGTTCCTGCCGGGCGGCAACATCATCAACCTCGCGATCGTGGTGGGGCAGCGGATGCGCGGTCTCCCCGGCGCGATCGTGTCGGTGACCGGGCTGATGGCCGCGCCGGTCGTGGTCGTGCTTCTCCTCGGCTCGCTCTATCTCCGCTACGGCGGGCTTCCTGAGGTGCAGGGCGCGCTGGCCGGAATTGCCGCTGCCGCGGCTGGGCTGATCCTTGCGATGGCGGCAAAGATGGCGGAGCCGCTCCTCCAGCGCAGCGCCTTCGTGGCGCTCGGCTTCGCGGCGGCAACATTCATCGGGGTCGCGGTCTTCCGCTTCTCGCTGCCGGCCGTCGTGCTGGTGCTCGCGCCGCCGATACCGGCTCGGTCGCGGCGCTCCTGACGCTCGGCACGGCGGCGGCGGTCTTTTTGACCCGCGTCCACCCGCTCCTCTTTCTGGCGCTGGGGGCAGCGCTTGGCGCGGCCGGGCTGATCTGACAGCGCGCGGCTACACATCCTCCGGCACGACGGGCGCGGGCTTCGGCAGCAGGTGGCGCGGCAGGAAGAGGAAGTTCGCGACGAGCGTCGGGACGACCGCACTCGCGATCACAGCGGCGACCAGGGCGGAATATTGCGACTGGTCGATGATTCCGTTGGTCAGTCCGTAGAGCGCCGAGATCGTGCCGAAGGTAAGCCCGGTCGACATCAAGAGCGTCGTGTACATCGCCTCGGTGTTGCGCGAGCCGAAGGCGCGCGCGATCGGGTAGACGCCGACGCACTTCGTCGCGACCTTGACGACGAGCATCAGCAGGAATGCCCCCGGCGCCGCGACGAGCGCCGGGATCGCGACGAACGAGCCGGCGCGGATGAAGTAGAATGGCGTCATCAGCCCGAGCGTCAGCGTGCGCAGCCGGCGGATCAGCGCGTGGTCGCGCCCGACCGAACCGGCAAGCAGCATGCCGAGCACGTAGGCAGGCAGCACCGCTTCGCTTCCCGCCCATGTAGCCAGAGCCCCAAGCCCGAAGAGAATGAGCAGCAGGTATTTCGCCTCGAGCTCGGACGGCTTGTCGCCGTGGCGTTTGAACAGATGCGGCGTCAGCCAGGTGATGGCCGCGAAGATCACGATCGCCAGTCCGGCGAACGCGAATGTCTTCGTGTCGAATGGCGCGAAGATGAAGCCGAGCGCAAGCACGGTGCCGAGGTCGGTTATGAAGCAGGCGGCGAGAATCGTTTTGCCGTAGGTCGTGCGGTTGAAGCCGTATTCGAGCATGACCGCGTAGACGACGGCGACTGAGGTCGTCGACATGGCGATCCCGCCGAGCCAGCTCGCCCGCACGTCCCAGCCGAGCAGATAATAGGCAGCGGCCGCGCAGCCGAGAAACGGCAGAAGGAAGCTCGCGAGGCCGACGGCCGTCGCCTCCTTCCATTTCTGGCGGAACACCACCGGGTCGAGCTCGGCGCCGGCGAGGAAGGTCAGCATGATCGCGCCGGCGCCGGCGAGGAACTTGATCCAGGGCTCGTCCGCGCCAAGCACGGCTGCGCCGAAGATAAGGCCGAGGATCCACTGCGCTCCGATGCCGACGATGATCTCGGCGAGCGCCGTCGAGATGCGCAGGTACGTGGCGCAAAGGCTTGCGAAGAGCGCAAGCGCGAACCACAGCGCGGCGAGAATCCAGACGCCCGTCATGATCGTTCCTTCATCCGTATTGTTGTTTCAGCGGCGAATCCGGGATCGGCCGGCTGCTTCGCCCACCGGCGAAAGCCGGCCGCGAATCGCTAGAAGTCCGAGGAAGGCGAGCGCGGCGAAAGCGGCACCGGCGGTGAAAGTTCCGGCGGGTCCCGTCAAGTCCCACAAGGCGCCGGCGATGACGCTTGCCGCGAGGAGGGCTGCTCCGCTCACGAGGTTGAGAATGCCGAACGCCGTGCCGCGCAACTCCGGCGGCGCGGTGTCGGCGACGAGCGCCGCGAGCAGGCCCTGGGTGAAGCCCATGTGCAGTCCCCACAGGACCACGCCGCCCAGAACGCCAGCGACTCCGGACGAGAAGGCAAGCCCGAGGTCCGCGGCGACGAGGAGCAGGAGGCCGATGAAGAGCACCGTCATTCGATCGACGCGGTCGGACAGAATGCCGGCCGGGTAGGCCGACAGCGAATAGGCGATGTTCATCACCACCATGATGATCGGGACGAGCGTGATCGGCAGCCCCACCGACTGCGACTTCAAGAGCAGGAACGCCTCGCTGAACCGCGCGAGCGTGAACACCGCGGCGATCGCGACCACCAGCCAATAGTCGCTGCGGAACCGCCGCAGCCCGGAAACGCTGAGCGGCGCACGGACGGCTCTCGCTTCCGCCGGCCTTTCCGGCTCCTCGACGCCGAGCGAGATCAGCCCGAAGGCGAGGAAGGCGGGGATCACGGCCGCCCAGAACACGAAAGTGAAGCTGTCGGCGGTGAGCCACATCAGCGCGATCGCGAGCAGCGGCCCGAGGAAGGCGCCGACGGTGTCGAGCGCCTGCCTGAGCCCGAAGCTTGCGCCTCGGAGATGCGCGGGGGCGAGGTCAGCGACGAGCGCGTCGCGCGGCGCGCCGCGGATGCCCTTGCCGAAGCGATCGATGAACCGCGCCGCCGCCAGCCACCCGACCGACGAAGCGAGCGGAAAGACCGGCTTGGTGAAGGCGGCGAGCCCGTAGCCGGTCGCGGCGATGAGCTTTCGCTTGCCGAGCCGGTCGGAAAGCGCGCCGGAGAAGACCTTGGTGATGGCGGCGGTCGCCTCCGCGATGCCCTCGATGATCCCGACAGTGAGCGCCGACGCGCCAAGGACCGCGACGAGGTAGAGCGGCAGCAGCGCGTGGATCATCTCGGAGGAGACGTCCATCAGCAGCGACACGAGCCCGAGCACCCAGATGCCGGTCGGGATTCCGCGCAGTGTTCGGCTTGACCGCGTTCCGATGCTCATGCGTCGCCCCACTCCTCGTATCCTTGGGCAACGAAAAACCCCGCCGGCTGGCGGGGCGCTAACTCGACCTCCCGCAGCCGCAGGGCCTTCGGCCCGGCGCAGCAGGAGTCATCAGCCTCTTCGGCGGTCGTCGGGGGACTCCATCCCCATCTCGAAATAGCGTAGGTGCACCGCATGAAACGGTCAATGCCGCCGGCGCGGGCCGAACCGCGCGACGACCCGACGTTGTGGGCCGGCAAATCCGGCCCGGGTGTCGAGACGAAGACGGTCGACCGCGATGAAGCGGGAATGCGGCTCGACCGCTGGTTCAAGCTGCACTATCCCGGCCTCGGCTTCGGCCATCTGCAAAAGCTGCTGCGCTCCGGCCAGGTGCGCCTCGACGGCGCGCGGGTGGAAGCCTCCGTGCGCATCGCCGCCGGCCAGAC
>JBOHKB010000093.1:0-6946 GCA_050728815.1 Propylenella sp.
CCTCAGCACCTTCTCGGCCCCGGCAAGCACCTCCGCTTCATAGCCCTCGACATCAATCTTGATCAGAACCGGTTCAAGACCGGCCATCGTATCGGAGAGCGCGACGAGCGGAACCGTCACTCCCGGCGACTCCCCGTCGAGCACCTTGTTCATCGTGTCGTGCTCGGTCGACATCACGACTGTACCTTTCCGGCTCCCGACGGCGGCGCGATGCAGCGTCACAAGTTGCTCGATGCCGTTCACCCGCACGTTCCTGCCAAGCACATCGAACGCCCGCTCGATCGGTTCGAACGCATGTGTGCGCGAGCCGGCCACGCCCGACGCAAGGACCGTGTAGCTTCCGACATTCGCGCCGACATCCACGAAAAGGTCGCCCGGCCGGAGCAGCCGGAGCACGAACAGCATGTCCTCGTACTCGGCGAGACCGTAATAGACGTTGCCGGTCACCCCCGCCAAACCGGACTCGCCGTAGAGCACCGTGTCCCCGACGAAGGGGACGATTTGCGGGCCGAGCGCGCGGCTCAGAACCTGCCACCGCAGCCATCGCCAGAGCGCCCGAAACGGCTCGGCGCGGTTCAGCGGATGCCTGGCGATGGCGGCGAACTGGCCCGGAAGGGCAGCGATCCGGCGAGCCTGCCGCCGGAAGGTCACACCATGACTCTCCCGCCTTCCGTGACGGCGGCCTCGACGCTCTCCTCGCTCGCTTCCGCCGGGAGGATCATCTCGTTGTGCGCCCGGCCGGAGGGAATCATGGGAAAGCAGTTTTCCAGGTTCGCCACGCGGCAGTCGAAGATGACGGGCCGCTTCACGCGGATCATCTCGTCGATCGCGTCGTCGAGGTCGCCCGGCCGCTCGGCGCGCAGCCCGACGCAGCCATAGGCCTCGGCGAGCTTCACGAAGTCCGGCAGCGACTCGACGTAAGAATGCGAGATGCGGTTGCCGTGCAGGAGCTGCTGCCACTGCCTGACCATCCCCATGTACTGATTGTTGATCACGAAAATCTTGACCGGCAGCTCATGCTGCACGGCGGTCGACATCTCCTGCATCGTCATCAGCACGGAGGCGTCGCCGGCAATGTCGATGACGAGGCTTTTCGGATGCGCGACCTGCACGCCGACCGCCGCCGGCAGGCCATAGCCCATGGTGCCTAAGCCGCCCGAGGTCATCCAGCGGTTCGGCTGTTCGAAGCCGTAGAACTGCGCCGCCCACATCTGGTGCTGGCCGACCTCAGTGGTGATGTAGACATCCATGTCCTTGGTCGCCGCGTAGAGACGCTGGATCGCGTATTGCGGCATGATCACGTCCCTCGACGGCCGGTAGGCGAGCGAGTTGCGCGTGCGCCAGCGGGTGATCTGCGCCCACCAATCGGCGATCGCCGCCTTCTTCGGCTTGCCGACTTCTTTCCGCCAGACGATCAGCATGTCCTCCATGACCTGCGTCGCGTCGCCGACGATCGGCACGTCGACGCGGATGTTCTTGTTGATGGAGGAGGCGTCCACATCGACGTGGATCTTGCGCGAGCCAGGCGAGAAGGAATCGATCCGCCCGGTGATGCGGTCGTCGAAGCGCGCGCCGATGCAGATCATGAGATCGCAATCGTGCATCGCCATGTTGGCTTCGTAGGTGCCGTGCATGCCGAGCATGCCGAGCCAGTTCTCGCCCGAAGCGGGATAGGCGCCGAGCCCGAGCAGCGTCGAGGTGATGGGGAAGCCGGTCGCCGCCACCAGCTCGCGGAGAAGCTGGCTCGCCCGCGGTCCGGAATTGATGATGCCGCCGCCGGTGTAGAGCACGGGGCGTTTTGCTGCCGCCATCAGCGCGACCGCGCGGCGGACGGCGTCCGCCGATCCCTTCCCTGCCGGGTGGTAGCCGCTATGCCCGCGACGGGCCTCCTGCGGATTCTTATAGGTGCCGGTGGCGAATTGGACGTCCTTCGGGATGTCGACAACCACCGGCCCGGGGCGGCCGGTGGTCGCGACGTAGAACGCCTCGTGGATCACACGCGAAAGGTCGTTCACGTCCTTCACCAGCCAATTGTGCTTGGTGCAGGGCCGCGTGATGCCGACCGTGTCGCACTCCTGAAAAGCATCGTTGCCGATCAGGTGTGTCGGCACCTGCCCGGTGAGGCACACGACCGGGACGGAATCCATCAGTGCGTCGGTGAGCGCCGTCACCATGTTCGTGGCGCCCGGCCCGGAGGTGACGAGCACCACGCCGGCCTTGCCGGTCGAGCGCGCATAGCCTTCCGCGGCGTGGCCCGCGCCCTGCTCGTGGCGGACCAGGATGTGCTTGACCTTGTCCTGCTGGAAGAGCTCGTCGTAGATCGGAAGCACCGCTCCGCCAGGATACCCGAAAATGTGCTCCACGCCCTGATCCTCCAGGGCCTTCAGCACTATCTGCGCGCCCGTCATCTGCTCCGGCATCGTTGTCGCTCCGCTTGGGCTCTCGTTGTCCCGGCCAACAAAAAAGGGTCCCGACAGGACCCTTACATACGCGCACCACCGTTCGCGGCAGCCTTAAGGGGCCGCCCCGGCGGTGCGCAGACCTACGATAAGCTCACGCTTTGTCATGTTTGTCCTTCTAGCGGCGGGTGATGGGCGCGGTCAAGCTTGATCCGGTCGGCCGCCAGCGGCCGCCGGCCGGGCAGGCGATACTTTCGCGGGATCACGCCGCCGGCTCATAGATCGCATTTTCAATAATGTTTTCACTCGATCCTCACCCGGCCCGGGTAAGAACAGCGAAACAATTCAATCGGGAGGCGTGACGCGCCGATGACCGCGTCCCCCATACTTGCGCGACCGGAGTCGCTGGGCGTCGGCCGAGCCGCGCGTCTTGCCGGCCCTGCGCTCGGCGCGGCGGTCGTCCTTGTCGGCTTTGCTGCCTACGCGCTTGCAGCCGAGCGCTCTTCGCTCGCCGCGTTCGCGGCGATCGCTGGTCTGGTGTTTGGCGGCGGCGTCTGCGTGATGATGGGCCAGCTCGCCAATCGACTGGAGGGCGCCGAACTCGACCTCGCAACCGCCATGGAGGCGCTGCGCGACGCTGAGACCGCTTCGGAGATCAAGATCGCCCGCCTCCTGGTTGCGGTGAACAACATGGCGCAGGGCCTCTGCATGTTCGGCCCCGACCGCCGCCTGATCTTCTCCAACACGCAATACGCCGACCTCTACGGCCTGCCGCACCAGCGCGTGCAGCCGGGGATGACCGTGCCGGAGATCGTCAAGTACCGCATCGCGGCCGGCAACGTGCCCGTAATGGGCGAGGAGAATTACGCAGCTATGATGGCGGGCGTAGCCGAGCGGGGCGAGCCGGCCGAGATCATGATCGAGCAGACTGACGGCCGCGTCTTCCTGCTCGGCTATGTGCCGCTCAAGGGCGGCGGCTGGGTGGCCACCCACCAGGACATCACCGACCGCCGGCGGGCGGAGGCGAAGATCGCCCACATGGCCCGCCACGACACGCTGACTGACCTGCCCAACCGCACGTCGTTCCGCGCCGCGCTCGAGGATTCGCTCCGGCGTGCCGGAGAGGGCGAAGGCGTCGCGGTCCTCTGTCTCGACCTCGATCGCTTCAAGACGGTGAACGACACGCTCGGCCACCATATCGGCGACCTCCTGCTGCTCGACGTCGCGGGACGGCTGAAACGCTGTCTCCGCGCGGGCGACACGGTCGCGCGGCTGAGCGGCGACGAATTCGCGGTGGTGCAGGTTTGCGCGCAGCCGTCGATCGACGCGACAGCGCTCGCCCGGCGGATCGTGGCGGAGATCGAGAAGCCCTACGAGCTCGACGGCCACCAGGTGGTAGTCGGCGCGAGCATTGGCATTGCGGTGGCGCCCGGCGACGGTTCGGACGCCGACCGGCTGATGAAGAGCGCCGACATGGCGCTCTACCGCGCCAAGGCAGACGGCCGCGGTACCTTCCGGTTCTTCGAACCGGCCATGGACGCGCATATCCAGGCGCGGCGGCGGCTCGAATCGGACCTGCGCAGGGCGCTCGCGGACGGCGAGTTCGAGCTCCACTACCAGCCGATCGTGAACGCCGTTACCGGCGGCATCACCACGTGCGAGGCGCTCATCCGCTGGAACAGCCCAAAGCGGGGCGTGGTGTCGCCCGCCGAGTTCGTGCCGCTCGCCGAGGAGATCGGGCTCATCGTTCCGATCGGCGAATGGGTGTTCCGCCGGGCCTGCGCGGACGCCGTTTCCTGGCCGAGCGACGTGAAGCTCGCGGTGAACCTCTCGCCGGTGCAGCTCCGGAGCGCAAACGTCGTGCCGGCCATCAAGGCGGCTCTTGCCGAATCAGGGCTGCCCGCCAAACGGCTTGAGATCGAGATCACCGAGACGGTGCTGATGACGGACAGCGAAGCCACGCTTGCCAAGCTGCATCAGCTGCGCGACCTCGGCGCCGAAATATCCATGGACGATTTCGGCACCGGCTACTCGTCGCTGAGCTATCTTCGAAAGTTCCCCTTCGACCGGATCAAGATCGACCGCTCCTTCATCCATGACATGACCAGGCACGACGACAGCTTCGCGATCGTCCGCGCCGTCTCGGCGCTCGGGCGGAGCCTCGGAATGGCGACCACTGCCGAAGGCGTGGAGACCGCAGAGCAGCTCGACCGCGTGCGGTTGGAGGGTTGCACCGAAGCGCAGGGATACCTCTTCAGCGCGCCCAAACCTGCAATCGAAATCGCCGACCTGCTGCGCAGCCGCGCAAGTCGCATCCGCGCGGTGGCCTAGAGCGGCCAGGACAAGCGGACGCTCTCGGCTTGGTAATCGCCTAAACGTCTCGTTAAGCCTCCCGCCTAACGCGGTCTTCATCGCTTTTAGGTTTACTGCCGCGCGAAAGTTTTTCGGGATTTTTCGGAAAAGGGGCGACCGTGTTCCTCGCAGGCAACCAAATTTTGCAAAGCCATGACCCGAAGCTGGTCCTCCTCGCGGCGGCCATCTGCGCGCTCGGCAGCTTCATCGCGCTCTTCCTGTTCGCGCAGGCGCGCGAGATGCACGGCCAGGGCCGCAGCGGCTGGCTGTTCCTCTCCGGATTCGCCGCCGGCGCGGTCATGTGGACCACCCACTTCGTGGCGTTGCTCGCATTCCAGCCCGACATCAGCGTCGGATTCGAACCGGCCCTCACCGGCGGCGCGTTCTTCGTCGGCGTATTGCTCGCCACGATCGGCATGGCGATCGCCGCATACGGGCCGGGTCACGCCGGCCTCATCGGCGGCGGCGTGGTAGGCCTTGCGGCGGTGGCGCTGCACTTCACGGCCATGGCCAGCTTGCACGTCTCGGGCAAGATCGTATGGAACCCGACGCTCGTCGCCATGGGCGTGGTGCTCTGCGTCACGGCGACGACGCTCTCGATCGCACGCTGCCGCAACGAGGGACGCAACGTCCAGGTGATCGCGCCGCTGCTCCTCGCCGCGGGCATCGCCATCATGCATTTCGTCGGCATGGCGGCGATCTCGATCACGCCGAGCACGACGATTCCGATCCCGCCAAAGACAATCGACCCGGACATCCTCGGTTATTTCGTTGCGGCGATGGTCCTGCTCCTCCTCGGCACCGGCATCGCCACCACGATGATCGCGCGCGGCGCGCGCAAGGACGCGCAGACGCAGCTCAAGAACATCGCCGATGCCTCGGTCGAGGGGTTGGTGCTCACTGACGGGGCATCCATCCTCGACTTCAATGAGAGCATCCGCATCCTCACCGGTGTCGGGCGCGCGACCCGCATGCGCGGCCGGCAGATCTGGGAGATCCTCGACTACACAGGCGACCGCACCCAGAAGCGCTTCGAGGCGCAGCTTCTGACCGACGACGGGCCGATCCCGGTGGAGGTGATCGCGCGCGACACGGAAGCGGAAGGAGCGGTGCGCCGCATCTTCGCCATCCGCGACCTGCGCGAACGCCGGGCTGCCGAGCAGCGCATACTGTTCCTCGCCCATTTCGACACGCTGACGGGACTGCCCAACCGCGCCTCCTTCCAGGATCGGCTGGAGAACGACATCGCTTCCATGCAGGAGCGGAACGGCGAGCTGGCGCTGATGATCGTCGATCTCGACCGCTTCAAAGAAATCAACGACGTGCATGGCCATGCCGCCGGCGACGAACTGCTGAAAGCGACCGCAGCGCGCATCGTGGCGCTGCTCGGGCACAGCGAATTCGCCGCGCGCCTCGGCGGCGACGAATTCGTCATCGTGCAGACCGGCCGCGACCAGCCGGCCTCGGCCGCGCGCCTCGCCGACAAGCTTTTGGAGGTGTTCTCGAAGCCGGTGCTTCTGGCCGGGCAGCCCTTCCACGTCGGCCTGACGATCGGCGTCGCGGTCTACCCGCGCGACGGCGGCGATACGCGCAGCCTGCTCGCCAACGCCGATCTTGCGCTCTACCGCGCCAAGGAGCACGGCCGCGCTCGCGCCTGCTTTTTCACCAAGGACATGGACGAGACCGTCCGCCAGCGCCGCATCCTGGCGCAGCAGCTCACGCAGGCGATCGAGCGGGACGAGCTCGAGGTCCACTATCAGGCACAGGCGTCGATCGCGACGGGAGAGATCATCGGCTTTGAGGCGCTCGCCCGCTGGAACCATCCGACGCACGGCTACATCGCGCCGTCGCAATTCATCCCGATCGCGGAGGAGACCGACCTCATCCTGCATCTCGGTGAGTGGATGCTCCGCCGCGTCTGCAAGGAGGCGGCCAATTGGACGCGCCCCTATATGGTGGCGGTCAACCTGTCGCCGATCCAGTTCAAGCTGCCTAACCTGCCGGAACTGATCCACGAGATCCTGCTGGAGACGGGGATGCCCCCTGCCCGGCTGGAGCTGGAAATCACCGAAAGCGCCCTCATCGAGGACCTGCAGCGCACGCTCGACATGCTGCGCCGGATCAAGGCGCTGGGCGTCGCGATCGCCATGGACGATTTCGGCACCGGCTACTCGTCGCTGTCGACGCTGCAGGCC
>JBOHKB010000094.1:0-5580 GCA_050728815.1 Propylenella sp.
CCGTCGACCTTCCCGCCGATCTCGTCCTCTTCCACGCCCGCCGCTGGACCGAGCTTCTCGCCCGTCCCCAGTCCGACCGGACGGTGCTACGCTCGGGGAAACCGATCGACCGGACGCTGCCCGACTATCGCGAGCTCGACGATCTGATGGAAAGGCGACCATGACCGATATCGCCCGACTGAAGGCGGAGTTGGACGGCCTCAAGGTCGAGGACAACCCGGCGATCGTGAAGCAGAAGAGCCGCGACTTCTTCTGGTATTCGCCGGTGCTGAAGCGCCAGCTCGACCACGTCACCGCCGACATCGTCGTCTCGCCGCGCGACGAGCAGGAAGTGATCCGCGTGCTCAAGGCCTGCTACCGCCTCGGCGTGCCGGTGACGCCACGCGGGTCCGGCACGGGTAATTACGGGCAGGCGATGCCGCTCTCAGGCGGCGTGGTGTTGAACCTCGCTGATTTCAACAAGGTGAAATCGATCGCGCGCGGGCGCGTCGTTGTGGAGCCGGGCGCCGTGCTCGCCGAGATCGACCGGCAGACCCGCCCGGGCGGTCAGGAAATCCGCCTCCACCCCTCCACCTACAATACCGCCTCCGCCGCAGGCTTCATCGCGGGCGGCTCTGGCGGCTGCGGCTCGATCCGGTGGGGTGGGCTGAGGAACATCGGCAACGTGCTCGGCCTCCGCGTCGTCACGATGGAGGAGGAGCCGCGCGTGCTCGAACTCAGAGGCCGCGACCTGATGAAGGTCATGCACGCCTACGGCACCAACGGCATCATCACCGAGGTGGAGATGCCGCTCACCGCCTCCTACGACTGGGTCGAGGTGATAGCGGGATTCGACGACTACATGCGGGCGGTGCGCTTCGCCAATCTCATCGCCAACCAGGACGGGCTTCTGTTCAAGGAGCTTTCGACGGTCGCCGCGCCGGTTCCGTACGACTACTTCCTCCGCCACCGGAAATTCCTGAAGCGCGAGCAATCCGTCGCGCTCATCATGGTCGCGCCGCATGCGCTCGAGCCGCTCTTGACGCTCGCGGCGGAGAACAGGGCCGAGATTCTCTTCCGCTCGGACATTGCGACCGACGCCGAGAAGAAAGGCCTGCCGCCGCTCTTCGAGCTGACCTGGAACCACACCACGCTGCGCGGGCTGCGCGTCGACCCGACCATCACCTATCTGCAGGTGCTCTACCCCTTCCCGACGCACGTCGAGAGCGTCGAGAAGATGACCCGAAAGTTCGGCGACGAGGTGCCGGGACACCTCGAGTTCCAGCGCTTCGACGGCAACATCTGCTGCTCGGGCCTGCCGATCGTGCGCTTCACCACCGAAGAGCGGCTCGACGAGATCGTCCGCATTCACGAGGACAACGGCTGCCCGATCTTCAACCCGCACCGCTACACGCTTGAGGAAGGCGGCATGAAGCGAACCGACGCGGTGCAGCTCGCCTTCAAGCGCGCCGCCGACCCCAAAGGCTTGCTCAACCCCGGCAAGATGATCGCCTGGGAGGACCCGGACTACGACTGGAAGTCGGACAAGGTCTACCTCTTCCCCGGCCTGCAGGCGGCGGCAGGGTAATGCGGGTCCTGGTCCTCTTCGCGCACCCGGTCGAGACGAGCTTTCAGGCGGCGCTGCACAGCGCGACCGTCGCGGCGCTCGCGAAGGCCGGGCACGAGGTCGACGACTGCGATCTCTACGCCGAGGGTTTTAACCCGGTGCTCTCGCGCGAGGAGCGCATCAACTATCACGACGCGGCGGTCTGCCGGAAACCGGTCGAGCGCTATGTCGATCGCGTGCTCGCCGCCGAAGGCCTCGTGCTCAACTTCCCGGTCTGGAATTTCGGCTACCCGGCGATCCTCAAGGGTTTCTTCGACCGCGTGTTCCTGCCCGGCGTCTCCTTCGAACTCACCAAGGACGGCGGCGTCGCGCCAAAACTCAAGAACATCCGCAAGGTTGCCGCGGTCGCAACATACGGCGGCACGCGGCTGCGAGCGATGCTCGCTGGCGACCCGCCGCGGAAAACGGTGACGCGCGTTCTCCGCGCGCAGGTGGGCTTCACCACGCCCGTCACCTACCTCGCCTATTACGACATGAATCGCGCGACCGAAGCGACGTGCGAAAAATTCCTGGATCGGGTTTCGCAGACGATGTCGCGCTTCTGAGAGCTCCCGAGTTCAGCCTAGTGCCAGCCGGCCTCGGCGATCCGTTCCATTCCGGCCTGGTCGCTGAGCACCAGCCACTCCTTCGCCGGCCGCCCCGAGATTTCCGCCTGCGGCATGACATCGACGAGCGGCGCCAGCGCGAAGGCGCGCTCGGTCAGGCGGGGATGGGGGATGTGCAGCCCCGGCTCGTCGACCGTCTCTCCCCCATACACAAGGATGTCGATGTCGATCGTGCGCGGCCCCCAGCGCTCGGCGCGCTCCCGCCCGAGCCCCTTCTCCACCGCGAGCACGGCATCGAGCAGCGCCTGCGGCGTGAGACGCGTGTCGATCCTGACGGCGGCGTTCAGGAACGGCGGCTGGTCGGTCTTGCCCCAGGGCGGCGTTTTGTAGAGCGCGGAGACGACCTCGACCTTGATGCCGGGGTGGCGCACGAGCTGTCGGATCGCCGCCGCCATCAGGCTCTGCGTATCGCCGATATTGCCGCCGAGACCGAGGACGGCGAGGGTCAAGCGGATGCCCCCGGCGATCCGCCGCCGGCTCCGCGGATCGCGGCGGCCATCCGCATCGCGTCGACATGGTCGGCCACGTCGTGGACGCGGATGATGGCGGCGCCGGCGAACGCCGCCGCGACGTTCGTCACGAGCGTGCCGACCAAGCGCTCCCGACTCTCCCGGCCGGTCACCTTGCCGATGAAGGACTTTCGCGACGTGCCGGCGAGGACCGGGAAGCCGAGCGCCGTCAGCTCGGAAAAGCGCCGCAGGAGTTCGAGGTTCTGCTCGAGCGACTTGCCGAAGCCGAAGCCCGGGTCGAGCACGATGCGGTCTTCCGGGATGCCGGCCTTGCGGGCGATGTCGAGCGAGCGCTCGAAATAGGCGAGACAGCCCGCCACCGGATCGCCCTCCATCGGCTTGCTCGAGCCGAGGAGGCCGGGATTGTGCATGGCGATCGCGCCGGCGCGATGCCGCGCCGCCACCCTCGGCAGCTCCGGATCGCCCTGCAGGCCGCGGATGTCGTTGACGATGCCTGCGCCCGCAGCGATCGCCGCTTCGGCGACCTCGGCCTTCATCGTGTCGATCGAGATCACGGCGCCCGCCGCGCGGAGCCCGCCGACCACCGGCAGCACGCGCCGCATTTCCTCGTCGGCGGTCACCGCAGTCGCGTTGCCGCGGGTCGATTCCCCGCCAATGTCGAGAATCTCCGCGCACTCCGCTGCGAGCCTCTCGCCGTGTCCGATCGCCGATTCGCTGTCGAGAAACAGCCCGCCGTCGGAGAACGAATCAGGCGTGACGTTGACGATGCCCATGACGATGGGCGCGCCCACTCGGGCGCTCTGCCGCCACCGGCTGAGGAGCGCGGCAAAACCGGCGCCAACGTCGCCCTCCGGGCCCGGCGTCGCCCTTTGCGCGCTGGAGTCTGCCATCGGCCGATTGCTACCCCAGCACCGGCCCGGTGACAATAAAACGGGCCCGTGGTGCGAACCGGTGAGCAGCAAATCCGCGCCGGGTGTCGCGCCGATCCGCCGTAATCTTTGTCGTGCGTAACTTTCGGCAGCAACTCCCGATGATTGTTTGGCGGCAAAAATTGCGTTATGTTTATTAGATGTGCGGACGCCCAAGCATTGGGCATGGGCGGTCGTCACGGAGGGGCGGGGCGCCGCCTGCGGCAGTCCGCCATCTCTTGCGAGGGGGGGAATGCCATGGATTTGATCGTCGCGTTAGCGATCAGTATCGGTGCGCTCGGCGGTATCGCCACGTGGATCGTTCTCGGTCCCCTGGGCGCGGCCCTGCAAGTATGGGCCATCTTCATCGCCTGGGCCTGCTTCTACCATTGCGGCGGCAAGGAGACCGGCCTCAAGAACACGATCATCTGCAACATCGTCGGCGCGGTCCTCGCCTGGATCGCGCTCTTGATCGTGACCAATACAGGCGGCATCGGCGGAGCGCTGCCCGGCGGTCTGTGGGCCGGCATCGTGGTCGGCGTAACCGTGTTCGTGCTCGTGCTGCTTGCCAAGGTGCCCGCGCTCGCCACCATCCCGGCGATGGTCTACGGCTACGCCGCGGTCGCCGCCTTCGGACTCCTGTCCCCCACGGCCAACGTGACGGCGGGCGACTTCACCAACCCGCTCATCACCATCGTCGTGTCGATGGTCGTCGGCGCGGTCCTCGGGTACATCTCCGAGAAGATCGCAGGCGCGATGGCCAAGTAGCGGCTCGCTACGCGACCGCAGGAGCATGAGCCCGGCCGGTCCCGGCCGGGCTTTCTATTGGTAGCGCCGATAGACGAATTCCGGGGCTGCCTCGCGCGACCAGCCGGCTGCCAGCTCGCGTGTTGCTGCTTGGTGGGGCGACAGGCTGCACACCGGATCGGTGTTTTCCGCGTTTCCCGTCAGCATGAAAGCCTGGCAGCGGCAGCCGCCGAAATCCTCCTCCGCGCGCGGGCACGAGCGGCAAGGTTCGCGCATCCAGCTTTTTCCACGGAAGCGGTTGAAGGCGTCGGACCGCCGCCAGATCCAGTCGAGCGGGCGCTCGCGCACGTTGTCGAACGAAAGCCCGGGTATCGTTGCCGCGGCGTGGCAGGGCAGCGCCTTGCCTGTCGGCGTGACGGTCAGGAACTGCCGCCCCCAGCCGCCCATGCAGGGTTTCGGGTACCGCGCGTAATAATCGGGCACGACGTAGTCGATGAGCATCCTGCCCTTCAGCCGCTCGCGCGCCGCTGCGACAGCATGCGTCGCAGCCTCGACCTGCGGCGCCTCCGGCATCAGCGCCGCGCGGTTCCGGTAGCCCCAGCCGTAGTATTGGGCGTGCGCCACCTCCAACCGGTGCGCGCCAAGCGATTCGGCGAGAGCGATGATCGCCTCAATGTTGTCGAGGTTCTGCCGATGCACGACTGCGTTGACGGTGAGAGGCAGGCCGCGCTCGGTGACGAGTTTCGCCGCCGCGAGCTTCTTCTCGAAAGCCTTCGCATAGTTCGTGACGCGGTTGCAGCCCTCGCTCGTCGCATCCTGGATCGAGATTTGCACGTGCTCGACGCCTGCTGCGGCGAGCGCGTCCGCACGCTGAGGGGTCAGCCCCACTGCCGCCGTGATGAGATTGGCGTAGAGACCCGCCTGGCGCGCTGCGCGGACGATGTCGGCAACGTCCATCCGGACCAGCGGCTCGCCGCCCGAAACGTGCAGCTGCACTACGCCGAGCGCCGCCGCTTCGTCGAAGACCCGCGCCCATTCGGCGGCGGCCAGCTCGCCCTTCGGCCGCTCGAGCTCGACAGGGTTCGAACAATAGGGGCATTGCAGCGGGCAGCGGTGCGTGATCTCAGCAAGCAGCCCGAGCGGAATCTCCGCCTCCGGGGCGGGCGCGACCACGGTCGCCGGCGCGGCTGCCGGCTCAAGCGTCAGTGCGCCGGACATAGCCCTTCTCAACGAGGTCGCCGAGC
>JBOHKB010000095.1:0-12079 GCA_050728815.1 Propylenella sp.
CCCTATGTCGGGTCGATCGTCGGATTCTTCCTCTCCGTGGGCGTGGCGGTGGTGCAGTTCTGGCCGGACTGGCTTTGGATCGTGGCGGTGGCGGGGATCTTTGCCGTCGGGCAGTTCATCGAGGGCAACATCCTGCAGCCGAGGCTGGTAGGCTCGAGCATCGGTGTGCACCCGGTCTGGCTCATGTTCGCGCTGTTCGCGTTCGGCTCGCTCTTCGGCTTCGTCGGCGTGCTGCTTGCCGTCCCCGTGACGGCGGCGATCGGCGTCCTCGTCCGCTTCGCCGTGGAGCGCTACCGGCACAGCGGCCTCTACCTGGAGCGGGGAGACTCCCCCGACGACCCCCTGCCTTGACTACGGCTTCCGTCCCCCAGCAGCTGCCACTAGCGCTCGCCTATGCGCCGCAATTCGGGCGCGAGGCGT
Organism: Propylenella sp.; assembly: GCA_050728815.1. GTDB lineage: Bacteria > Pseudomonadota > Alphaproteobacteria > Rhizobiales > Afifellaceae > DASWJZ01. The sequence goes on from JBOHKB010000095.1 coordinate 421, forward strand.
TCATGCCCGCCGGCTCCAACAAGACCGCGCTCCGGCTGGTCGAATCCTGGCCGGACTGGCCGTCGCCGGTGGTGCTCGTCACCGGCCCCGCCGGCTCCGGCAAGACGCATCTCGCCCATATCTGGGCGGGGCGCGCGGGCGCCCGTATCGTCGAGGGCCAGGGGCTCGAACTGGCGACGTTGCCCGACATCCGCGCCGGAAGCGCACTTGCCGTCGAGGACGTGGATGCCGGTCCAATTCCGGAAGCGCCGCTATTCCACCTGATGAACCGCGTGAAGGAGGTCGGCGCTTCGCTGCTTCTGACAGCGCGCGTGCCGGCAGAGACGTGGCCCGTCGGCCTGCCGGACCTCCGTTCCCGCCTCCGCGTCGCGACGCCCGCTGCGCTCGGCCCGCCGGACGATGAGCTTCTGCGCCAGGTGCTCGTGAAGCTTTTCGCCGACCGCCAGCTGATGATCGACAAGCCGGTAGTCGACTATCTGATCGTCAGGATGGAGCGGTCGCTGAGCTTCGCTGTTCACCTAGTCCGGGCACTGGACGAAGCTGCGCTTGCCGCCGGACGCGGCATCACCCGCCAGATGGCGGCTGGCGTGCTGGCGGAATTGGGCGGCCGCGAAAGGGAGTTTGCGGAAAGGCAATAGATCGTCATCATATTGTCGAACGGGGCGGTGAAGAAAGCATCCGGGCCGGAAAGAGCGATGAGCGAAGCGATTGCCGAAATATTACCGCTGCCCGAGCAGAAGCGGCGAAAGATCCGTCTGGACAACGCGTTGGCCACGAGTCCCCAGCGCTTCATCAATCGCGAGATTTCCTGGCTTGAGTTCAACCGGCGCGTCCTCGAGGAATCCGGGAACGCCAACCACCCGCTCCTCGAACGCCTGAGATTCCTTTCGATTTCCGGCAACAATCTGGACGAGTTCGTCATGGTGCGCGTGGCCGGCCTCGTGGGTCAGGCGCGCGAATCAATCTCGACGCTCAGCGACGACGGCCTGACGCCCGCCGAGCAGCTCCGCGCGATCGACGCGAAAGTCGGTGACCTAGAGCAGGAGCAGCATGCGACTTGGAGCAAGCTCCGCGGCGAGCTGGCGGCGGCGGGAATCGTCATCGTCGCCGCTGAGGCGCTGAGCGAAGCCGAGAAAGCCTGGCTCGAAAACCACTTCCTCGATTCGATCTTCCCGGTGCTGACACCGCTCGCGATCGATCCGGCGCATCCCTTCCCGTTCATCCCCAATCTTGGCTTCACGTTGGCGCTGCAGCTCTCCGGCAGGAAGGGGAGGGCCATGCAGGCGCTCGTCCGCTTTCCGATCCGCCTCGAGCGCTTCATTCAGGTTCCGCCGCAAGGCGAAGAAAAGCCGGGCCATCTACGCTTCGTGCTGTTGGAGGACGCTGTCGCACTGTTCATTCCGCGGCTCTTCCCCGGCTACGAAGTCGTCGGCAAGGGAGCGTTCCGGCTCATCCGCGATTCCGACATCGAAGTGGAGGAGGAGGCGGAGGATCTGGTCCGCCTGTTCGAACGCGCCCTGAAGCAGCGCCGCCGCGGCATCGTGATCCGGCTGGAGATCGAAGCCAATATGCCAGAGACACTGAGCGCGTTGGTGCAGCGGTCGCTCGCCGTCTCCGACAACGAAGTGCATATCATCCCGGGCATGCTTGGCATCGACAACGTCGAGCAGCTTGTCGCCGTCGACCGACCGGACCTGAAGTTCGAGCCCTTCACCCCGCGCTTCCCCGAACGCATCCGCGAGCACGGCGGCGACTGCTTTGCCGCCATCCGGCAAAAGGACATCATCGTCCACCACCCCTACGAATCGTTCGATGTGGTGGCGCAGTTCCTGCGCCAGGCGGCGTCCGATCCGGAAGTAGTGGCGATCAAACAGACGCTCTACCGCACCTCCAACGATTCCCTGATCGTGAAGGCGCTGATCGAGGCGGCCGAGGCCGGCAAGTCGGTGACAGCGCTGGTCGAGCTGAAGGCCCGCTTCGACGAGGAGGCCAACATCCGCTGGGCGCGCGACCTGGAACGGGCCGGCGCGCAGGTCGTCTACGGCTTCATCGAACTAAAAACCCACGCCAAGCTCTCGCAGGTAGTCCGCCGCGAGGCCGGCGGGCTGGCGAGCTACGTGCACGTGGGTACCGGCAACTATCATCCGATTACCGCGCGCATCTATACCGATCTCAGCTACTTCACCGCCGACCCGGTGATCGCCCGCGACGTCGCCCGAGTCTTCAACTTCATCACCGGCTACGCCCCGCCGCAGGACCTGCAGCGCATGGCGGTTTCGCCGCACACGATGCGCGGGCGCATCCTTGAACTCATCCAGGCGGAGACCGACCACGCGGCGGCAGGTCGCCCGGCGCAGATCTGGATGAAGCTCAACTCGCTTGTCGATGCTGAGATCGTCGATGCGCTCTACCGGGCGAGCCAGGCGGGCGTCGCGATCGACCTCGTCGTGCGCGGCATCTGCTGCCTAAGGCCGCAGGTGCCCGGCCTTTCCGACAATATCCGCGCGAAATCGATCGTCGGGCGCTTCCTCGAGCATTCGCGGATTCTTTGCTTCGGCAACGGCCACGGCCTCCCTTCGGACGAGGCCATCATCTATATCGGCTCCGCCGACATGATGCCGCGCAATCTCGATCGGCGCGTGGAGTGCATCGTCGCGCTGTCCAATCCGACCGTCCACACGCAGGTCCTAGATCAGATCATGGTCGCCAATCTCAAGGACAACGAGCAGAGCTGGGAGGTGCTGCCCGACGGTACCTCGCGCCGCATAAGATTGCGGGAGGGCGAGGAGCCCTTCAACGCCCACCGCTACTTCATGACCAATCCCAGCCTGTCCGGGCGCGGGCGGTCGCTGAAATCGTCATTCCCCCGTGCTTTCTCGCCGCTCCAGCGCGGCTGAGCCGCTCGTCGCGCAAGGCCGCATCAGCGGCAACGGCCCCATAGGCGTCATCGATATCGGGTCGAACTCGGTCCGGCTGGTCGTCTACGAGCGGCTGGCGCGCTCGCCGACCCCGCTCTTCAACGAGAAAGTGCTCGCCGGGCTCGGCACCGGCGTGGCGGAGTCCGGCGTGCTCGCCCCGGACGCGATCGAGCGCACGCGGGCGGCGCTCCGCCGCTTCGCCGCACTCGCCCGGGAGATGCGGGTCAAAGAGCTCGACGTCGTCGCGACGGCGGCCGTGCGCGAGGCGGCGGACGGGAAAGCCTTCATCAAGGAGGTCGAGGCGATCTGCGGCACGCCGGTGACCGTGCTCTCCGGCACCGAGGAGGCCCGCATCGCCGCGCTCGGCATTGTCGCCGGCTTCCAGCACCCCGACGGCATCGCCGGCGATCTCGGCGGCGGCAGCCTCGAACTTGTCGAGGTCACCGGGACCCAGGTCGGAAAGGGTGAAACCCTGCCGCTGGGCGGGCTGCGGCTACAGGCGGACGCCCGCGGCTCGCTCAAGAGCGCGCGCGAGATCGCGCGAAAGGCGCTCGACCAGTCGCCGGCGGTGAAGCGCCTGAACCGCCGCGCCTTCTACGCCATCGGCGGAACCTGGCGGTCGCTCGCCCGGCTGCACATGCACGACAGCGGCTACCCGCTGCACGTCATGCACGAATACCGCATGGACCCCGACGAGTTGAACGACTTCCTCCAGGTCGTCATCCGCGGGCCTCTCGATCAGGTTCCCGGCATCAACGTCGTCTCCAGGCAGCGCCAGGCGCTGCTACCGTTCGGCGCGATCGTGCTCGCTGAAGTGCTGCGGGCGGGGAGGCCCGGCTCGGTTTCGATCTCCGCGCTCGGCCTGCGCGAGGGGTTGCTCTTCTCGAAGCTTTCGCCGGAGGAGCGCGACGCCGATCCACTGCTGTCGGCCGCGCGGGAGCTCTGCCTGCTCAGGTCGCGCTCGCCGGCGCACGCGGAGGAACTGATTCCCTGGACTGGGCAGGCTTTGACGGCGCTCGGCCTAGAGGAGAACGAGGAGGAAGAGCGCCTGCGGGCCGCGGCGTGCCTCCTCGCCGACATAGGCTGGCGGGCGCATCCCGACTACCGCGGCGAGCAGAGCCTGAGCATCATTTCCAACGCGGCTTTCGTCGGCGTCGATCACGCCGGCCGCGCCTATCTGGCGCTTGCCATCTACTACCGCCACGCGGGCCTCTCGGACGAGGAGCTGGGGCCGGGAGTGCGCGAGATCGCGCCCCTGCGCCTCCGTGAGGCGGCCCGCGCGCTCGCCGGCGCGCTTCGGGTCGCGTACCTCGTTTCGGGCGCGGTGGAGGGGGTGCTGCCGAGGACCGCTATCAGGAACGTCGCCGACCGGTTGGAGCTGGTGCTGCCGCCGGACCTTGCCGACCTGCGCGGGGCGCGGCTCGACAGCCGCTTGCGCCAGTTCTCGGCGCTGAGCGGGCTTCCGCACGCGATGGTCGTCGAAGCGTAGGCTACTCGGCGGCTTCCCGCGCCTCCCGCTCGACCTCGATCGCGACGACGCCCTTGCGCGAGAGGGAAAGCGCGAGGTTGCCGCGCTTAAGCGCCAGCGCCTGCTTGCCGAAGAGCTTACGGCGCCAGCCTTTCAGCGCCGGCACGTCGGCGCGATCGTCGGCCGCGATCCGCTCGAGATCGTCGGCGCTCGCGATGACGCGGGCGGCGACGGCGTGCTCCTCGGCGACCATCTTCAGCAGCACCTTCAGGAGTTCCGCCGCGGCGCTTGCATGTTCGGGTGCCGGCCGCATGCGGGGAACGCGCGGGAGCTCTTCCTCCGGGATATCGAACGCGCCTTCCACCGCGGCAAGGATCGAACGCGCAACGTGCGAGCGCTCGAAGCCGCGCGGGATAGTCCGCAGCCGCCCCAGCGCCTCGGCGTCACGCGGCTGCTGCAGCGCGATCTCGTAGATCGCCTCGTCTCGGAGCACCCGCGCTCGCGGCACGTCGCGCTGCTGCGCTTCCATCTCGCGCCACGCGGCGAGCGCCTGCAGGATCGCAAGCTGTCGCGGTTTCTTCACCCGCATCTTGAGCCGCCGCCAGGCGTCTTCGGGGTGGGTGCGGTAGGTGCTGAGGTCGGTCAGCACCGCCATCTCTTCGTCCACCCAGGTCGTGCGGCCCTGCTCGGCGAGCTGGGCCGACAGCGAGAGATAGACGTCGCGAAGATAGGTGACGTCGGCGATGGCGTAGTTGATCTGCTTCGCCGTCAGCGGTCGGCGCGACCAGTCGGTGAAACGCGAGGTCTTGTCGAGCTGATGCCCGGTGACGCGGCTGACGAGCTGTTCGTAGCCGACCTGGTCGCCGTAGCCGCAAACCATTGCCGCGACCTGCGTGTCGAACAGCGGCTTCGGCACGGCGTCCGCCTGCTTCACGAAAATCTCGATGTCCTGCCGCGCCGCGTGGAAGACTTTCGTCACCCGTTCGTCCGCCATCAGCCGGTAGAACGGAGCGAGGTCGAGCCCGGGGGCAAGCGGATCGATGATCCCGGCCTCGTCCAGTCCGGCCATCTGGAGGACGCAGAGCTGCGCCCAAAAGGTGTTTTCGCGCAGGAACTCGGTGTCGACGGTGATGAACGGCGCCTTGGAGAGCCGGGAGCAGAATGCGGCAAGCGCCGCAGTTTCGGTTATGATCCGTTGTTCGGAGAGGTCGCGCTGCATGCGCGGCCCTCATAGCAAAAGGCGTCCGAGGTTGTCGCGGCAAAATCAGCGGGATGGTGGGCCGGCGCGGCCCCTCAGCCTTGACACTTTTCCGGGGTTCTGCGCTTTTCCCGGCCGTCTCCCGAGCCCCGTCTGACAGGAAGAAGCGGCCTCGATGCATCGCTACCGGACCCATACCTGCGGAGCGCTGCGCGCTGCGGATGTCGGCGCTTCCGTGCGGCTCTCGGGCTGGGTGCATCGGGTGCGCGACCACGGCGGGCTGCTCTTCATCGATCTCCGCGACCATTTCGGCCTGACGCAGGTGGTCGCCGACCCGGACTCGCCGGCATTCGCGGCGGCGGAGAGCGTCCGCGCCGAATGGTGCATCCGCGTCGACGGCGCCGTGAAGGCCCGCACGCCGGAGACCGTGAACTCGAACCTGCCGACTGGCGAGGTGGAGATTTTCGCGCGCGAGATCGAGGTGCTGTCGGAAGCGCCCGAACTGCCGATGCCGGTCTTCGGCGAGCCGGACTATCCCGAGGATACGCGGCTGAAATACCGCTTCCTCGACCTGCGGCGAGAGACGCTGCACAAGAACATCATGCGCCGCGTGGCGATCGTCGCGAAGATGCGCGAACTGATGCGCGCGGCCGGCTTCAACGAGTTCGCCACGCCGATCCTGACGGCTTCCTCGCCGGAGGGAGCGCGCGACTTCCTGGTTCCGTCGCGCATCCACCCGGGAAAATTCTACGCGCTCCCGCAGGCGCCGCAGCAGTTCAAGCAGCTCATCATGGTGGCGGGCTTCGACCGCTATTTCCAGATCGCGCCGTGCTTCCGCGACGAAGACCCGCGCGCCGACCGCCTGCCCGGCGAGTTCTACCAACTCGACGTCGAGATGAGCTTCGTCACGCAGGACGATGTGTTTGCCGCGATGGAGCCGGTGATCCGCGGCGTGTTCGAAGCCTTCTCCGACGGCAAGGCAGTAACGCCGGTCTTCCCGCGCCTAGCCTACAAGGACGTGATGCAAGCGTACGGGATCGACAAGCCGGACCTCCGGAATCCGATCCGCATGCAGGCAGTGACCGAGCATTTTCGGGGCTCCGGCTTCAAGGTTTTCGCCGGCATGATCGAACGCGACTCGAAGGTGGAGGTGTGGGCGATTCCGGCGCCGGGCGGCGGCTCACGGGCCTTCTGCGACCGCATGAACGGTTGGGCGCAGGGCGAGGGCCAGCCGGGGCTAGGCTACATCTTCTTCCGCGAGGGAGAGGAGGAGGGCGCCGGCCCGGTCGCCAAGAATCTCGGGCCGGAGCGGACGGGCGCGATCCGCGCTCAGCTCGATCTCAAGGCGGGGGACGCCGTGTTCTTCGTCGCCGGGAACCCGGCACATTTCACAGCCTTCGCCGGCACGGCACGGCAGAAGATCGGCGCGGAGCTTGGGCTGATCGACGAGGAGAGTTTCGCCCTCGTCTGGATCGTCGATTTTCCAATGTACGAATGGAACGAGGAGGAGAAGAAGATCGACTTCACCCACAACCCGTTCTCCATGCCGCAGGGGGGGCTGGAGGCGCTGGAGACGCTCGATCCGCTTTCGATCCCGGCGTTCCAGTACGACCTTGTCTGCAACGGCTACGAGATCGCCTCGGGCGCAATCCGCAACCACAAGCCCGAGATCATGCGAAAAGCATTCGCCATCGCCGGCTATGGCGGGAACGTGCTGGAGGCGCGGTTCGGCGGCATGCTCAGGGCGCTGCAGTTCGGCGCGCCGCCGCACGGCGGGATGGCGGCCGGCCTCGACCGCATCGTCATGCTGCTCTGCGGCGCGAAGAACCTGCGCGAAATCACCATGTTCCCGATGAACCAGCAGGCGCAGGACCTTCTGATGGGCGCGCCCTCGGAGGCGACGGCGCAGCAGCTCCGCGAGCTGTCGATCCGCGTGGTGCGGCAGGATTAGCGGCCTCCGCGCCTACTCCGTCGGCGTTTCCGTTCTGAGCGTCATGTTGAGGCGATCCGGCAGCGCCAGCGGATCCTCCGTCCTCGACAGGAACTCGGTCATGTTGAGCGGCGCCGGCGGGTTGAACTCGGCGATCAGCGTCTGCCCGCCGGAGAGGAACTGCTGCAGCGGCTTCGCCAAAAGCTTGGTGATCGCCGGGGGCATGGCGGCCGAGATAAGGAAGGGGAGGGCGGCGCGCATCTGCTCGCGGTAGGTCTTGCCGTCGACGTCAAGCTCTTGCGCATCGGCGGCGTAGCCGAAAGCGCGTTCGAGCAGCGACCGGTCGGTGACACTGAAAGCGGCGCGCTTGAGCTTGAGCTGGTCGAGCATGGCCTTTACGGCCTTCTCGCTGTCCTCGCTCCCCCCGGCCGCCGCGGTCGCCTTGACCAGCCAGTCAAGGGTCAGGCCGGTCAGCGTGTAGGAGAACGAAAATTCTCCCGCTTCGCCCATCGAGAACGTCCAGGTGGCGACGTCGTCGCCGGTTTCAGGCGTCCACCGATCGGTCAAGGTCACGCCGAGCACGAGGTCGTCGTAGCCGAGCTCGCCGAACAGCCCGGCCGTATCCGGCCCGAGCACGGCGGCGGAGAGTTTCAGGCCCGTCACGCGCACATCGGTCGACTCGGCAAACACGTCGTTCCAATCGCCGAGGTCGAGGCTGAGACCGTCCAGCGAGAACGAGTTGTTGTCCCCGGTGTCGGTGACGAGGGTCTTCAGGCTGAAATGGCTGATCCGCGGCAGGGCGGCAAAGGTCTTGCGGATCGCGTCCGCGTGCATCTTCGGGTCGATGTCGCTTTCCAGAGCGGCGAACTGGATCAGCTCCTCAAGATCGGGCGAGACGAAGCCGCCAAGCTCGAGTGATGCGAGCGAGACAGAAGTCTCCTCCGACTTCCCTTTGAGGCTCTTCAGGATCAGCCCGTCGATCCCCTCGCTCGACATCGCCGTGACGGTGAGGTCATCGACCGAAAGGCTGGTCGATTCCTCGGGCACTTCAATGCTGAGGCCGTCGAGGCGGAGCGTGCCGAGCCGCCAGGCGGCGTAGCTTTCGAGCAGGTCGAGCGCGAAATTCAACTTTTCCTCCTCGGGCACCGCCAAATCCAGGAGCTTGTCCCAGAGCGCGGTGAAGGGCTCGTCGAGCTGGCGCCCGTCGAGGTTTTCGAGCGTCGCGCTGTCGAGCGAAAGCGCGAACCCGTCGGGCCCGGAGGCAGAGATGCCGGAATAGGCGATGTTCGAGAGGATGCGCCTCCAGACGCGGTCGCCCTTACCCCCCAGGTAGCTCGCCGGATCGAAGACATGCGCGAACGCACCGACATCGACCCGGTCGGAGGTGGCGGACTCGACCGAAAACTCCGTGTCGCCGTCCGGGCCGGAGACGAGCATGGCGATCGGTCCCGCTTTGAGGTCCTCGGCCACGCCGCGCTTCAGCCCGCCGATGGTGAGATCGGCATAGGTCAGGTGCGCGGAAACCGTCTCTCCTGTCTCGGCCGCGGTCCGCTCCGACTCCCCCCTCATCTCCGGGATGCTGAGGTTGGAGAATTCCGCCTTCGCCAACGCCGAGTAGGCCTGCGCGGCAAGCGTCATCAGACGCCGCGGGTCGAAATTGAGGCCGGGCATGCTCGGCACCGACACCACTTCGACCGTCGCCGACGGTATGGTGTAGCGGAGGTTCTGGGCGGCGATCGCGGCACCGCCCATGTCGATCTCCGCGGCCCGGAACCCACCGCCTTCCAGCGCCTGCAAGTCGCGCAGCCGCAGGGTTTCGATACTGATCGAAATGTTCGGGTCCGCGCGGGAGAAGACAAGTCCCTCGGCATAGGTGTCGCTTCCGTCGGAGCGGATGAAGCTGACGGAGGCCTTCCAGTCGGGCGAGGAGTCGACCCAGGCGAAGAACTCGCCGATCAGGGCTTCACTCGCCTCGTCGGCGAGCGCCGGCGTCGCGCCGCCAAGCAGGACGAGAAGGAAAATCGCGACGCGGCCGATCATGCTTCGCACCCTACACCACTTCCCGGCACGCTACTCCTCGCCGTTGGCGCTGACCGAAGCTTTGAGCCGGTCGGGCAACGTTCCGGGCGCGGACTTCGCAATGCTGACGATCTCATTTCCGGATATCGGCTCTTCCGGTTCAATGGCGATTGTAAACGACAGCGGGTCTTGAATGAATGCGCGAAGCGCCGCGATCAGCTTTTCCCGGAATGCGGCGTGGGTGAGGTTGGCGAGCAGGAACGGCAGCGCCTGCGACAGCTGCTCGACATATTCGGGCCGCGACAGCTCCTGCTCCTCGGCCATCAGGTCGAAGACGCGCCCGGCGAGCGCTCCCTCCTGGTAGCGGGCGACGAGGTCGTGAAACTCCAGCTTCGCGATCTGCGCTACGACATCGGCGTCGTTCAGGACGCGCGGATCCGGCAGGCTGCCAACGGTCCCCGTGACCGTGACCTCTGCGTTGTCGCGGAACGTGAAGGTGGAGTCGGAGATCGCCATCGTGCCCGCGGTCTTGTCCCACGAGCCTGTCCATTCGGCGTCGAAGACAAGCTTCTCGAAGCCGAGCTTCTCCAGCCGGAGCCTGCCGCGGGCGAGGATCGCGAAGCGGCGGTGGGCGAAGAGGTCCGGCGAAACCGTGAGGCCCTCGATCGTGCCGGAAACGTCGCGCGGCGCATCGCCGTCGGTCGGGCCGAACTCAACGGCGATCCGCTCAACCGCGAGATCGGTGGGCTCGGACTCGCGCAAGGCATGCACGTCGTGGATCTCGGCGGTGCGGTAGAGGACGGACTCGGCGAAACCCTCGCCCTCCACGGTGGCCGGGTCGAGCACGGTCACGTCGGTCGCCGTCACCGAGCCGACGGTGCCCCCCGGCTCGCCAGCGGCCGTCCCCTTGGTCAGCGTCACACGCGGGCTATGAAACAAGCCTGTCCCGTCCTCGGTCGGGCTCTCGACGACTGTTTCCTCGAAGCGGACGGAGTCAGCGCTGGTCGATCCCGTAAACGTGAAGCCCTTGATGACGACATTCTCCCCGTCGAACGCCGCGGCATCGTAGGTCGCCTGCGCGCGGCTCCCCTTGGTCAGCGCGGCGCCGATTGCATCGGCGATCGCGTTTGCCTCAAGACCGGCGGCCGGAAGGGCCGTGAAGAGGAGCACGGGCAGGCCGGCCAGCAGCGCGCGGGCGGAGCGCAACGACATCCGAATCCCTTCCGAAGAGCGGCTGCGATCTTGATCTATGGCCCTAAGCCAAGGCAAGCGCAGCCGATAGGCGAATCGGGGGCACAACAGGCGTTTGCGTTTGCATTACGGCGGGGAGGGGTGCGCGGCATTACGCGTTGATTGCCTCAGATGCGCACCGCGACGTACGATCCGGGCGCATCCTCGATCGGCTTCAGCTTCGTCCCGCCCGGGCGGCGGCGCTTCTTCAGCCGCCTGCAGTCGAGCGAGTCGAGCCATGCCTGCCAGTCCTCCCACCAGGAGCCTCGATGCTCCTCGGCGGTCTTCAGCCAGTTCTCCAGCGTGCCTTTCGCCTCGCCTCCGGTCCAGTATTGATACTTCTTCTTCGCCGGCGGGTTCACGACTCCGGCGATGTGGCCGGAACCGGAGAGCACGAAGCGCACCGGGCCGCCGAACGAAGCCGAGCCGATGAAGACCGATTTCGCCGGGGCGATGTGGTCTTCCTTGGTGGCGAGGTTGTAGATCGGCACCGTGACGCGGGCGAGGTCGATCCGCTCTCCCAGAAGCTTCATGCGGCCCTTGGAGAGGTTGTTCTCCAGATAGCAATTACGCAGATAGTAGGAGTGGTTGGCGCATGGCATCCGGGTCGCGTCGGCGTTCCAGTAGAGGAGGTCGAAGGGCATCGGCTCCTTGCCCTTCAGGTAGTCGTTGACGACGTACGGCCAGATCAGATCGTTCGAGCGGAGCAGGTTGAACGCCGTCGCCATGGTCGAGCCTTCCATGTAGCCCGTCCGCTTCATCTCGGCTTCCAGGACGGCGATGTGATCGGCGTCCGCGAACACCTTGAGATCGCCGGCAAACTCGAAATCGACCTGCGCCGCGAGCAGCGTTGCGCTGGCGATGCGGTCGTCGCCGGTCACCGCCATGTAGCCAAG
>JBOHKB010000096.1:0-6142 GCA_050728815.1 Propylenella sp.
CGCGGACACTGAGCGGTTTCTGTCGCACGAGGGTCCGCTCGGCGTCGAGGTCCTGGCGGGCGAGCCCGTGCGCGAGCTTGAGCCCTACCTCTCGCGCCTCTCGCTCATCGCCGTATCTTTCCCCGCCTTCAGCGACGGCCGCTCTTATTCCGCGGCGCGGCTGCTTCGCGAACGCCTCGATTATCGCGGCGAGCTGAGAGCCGTCGGCGATGTGCTCGCCGACCAGATTCCGCTCATGCGCCGCTGCGGCATCACCAGCTTCGAGGTGAAACATGGTCCAACACGGGCCGCGCTCGCTGAGGGCCGGCTCACGGAAATGAAACGCTTCTATCAACCCATCCCAACTGCCCCCGGTGAGGCGCCTGCCGGCACCCGCCCGTGGCTCAGACAGCCGGCGGGGTGATCGAGTCTTGACTCGCCCCTCCCCCGTTAATACATGTTCTAACGGGAGGAAGCGGTGCGCACTTCACTGAAAAAAATGGGCAACTCGTCGGGTGTCATAATTCCAAAGCCGATTCTCGCCGAGGTCGGAATCGCTCCCGGAGATGCAATGGAGATGGTGGTCGAAAGTGGAAGGATCGTGCTCGCCCCGATCAGATCGCATCCGCGGGCCGGCTGGGCTGAAGCCAGCAGAGCTTTGGCGGCTCGTGGCGAGGACGGACTAGTATGGCCGGAATTCGGTAACGACGACGACAAGGATCTTGGTTGGTAGCCCGCGGAGAGGTCTGGCTCGCGGCCTTCGACCCTACGGTGGGAAGCGAAATCAACAAGACCCGGGTAGTGTCTCAGTTTGAAATATCACGGGTGAAAAATGGACTGACCCGCAGATACCCAACTGCGAGAAGTACCGACCCAAAGAAGATGACAACCAGGCCAGGATGGTCTGAAACGATCCCGAGAAAGCTTGCGTCTGCTACGCCTTTGGCAGAAGGGTCCTGCCGCCAGAGTAGGGCTGAGCCCACTGCTAGAAGGGCAACGCCAGAAAGCATGATGATCAACTGGTGAACGTTCTTCTTCATATTGCTCCCCCTCTTTTCTTGTAGCTCTTCGGCCGACCCGGCTTCGGCAGAGCCGCGTCGATCATCTCGGCGATTTCCTCCATCGCCCACAGGTGATCGGCAATCCCGGCTTCCATGGCCGGCGTGACCCGCAGGGACTTGTGAACCCGCGTCCAATTGTAGAACACCGAGTAGAGCGCGACCATGTGAACGTGGTTCTCGAACTTCTTGGAGAAGGCGTTGGTGAGCCGGGTGAACCGCCGCATGTGCATCCGCATGGAAAGGTTCTGCCGCTCGGCATAGGACGTGCTGATGTGGCCCCAGTCGGGATCGCCTTCGATGATCTCTTTCCGCGCTCCCGTGCACTCTGCGGGGCTGTAGCGCCCTTTCATGTTCTCAGGCGCAGAGCCGTAGAGCTTCACGAGCTGCGCATAGTCGATATCGGCACCGAACGCGCCTTCCACGGCCTCCAGATAGGCCCTGTGGCCGTCCGAAGTTAGCTGGACGCGGTTGGCGAGGCGGGACCGAAGATCGTCCATGAAGGCCAGCGCGTATTCGCCATCGCGACCGCCAACGAGCCACGAGACGATTAGCTTGGTGTCGGCCTCAATCGCCGTCCACGTCCACGTATCGCCGGCGACCGCTGGGGCCTTCTTAGCGTTCGGGACGTTCTTCTGCTTCGCGTAGGTGAAGCTCCAGATTTCATCGACCTGGACGCGCCGGGCGTTCACGTCGCGGACCTTCTCATCGTGGAAGTCGGCGCACGCCTTGCCGGCGTCCACGAGCAGCTTGGAAACGGTGTTGATGCTCACGTCCATCATGCGGGAGATCGCGCGCATGGAGACGCCTTCGCAGAGCATGGAGAGGATTTGGACGCGCTTGGCGAGGGGCAGCTTGTTCATGCCCCTAATATGTGAACTTATTTGCTTGGCGTCAAGCATTTAATGCAGGCATCATTCGGGCCGACTCATGCTTGCAAATTGCCTGACAAGCGGATATGATGCAAGCAGGATCAGCCAGAATGGTGCTTGCATGAGCGAAGATCGTAACGAGCCCGCCGGGCGGCAGCTTGGCGGAATCGCGCGCGCCGCCGCGCTCTCGGGCGAACGCCGGCAGGAAATTGCTCGCCAAGCGGCATTGGCCCGATGGGGCGCGCGAGCGACGCATAGAGGCAATTTCCTGAAGGACTTCGGCATCGACGTAGATTGTTACGTACTGGACGATGCCAATAAGACCGCGGTCATCAGTCAACGTGGCATGGGGCAGGCGATTGGCTTCAGCCGACGCGGCTCGCGTCTGACCGTCTTCGTTAATAGCAAAACGATGGACGGTTACATCGGCCGCGATTTAAGGGAAAAAATCGAAAATCCCCTTATTTTTCAATTGCCCGGCGCGGCCGCGGCAAGTCCCGTCTCCGCACAAGCAAACGGCTACGATGCCAGCATCCTGATCGACATCTGCAACGCCATTCAAGCCGCAAACGCCAACGGCAAGCTTGCTGGTGCTCGCTATGAAAGGATGATCGAGCAGGCGCGGATCATCACGTCGGCGTCGGCGAAGAACGGTATCCGACAACTCGTCTATGCATTGGCGGGTTACAATCCCACCGCCGAAGAGGTCATCGCCGCCTTCAAAGTGTACGTTCGCGAAGAAGCGAGGGAGTACGAAAAAGAGTTCCCCGACCAACTCTATGCCGAATGGTATCGATTGTACAAGCTACAGAAACCACAGAAAAACAAGCCCTGGAAATTCAAACATCTCACCATTGAGCACGTCTACGAGCCGCTCGCGAAGAGCAACGGGAAAATCTACCAGCTTACCCAGGCACTACGTGCTGCAAGCAATGAGCGATGGAAGAAGCTGCACCAGTTTCTTTCCGAGGTCGGCGTTAAGGCGCTCAGGACGCAACTTGGACAGACGCTGGGAATTGCGCAGGTCTCAGATACCGCAGAACAATACGAGGCAAACATCCAGCGCGTGTTCGGGGACCAGCGAGACCTGTTCAGGTGACTGGCACTAGCTCCGCCAACGGGTCGTAGCCGCCTTTCTGGCAATCTCCGCCCGCCGCTTCTTGCTAAGCTTTTCCGCTCGCGCCTTCCCGCCCTTCCGACCAAGCTCGGCGGCGGCGCTCTCGGGCTTGCCCTCGTACTCTTCCTCGCGCTGGCCGGTGGCGATCTCCATGATGCGGACGGCGTTGCCGATCACGTCGGCGGGGCGCTTCTCGCCCTTGGGGCCTCGGGGCATTTAGTCGTCACTCCTGGAGAGGCGGATGGTACAGCTCGCCCTGTCCTTCTTGCCCTTTAGGATGTCCTCAATTGGCGAGGAATTTCTGGCACGGTCCACCGCTTTCGCGACAATTTGAGCAAACTCCGATCCGTCACCGGCAGCGCTGCTGAGCACTTCGCCGTCGCTTGCTACGATCTCAACCATCAAATTCATTCTGGAAGCTCCCATGCTTTCCGCTAAGCATATAGGAGCCGAAGGCCGGGAGCGACACCCGGGTCAAGGGTCGCGGATTTCAAACTGAGACACTACCAAGACCCGTCCTTGCTTGATTGTGTCGCCGCCGGAGATGCACGACTACCTAAGGACGGTGATCGTGATCCCAATGACTAGCGCGGGCAGCGAAGCACCGTATCGTATTCCAACCACCTTCCGCGGCAGGCGAGGCCTTCTGCTCCTGGATCAGATTCGCACCTTGGACAAGAGACGCCTGATCCGCCGGGTCGGGAGGATCGACGAAGGAACGCTTGTCGCGACGCTTCTGACACTCCAGCGGATATTCATCCCATGGCCGGCGGAGAACGTGTAGATTATCACCGCACAAGCACGTTCCTGAACTGCCACGGGTCGCTTTCGTCGATGTCCTCCGGAAAAAGCCCCGGCCGGTCCGTCAGTGGCGTCCACTCGGTGTAAAAACCACTCACCGGGCCGAGATACGGGAGCTGGACTTCCAAGCAGCGGCGGTAGTCCATCTCGTCGGCCTCGACGATACCGGCTTCCGGATTCTCCAGCGCCCAGACCATGCCCGCGAGCACCGCCGAGGTCACCTGCAGGCCGGTCGCGTTCTGATGCGGAGCGAGCGCGCGCGTCTCCTCGACGGAGAGCTGCGAGCCGTACCAATAAGCGTTTCTGGCGTGGCCGTAGAGCAGCACCCCGAGCTCGTCGATGCCGTCGACGATCTCGTGCTCGTCGAGCACATGCTCCTCCGACTGCATCTTCCCGGCGCGGCCAAACAGCTCGTGCAGCGATAAAACCGCGTCGTTGCAGGGGTGGTAGGCGTAGTGGACGGTCGGGCGATATTCCGGATCGAGCCCGGAACCGACGGTGAAATAATCGGCGATCGACACCGACTCGTTATGGGTAACCAGGAACCCGTACTGCGCTCCTGGCGTCGGGCACCAGCTCCTGACCCGCGTGTTCGCCCCCGGCTGCAGCATGTATCGCGCCGCCTGGCAGCCGGAAGAGTCCTTCTGGACTTCCATGTTGTCGGGCATCCAGCGCTCGTGCGTCCCCCAGCCGAGCTCCGCCGGCTGCATGCCCTCGGAAAGGAAGCCCGCGATCGACCACGTGTTCCAGAACACGTCCATCGGTTTTGGGTGATCGACCCGCTGCGTGTCGCGCTCGGCGATGTGGATGCCCTTCACGCCGGCGTCGCGCATCAGTCGCGCCCAGCCGCCGCGATCGTCGGGTCCCGGCTCTACGAAGTCGAGTCCGATGCCTTCGGCAACTTCGACCAGCGCCTTCTTGACGAACCAGGAGACCATTCCGGGATTTGCGCCGCAGCAGGAAACGGCAGTCGTCCCGGCCGGGCTTCTACGCTTCTCGGCGCGCACCGTCTCGCGCAGCGCGTAGTTGGTGCGCGTGCCGGCGCCGAGCGTCCTGTCGAAGTAGAAGCCCGGCCAGGGCTCGACCACGGTGTCGATGTAGAGCGCGCCGATCTCGCGGCAGAGCTTCATGATGTCGAGCGAGGACGTGTCGACGGAGAGGTTCACGCAGAATCCCTGCCCCCCGCCCGCGGTGAGAAGTTGCGTCAGCAGCTCGCGGTAGTTGTCGCGCGTCACGGCCTGATGCAGAAAGCGCAAGCCCTCGGAGTCGACCAGCTTCCGGTCGCTGTCGTCGGGATCGATCACCACCATCCGCCCGCGGTCGAACTCGAAATGACGCAGGATGAGCGGCAGGGTTCCGCGGCCGATCGAGCCGAAGCCAATCATCACGATGGGACCGTCGATCTTGGCGTGGATGGGCCAGTCGGCCATGGTGCATCTCCTCCTGCGGGCCGCTCCGGCCGTTTGCGCGGGCAGGAACGAAGGACGGAGCGAGCTTGTCAACCTTCCCAGGCGCCTTTGTTGCGCTGCAACAAGGATGCGGTTAGACCGCCGCCGCTGGAGTGAATTGCCGGAGCCGCCCCGCGTGACCTACCGCGTCATCCCTGTCGCGCCATTCGATTACGTGGTGTTTGGCGGCACCGGCGATCTTGCGCGCCGAAAATTGCTGCCGGCGCTCTATCACCGCGTCCGCGACGGCCAGATCGTCGACGGCAGCCGCATCGTCGCCGTGTCGCGGAGCAAGCTCACCAACGGTGCCTACCGCGCGATGGCGAGGAAAGCGCTCGACGACTTCCTCCCTGCGGAAGCGCACGACCGGGCAACCGTGGAGCGTTTTGAGCGCATGCTCGTCCATGTCGCGGTTGACGTGTCGAGCGATACCGGCTGGGACCGCCTCAGGAAGCTTTTGGGGAGTGCGGACGGCAACATCCGCGCCTTCTACCTCGCGGTCGGGCCGACCCTCTTCGGCGATATCTGCCGCCGCCTCGGCGAGAAGGGGTTGGTGACGCCGTCGACCCGCGTGGTGATCGAGAAGCCGTTCGGACACGACCTTGGGTCAGCACGTGAGGTCAACGACGCGGTCGGCGCGGTCTTCGCCGAGGATCAGGTCTTCCGCATCGACCACTATCTCGGCAAGGAGACCGTGCAGAACCTGATGGTCCTCCGATTCGGCAACGTCCTCTACGAGCCCCTGTGGAACTCCAACCTGATCGACCATGTGCAGATTACCGTGGCGGAGACGCTCGGCGCGGAGTCGCGCGGCAACTACTACGATACGGCCGGCGCGCTCCGCGACATGGTGCAGAACCACATCCT
>JBOHKB010000097.1:0-10019 GCA_050728815.1 Propylenella sp.
CGTCTCGACGGTGCCTCTTTCATCTTCGTCGGCGAAGCTCTCGGGGCGAACCCGCCGTTCGAACTGGCTAAGCTGGCGCTCGATCGAGCGGAGCAGGTCGTCCGGGCTGTCCTCGTCCGGCGAAGGCTCCTGCCGGGTCATCGGCTCAGGCGCCTCCGGCTCCTCTACTAGAGGGGCTTCGGCCGGCTCCGCCGCAGCGAAGGACTGGGGCGGTGGAGCCGGAGACTCGCGCCGAGAGAACGATGTCTCCAACTCCTGCAGCAGCTCTGCCTCCAGGTCGGCCGAGAGCGCCTGCCGATCGGCTGGCGGCGTTGCGCGCCTGACCGTCGGCCGCTCTGTCATTCGGCCGGAAAAGCCGGCATCCTCGCTGACGATACGCGCGAGCTCGACCAGCGGATCCTCGTCCGCATCGTAGTCCGCGCGACCGGATGTCGCCGTCTTAGGGTCGGTACTAGCCATACGATTGGCCCCAGCTTAACGCGGTTTCTCCGATGTTTCACCCCGATTAATGCATTTCATCGGGCGCTTCGACACCAAGAACCTGCAGGCCGCATCTCAGCACATTTTGCAGTGCCGTGACGAGACCGAGTCGCGCCCGGCTGGTCTCCGCGTCATCGGGCCGGATAAAGCGCAATTGCGGCAGTTCCTTGCCTTTGTTCCAATGCGCGTGAAAAGCGCTCGCCAGGTCATAGAGGTAAAACGCCACGCGATGCGGCTCGCGGTTTCGCGCCGCAGCTTCCAGCGTCCGCGGCCAATCCGCCATCGCGCGAACGAGCGCGCGCTCGCCCGGATCGGCGAGCAGCGCGAAATCCGCCCCGGCTAACGAAGCGTGGTCGAGCGCCATAGCGGGCATTTCCTCCTTCGCCTGACGCCGCACTGAAGCGGTCCGCGCATGCGCGTACTGCACATAAAAAACGGGATTGTCCTTCGATTGCTCCTGCACCGTCACGAAGTCGAAATCGAGCGGAGCGTCGGCCTTGCGGAAGATCATCATGAAGCGGACCGCGTCGCGGCCGACTTCGTCCACGACCTCGCGCAGCGTCACGAAGTCGCCGGAGCGCTTCGACATTGTGACGGGCTCGCCGCCGCGAAAGAGCTTCACCAGCTGGCAGAGCACGATTTCAAGCGTCGCCTCGCCGCCGCTGATCGCTGTCACCGCGGCTCGCATCCGCTTCACGTAGCCGCCGTGATCGGCCCCCCAAATGTCGATCAACCGCCGCGCGCCGCGCAGGTGTTTGTCGTAGTGATAGGCGATGTCGGAGGCAAAATAGGTGTAGCTCCCGTCCGATTTCAGCAGCGGCCGGTCGATATCGTCGCCGAAATCGGTGGAGCGAAAGAGCGTCTGCTCGCGGTCCTCCCAGTCTTCCGGAAGCTGTCCCTTGGGCGGCGGCAGGGTCCCGCGATAGATCAACCCCCGCTGCGAAAGCGCCGCGATCGCCTCTGCCACGCGGTCGACGCTCCCCAACTGCAGCGACCGTTCCGAGAAAAAAACGTCGTGCCTGACGCCGAGAAGGTCGAGGTCGGCGCGCATCGATTCCATCATCGCGGCGACGGTCCGCTCGCGCACCACCGCCAGCCATTCCGGCGTCTGCAGACTGAGGAGCCCCTCCCCGAACTCATCCCTCAACGCCTGACCAACCGGCTTCAGATAGTCGCCCGGATAGAGCCCGCTTGGAATCGTGCCGATATCCTCGCCGAGCGCCTCGCGATAGCGGAGGTAGGCGGAGCGGGCGAGCTGATCGACCTGCGCGCCCGCGTCGTTGATGTAGAATTCGCGTGTCACAGCGTGCCCGGTCGCAACGAGCAGGTTCGCTATGGCGTCGCCGACGATCGCGCCGCGGCAATGGCCGACATGCATGGGGCCAGTGGGATTTGCGGAGACGTATTCGACGTTGACTGCTTCGTCGCCACGCATGGCGTTATAGCCGTAGCGCGTTCCAGCCTCGAGGATCGCCTTCGGCTGCGTTGCCCAGAAGGCGTCGGAGAGTCGCAAGTTCACGAAGCCCGGCCCGGCCACCTCGACCGCCCGTACGTCCGGGTCGCCGGCAAGCGCCGCCGCGATCTTCTCGGCCAGTTCGCGCGGCTTTGCCTTCAGCGGCTTCGCGAGCACCATCGCGGCATTGGTCGCGATATCGCCGTGCGCCGGGTCGCGCGGCGGCTCGGCATTTATCCGATCAAGGTCCGCGTCGGACGCCGATCTGCCGGCGAGAACGGTCCGTTCCAAGGCGTTGCGGATTCGCTTCGTGAATTCCGCGAAAATGTCCATGCGCGTTCCGAATCAGCCGCAGCGGCCCCGCCTGGGCCGGAGCCCTATCGCAAGACCAATGTTTCTCCAACACGGAGCGTGCGGGTTGAAACGCCGCGCCCCGTCGCGGCGAGAAAGCGGCTCTTCTGCTCCACGGGCGCATCGGCCGAGAGCGGAAACGTGCCCCAATGCACGCCGATGGCGATTCGAGCGCCGAGGGTTCTGCCAATCTCCGCCGCTTCCTCGGGGGTGGTGTGAAAGTCCTTCTGCAGGTCTCGCGGCTCATAAGCGCCGATCGGTACAAGAGCGACATCGACCGGCCCGACGCGGCGGCGCATATCCTGGAAGAACGTGTCGAAGCCGGTGTCGCCGGCAAAATAGAGAGCCGATCCACGATGCCGCAGCACATAGCCGCCCCACAGCATCGCATTCAGCTGCAGGAGCGGACGCCGCAGCCCGTGCTTGGCCGGCACCGCCACAATCTCCAGGTCGCCAAGGCGATCCCGCTCGTACCAGTCGAGTTCCCGTACATCGCGGAAGCCTGCGGCCTCGACGAGAGGCGCGTTTCGTAACGGCACGAAGACCGTCGCGTCGGGGTTGCGCCTCGCGAGCCGGCGAAGCGTCGGCCAATCGAGATGATCGTGGTCGCCGTGTGAGATCAGAATAGCGTCGATCGGAGGCAGCTCTTCAATGCTCGGGCGCGCCGGCGCCAACCGGCTGACGCGGAACGGAGCCGGGCCGACGGATCGGGTCATCGCCGGATCGGTCAGCACCCATCTGTCCCCCATGCGTATGAGCGCAGTGGCATGACCGATCCATGTCACGGCGAAATCCGACTGCGCGCTTTGCCGTAGCCCCGCGCGAACTTCTTTTTCGTTGAGCATGTGATCCGGCGGCAAGTGCCGCGCATGCCTGAAGAGGCGGAGCTGGATCCGTGCTGCGTGCAAGAACCACTTCGATTTTTGGACTGCGTCGTCGGCAGTTTCACCGAGATTGCGAAACCGACCGTTGGAATAGTGATGGTCCTCGTGCTGGAGAAGCGGACGCGCCGTGATCCCGCATCCCGCGAGCGCAGCCGCCAGTATAAGGGGCGCCAGATGGCGGAGCCGAACGCGCACCAAGTCAGGCACACGCCGTTCGCACTTCATGCCCCGCGGTTGATCGCGCCGCATGCCGCCCCAGACCCCGACCCCACACACGCACGCGCGATTTTCGCTGCACGCTATCCTGCTTCGCAGTATGGAGAATTGCCCGGCTGGCGCTGTGTCCGAAGCGTCACACCGGAGGGCGTTCGCAGCAGCCAAGACGATCAGCGAGCGACATCTCCGGCACTGGTTCGAGAGTACGCGATGAACTAGAGTCGCGTCGACCGCTCGCGAGGCGGCCAGTGATCAGGTCATTCTGTGCCCCTGGGCGAAATGCAAACGGTTCCAGCGCCAGTGCTGCGCGATTTCGAAGCTTGGCGATGGTACCGCCAGTTCTTTCGCGACCCGTTGACTTGTCTCCTTGAGGCGCATCGGCGATTTGGGCCGATAACCGTCTTTGAGAACCCAATACCCGGCCGTCAGCGAGGCCAGCGCTATGTCCTGGCGGTTGGCGGTCCGATCAACCGCGAGGTTCTCGGCCGGCCGGAGGACTTTCGCCCGAGCGGTCTTGTGCTGAACGGCCCTCCCGGATCTGCCCAGCGAAGAATGAGGCACGGCATCTTCCAGATGCACGGTGAAGTGCACCGCCGCCATCGACGCATGATGCAGCCGTCGTTCTCCAGACCCTCGGTCGCGACGATGATCGCGCCGATGGTTCCGCTCGTCGACCAGGTGATCGACCGATGGCAGGCCGGGAGGCCGCTCGACATGCTGGCGGAGATGCGCACGCTCTCGAACTGGGTGTCCGCAAACCTGCTCTTCGGACACGAGGATTTCGCCGCATCGCTGCGTGTCGGAGGAATGATCGATCATTTGGTCGCGCTCGACACAAAAAGGCGCAGCTGGGGGATGGTCGATCTCAATCTGCCGGGCACCCCCTATCACCGCGAGCTGAAGCACGCCGAAATCCTCGAGAAGACGATGCTCGAACTGGTCGAGCAGAAGCGGCGTTGGAAAACCGCGGGCGAGGACGTGCTCTCGATGCTCATACGAGCGGCGGATTCAGGATCGGGGATGAGCGACAAAGACGTGATCGCCCACTCGATCGCACTCTACGGCGCAAGCTTTGAAACGACCGCAAGCGCGCTGACGTGGACCATGTTCCTGATCGCCCAGCACCCTCGGTGCGCCGCCCGTCTGCTCGATGAAGTGTCGGAAGGTCTCGGCGATTGGCCGCCGGACCTGCAGAAGCTCGACTCGCTTCCTTTCCTGGACGCGGTCGTCTGCGAATCGATGCGTCTTCTGCCGCCTGTCCCGATGACGTTCCGCCGCGTGACCCGGCAGCTCGAGCTGGAAGGCGTGCAGTTGGACGAGGGCAACAAGGTCGCGCTGAGCGCCTTCCTGACGCACCGCGATCCAGCCGTCTTTCCGCATCCGGACCGGTTCGATCCTTCGCGATGGCTCGCCTCCCGACCCGATCCCTACGAGTACATCCCCTTCAGTGCAGGTCCGCGGCTCTGCCTCGGCGCTTTCTTTGCGATGGCGGAGCTCAAGCTCGTGGTCGCGCGCGTCGTGCAGAAGTACCGATTGACCGTCGTCCCCGGCGCCAAGATCGATGGGGTCATCCATCTGGTGTTGAAGCCGAAGAAGGAGCTGCCGATGCTCGCTTGTCCGCAGGATCGCGCGTTCGGCAGATCGCTGGTCGGTGGCAATATCGGGCAGCTGGTCGACCTCGCCTCGGCGGAAACCGACCCGTATGCAGCTTCGCCGCAAAATGGGGTCGCGGCGAGCGGCACCGTCAGCACGAAGACGGCGGCAGGGGTGGAGTAACCTGGCTGTTCCCCTGGTCGACGATGCGTGAAGCCTTGGAATCTGCCGTCTCGCTTGCGCCGCCTAGTTCAGATCGGGCGTCGCTCCAAACAGCCGCCGGTGTTCCGAAATGGCGTAGCGGTCGGTCATGCCGGCGATGTAGTCGGCGACGCGCCGCGCGCACCCAAACGCATCGTCAGGGTCGAGCCCGCGGCCCCAATCATCAGGCATCCGCGCCGGATCGGCAGAGAACGCCTCGAACACGTCGGCGACGATCGCTTCTGCAAGGCGTGCCGGGCGCATGACCGGCTCGCTCCGATAGATGCGGTCGTAGAGGAAGCGCTTCAGCGCCGCTTCCGACCGCGCCATATCGGGCGAGAAGCGGATCAGCGCAGCGCCCGCCCGCCGCACATCCTCGATGCTGCGGATGCTTGCCTCCTCTATCCGGCGCGCGGATTCGTCAAGCACGTTGCGGATCATGGCGGCGATCATGCGCCGCACCAGCTCATGCACGATCCGCGCCGGCTCCAGGTTCGGGAAATCGTCTCGCAGCGACCGCAGCACGGACGCGGACAGCGGCACGTCGTGGAGATCGGCAAGCGTGATGAGCTCAGCCCTGAGCCCGTCCTCCAGATCGTGGCAGTCATAGGCGATGTCGTCTGAGATCGCCGCAGCCTGCGCTTCTGGACCCGCGAAGAGATGAAGCTCAAGGTCCTGTTGCTCCTGGAAGATGCGGATCGCATGCGGCAGCGCGCCGCCCGCATAAGGGCCGGCGGAGCGGCCCTCCGCGTCGCACACCGGCCCGTTGTGCTTCACCAGCCCCTCATGCGTCTCCCAGGTCAGATTCAGGCCGTCGAATTCCGGGTAGCGGCGCTCAAGCGCAGTGACCACTCTGAGGCTCTGAGCGTTGTGGTCGAAGCCTTCGTGTGCGGAGAGCGCGCGGTCGAGCGCGCGCTCGCCGGCGTGGCCAAAGGGGGGGTGCCCGAGGTCATGGGCTAGCGCCAGCGTTTCGGCCAAGTCCTCGTCGAGGCCAAGCGGCCGGGCGATGGAACGGGCGATCTGGGCGACCTCCAGCGTATGGGTCAGCCGGGTGCGGAAATGATCGCCTTCGTGCTGGATGAAGACCTGCGTCTTGTGCATCAGCCTGCGGAAGGCGTGGGAATGCACGATGCGGTCGCGGTCGCGCTGGAACGCCGAGCGGAGCGGATCGTCTGGCTCTGCGTGCACGCGTCCGCGCGAGACGGCCGGATCTGAGGCATACGGGGCTCGCCAGCGCTCACCGCGGCGCAAGAGTTCGTGCGGCGGCTCCGCCATTTCACCCAACCGCGAATTGACTGTGCGCCCGCTCGTTCTTAGCTACTATGCGGACTGGAACAAGGGCAGCCGATTCCGATGGACCAGCAGACCGTCATCCTGACCGACGCCGCCGCCCGGCGCATCGCCAAAATCCTGAGCGCCGAGCCGGCCGGCACCGCACTCCGCGTGAGCGTGGAAGGCGGCGGCTGCTCCGGTTTCCAGTACCGCTACGACCTGGTGCAGGACGAGCCCACCGACGTGGATGTCGTCCTTGAGCGTGACGGCGCCCTCGTGCTGATCGACAACGTCTCGCTCGAATATATGGGCGGCTCGGAAATCGACTTCGTCGACGACCTGATCGGGCAGTCGTTCCAGATCAGGAACCCGCATGCCACCGCGTCGTGCGGCTGCGGCACGAGCTTTTCGGTCTAGCCGCGCTCCGCCCGGCTTCTCCCGCCTGATGCGCATCGCCACCTGGAACATCAACGGCGTCAAGGCGCGCATCGAAAATCTGCTTCACTGGTTGGGCGAAGCGCAGCCCGACGTGGTCTGCCTGCAGGAGATCAAGTGCCCCGAGGAGGCGTTTCCCTCGCTCGAGATCGGCGGGCTCGGCTACAACATCGCCGTCAACGGCCAAAAAGGTTTCAATGGCGTGGCGCTCCTCGCCAAGCGCCCGATCGGCGACGTCATGCGAGGGTTGCCGGGAAGCGACGGCGACGGACAGGCACGCTTCATTTCCGGCCTCGTTCCAACCGAAGACGGCGCCGTGCGTGTAGCCTCCTGCTACATGCCGAATGGCAATCCGATCGGTTCCGACAAGTTCGACTACAAGCTCGAGTGGCTGCGGCGGCTGGAGGATTGGGCAAGCAAGGAGCTTGAGGAAGAAGGCCGGCTGGTCATCGCCGGCGACTACAACATCATCCCCGAGCCGATCGATGCGAAGAATCCGGAGGCGTGGGTCACCGACGCGCTGTTCCAGCCGGAAGCGCGCGCGGCGTTCAGGCGGCTCGCGGCGCTCGGGCTGACCGACGCTGTCCGTGCTGTCGAGGATCGTGGCAACGTCTACACCTTCTGGGACTACCAGGCGGGGGCATGGCAGAAGAATCATGGCATCCGCATCGACCATGTGATGCTGTCGCCAGAGGCGGCCGACCGGCTGGTGCAGGCGGGCGTCGACCGGTACACCCGCGCCTGGGAGAAGCCTTCCGACCACGTGCCGGTCTGGGTGGAACTGAACTGAGGCGACAGGCCGTCAAAATGAATGACTTGCGCAGACGTTCTGGTAGACTGCGCTATATGAGGCCGATCCTCGCCGCCGCCGCAGCGATCCTAGTCGGCGCGGTGTCCTCCTCGGCAAGCGCCGACTGCACCTGCCGCGCGCGTGACGGGATTCGGGCGCTCCTCGGCGAGACCATCTGCATACCCAGTTCAGCCGGCCCGAGGCTCGCGCGGTGCGATCAGGTGCTCAACAACACTAGTTGGACGTTCCTCGAAGCGCCTTGCCCCCAGGCCCTGCTGGACCGGTTGACGACCACGCAGACGGCGCGGTCGTCCGCCGCCGTTCCCCGGAAGATGCCTGTCGTTCGGTGAAGTGACGCGGCCGGCTATTGAGTCGGCGCGGCGGCTTTCGCCCGCGGATCGACCTGAGCCTGCGTCCCGCCCGTGCGTTGCTTGATCCAAGCCTCGGCGGCGAGCATGGCGTCGCGCCGGAGCGTTTCGTCCGCGGTCGAGAAGGCCTGCTCGTGGCGGGCCTGGATCACCGGATCGCCCGGGCTGGAGAGCCGCGCGATCGACAGCCACATCAGGCCTTCGAGCGGGCGGCGGTCCATGCCGATGCCCTCGTAGAGCATGTGGCCGAACTCCGCCTGGGCCCCGACATGGCCCTTACGTGCTGCAAGTTTGAACCAGCGCGCGGCCTGGCGGGCGTCCTGATCGCCCCCCTGCCCCTGCAGCAGCATGGCGGCGAGCGAGTATTGTGCGTCGGAATCGCCGAAATACGAGGCGGCATACGAGAAGAAGCGGCGCGCGCGGCGGGGATCGGCCTCGACCGTTCCGGGTATGCCGCGCTGATAATAGCTGCCGAGCGACGTGAAGGCGTCGGCCACGAACGGTGCCTCCGGCCCGTGCGGATTGCCGTCGGCGTAGTCGCTGGCGACGCGGGAGAAGAGCTCCATCGCCTTGCGGTCGTCCTCGGTGACGAGGTCGCCGGTCTGGTACATCCGGCCGAGCTTCCATAGCGCTCCCGGATGCCCCCGCTCGGCCGCGAAGCTGAGAGCTTCGAGCGCAGTGGCGGCATCGCCGGCCTTGTAGGCCTCGTAGCCGGATCGGAAGGCTTCGCCCGGCGAAAGGCCCGGGTCGAGCGCGAAAGCGCCGCCCGCGCCGAACACAGTTACAACGACAACGCACAACCTAGAGATCTGCATAAGACACCGTCTCGGCGGCTGCGCCCGGATGGGTCACAGCGCCGTCCCTCGCCGATCCGACGATTTGCGCGTACTTCCACAGCGCGCCGGATCGATAGTCTGTTTCACGCGGACGCCATTTCGCGCGCCGCGCCTCCCACTCCGCATCGGAGAGCCGGGCGTCGAGCGTGCCCGCCTCGGTATCGATTTCGATAACGTCGCCGTCGCGCAAGAGCCCGATCGGGCCACCAAGCGCGGCCTCCGGTCCCACATGCCCGACGCAGATTCCACGCGTGCCGCCGGAAAAGCGGCCGTCGGTGATGAGCGCCACCTTTTCGCCGGCGCCTTGTCCGAACAGCGCTGCCGTCGTCGACAGCATCTCGCGCATGCCGGGCCCGCCGCGCGGTCCTTCGTAGCGAATGACGAGGACGTCGCCCGCCTTGTAGCTGCGCCGGCTGACTGCGTCGAAGCACTCCTCCTCGCTGTCGAAGCAGCGGGCCGGCCCGGAGAATTTCAGCGTCGTCAGACCGGCGACCTTCACGATGGCGCCCTCCGGCGCGAGGCTGCCCTTGAGCCCCACCACGCCGCCGGTCGGCGACAGGGGCGTGTCGGCGGGCTGCACAACGTCCTGGTCCGGATTCCAGCGCACGTTTTTCAGGTTCTCGGCCATCGTGCGCCCGGTCACGGTGATGCAGTCGCCGTGCAGGAAGCCGTTGTCGAGCAGCGTCTTCATGAGGAGCGGAATGCCGCCCGCCTCGAACATGTCCTTGGCGACGTATTTGCCGCCCGGCTTCAGGTCGGCGATGTAAGGCGTGCGCTTGAAGATCTCGGCCACGTCGAACAGGTCGAACTCGATGCCGCATTCATGCGCGATGGCCGGCAGGTGCAGCGCGGCGTTGGTCGAGCCGCCGGAGGCCGACACGACCGCGGCGGCGTTCTCCAGCGCCTTGCGCGTGACGATATCGCGCGGCCGGATGTTTTTCGCGATCAGTTCCATGACCTTTTCGCCCGAGGCGAAATTGAAGCGGTCGCGCATCTCGTAGGGCGCCGGCGCGCCGCAGGAATAGGGCAGCGCCAGGCCGATCGCCTCTGCGACGGTGGCCATAGTATTGGCGGTGAACTGGGCGCCGCAGGAGCCGGCCGAGGGGCACGCAGCCTGCTCAACTTCCAGCAGGTCGGCAT
>JBOHKB010000098.1:0-4850 GCA_050728815.1 Propylenella sp.
GCGCTGCCCGCTGCCGGCAATGTCGTCGCGGAGTATCGCCTCGGCCAATGGGAGCGGCTGGCGTTCCTGATCGCGGGCGAGCTTAGCGTCACCGTGCACGCGGCGAACGCCGCCGACGCCGCAGCGCTCACCGCCGGCATCGGGCGCGCGCTAGCCGGGCCGAGCCGCCCCGCCGGGCTGAAGCGCCTGTCGCTTACAGCGGTCGGCGCGATCGAGCCGCCGGTGGAGGCGCTCGGTGACACGCGCGGACAGACGGCGCGCTATGCCTTCGAATACGAGCACATCGTCAACGCCCCGGCCTCGTCCGGCGGCATCATCCAGACGACGGAGATAAAGACCAAGCTGCTCCTCTTCCGCCGCGACGCGACGACGGGAGCGCTGGTCAAGAAGATCATCATCGATCCCGGTGGAGAGGAGACCACAGATGACTGAAAGCATCGGCGAAATGATCATCCCGGGCACCTATATCGAGGTGCGCGCGGAAGGGCTGATCGGGGTCGGCGGCATTTCCACCGGCACGATCGGCGTGGTCGGCACAGCCAATCGCGGGCCGGTCGGCGAGGCGGTGGTGCTCGGCAGCTACGCGGAGGCGCTCTCGACCTTCGGCAATTACGATGCGTGGCCGGCCGACGCCGCAACGCCGCGGCTCACGCTCACGCGGGCGCTCGAACAGATTTTCCGCGGCGGCGGCTCGTCGGTGATCGCCGTGCGCGTCGCGGCGCTTCCGAACGACGTGCCGGCAATGCGCTCGATGGTGTGGCGCGTGCGTGCCGGCAACAACGCCACGATCTTCAGCCTGACGGCGACGAGCCCCGGGACATGGGCGAACGCCATCGTCGCCGAGCTGACGCCGCCGGAAGAGGCGGGCGGCGAGGTGACGCTGACGCTGACGCTCGGCGCGGTGCGCGAGACGTTCCGTGGGACGACTGCCGGCGTGCTCGCGCAGGAGATCAATGACGCGAGCAACTTCGTTACCGCGTCCGCGCCCGGCACGCCCGCTTCGGTGCCGGCGTCGATCGTGCGGATCGAGGAAGCCGAGCGCGGCGGGCCGGACGGCGCAGCAGTGACGGCGACGCACATCGCGGCCGGGCTCGCGGTGCTCGCCACGCAGCCGGTCAACATCGTCAACGTGGCGGGGCTCGGCGCTGACGCGGTCTTCGGCGTCGTGCTCGGCCATCTGGAGGCGACCGAGACCGAGGGAAACGAGCGCATCGCAATCATGGGCGTCCGCGGCGACACGCTCGCTGCAATCGCCCAGGATGCGCAGAACGTTTCGAACGGACGGGCGGTCCTGGTGGCGCCGGGGATCGTCGGCAGCGATGCTGCTAGCAACGGAGTAGAGGTCGACCTCCCAGCGGCCTATGCCGCCTCGCTAATCGCGGGACGGCTTGTGTCCATCGCGGCGCATGTGAGCCTCACCAACAAGGATGTGGCGGCCAATGGGCTGACCCGGGAATACACCCGCGCTGAGCAGAAGCAGCTCCTCCTCAACCGTATCATGGTGCTGACGCGCAACCTCGGCATCAGGGCGCTACGCGGCATCACCACCGACACCGGTCCGTTCCGCCAGATCAGCGTCCGCCGCATCGTCGACTACGCCAAGGCCGGCGTGCGCCTCGGCTCCAATCCCTACATCGGCCGTCTCAACAATTCTCGGGTGCGGGCGGCGCTGAAGGCAACGCTCGACGGCTTCCTGGCGCAGATGGTGCTCGACGAGATGCTGATCTCCTACGAATTGGAGGTCACCGCCACGCGCGCCCAGGAGATCGCCGGCGTCGCCGCGGTCACCCTGACGCTTCGGCCGACATTCTCGATCGATTTCATCCGCGTGACGATGATCCTGGAGTGATGCCAGGAGCACGCAGGAGAGAGGAGACAATCCCATGCCAACCAATGTCTATCGCGGCTCCGACGGCACGATCTCGCTTGCGGTCGAGACCGGACCGGAGGGCGATCTCGCCGCCGCGGTCAACGACGAATACGGCCTGACCCCGGTCGGGCGCGTCACCGGCGTCACCGTGCGGGTATCGAGCGAGGTGAAGCCCTTTCACGAGCTCGGCCAACGCTTCGCGACCGAGCTTCGTCCCGGCAACATCAACGTGCGCGGCTCGATCGAGCGTGCGCACGTCAACGGCGCGCTGCTCAAGCTGATGCTCGGCCCCGCCGCGCAGAGCCGGCCGCAAGGCGCGTTCTCGAGTCCGAGCTTCAATCTGAGCCTCAGGCTCGAGAACCCGTCGCTCGCCGGCAACAACTCGACCGTCACCGTGATGGGCGTGAAGCTCGATCAGTGGGACTACTCCATGCCGGAAGACGACTTCGTCATGGAGAAGATCGGGTTCCAGGCGCTCTGGGTGAAGGTCGAGGACGCCACGGCTGCGTAACCGCAAGCGAGGGGAGCGCGCCATGGCCCGCATGTTGAGTGCAGACGACCTCCTGGCAGGAGCCGCCACCGTCCACAAGGTCGAAATCCCCGCGGCGCTGCTTAACGGCGGCGCGGCGAACGGCGACGGCGCCATCGCCGGTGAGGTGGGGCTGCGCGCGCTGACGCTCAAGGACATTCAGCGCGTGACGCAGGCCGCGAAGGAAAGCCGGGTGCTCACCAGCGTGCTCCTGGTGCAGCAGGCGCTGGTCGAGCCGAAGCTGACGGTCGAACAGGGGGGCGCGCTGCCGGCCGGCATCGCGCGCTTCCTGCTCGATCATGTGAATTCCGCGAGTGGACTCGACCTTGCCGACGACGACATCGAGGAGGCGATCAAGGCGCCGCTCGCCCGCGCCTGCTTCGCGCTGTCGAAGGAGTTCGGCTGGACGCCGGCGGAGTGCGCGGAGCTCACGATCGGCCAGGCGCTGCTCTACCTCGAAATGATCGCGCGCGGCGAGCACCCGGAGGAGGGCAAGGCTTGAGGCGGGCACCGCACTTCGCCCTCCGCGGGCTCTACCGCCGAGCGGGCGCGGCGATCGGCATCGCCGCGCGCTTCGACGAGGGCAAGTCAGTCCCCAAAATCCTGCTGGCGGAGCTTTCGCATCACCCGCTTGTCGCGCCCGCGGCGCTGGAAAAGCTCGCGATCGGCGTAGACGCGGCGACGCCGCTAGAGAGGGCGCTTGCGCGGATTGCGAGGAAGAAGCCGGAGCGAGCGGCTGCGGGTCGTACGCGGATGCGGCGAGCAGATCGGCTCAGCCGCATACGAGGCGGAGGCGGCGTGACGCCGGAGAGGGAAGAAACCTCTGCCGACCGTGAGGGGGCGAAGCGGGTCGCAGAAATTCTGAGCGCTGCGTCTTCAGTTACCTCCTCCGCTGACGAAGACGGCTGGCGGGCAACGCAGCGGCGCTCGCGACGCGGACTTCAGTCCCGCGGGGCGGAGATGTCGGAGCGCCGGCTTTCTCAGGCAGAGGAAGAGCCGACCGCATCGTCCCGCGAGACCGCAATCACACCGAAAGCGGCGCGCGCGGCGTTCGACAGGTGGATCGACAGAATCGGGCCAGGCTCGGAGCGCCCAGTTGCCGCCGTGCCCGCCACCGAAGCGATCGGCGAGCTGGTCGCCGGCCGGACGATCTCGACCGCCTCGCTGAACGCGGCCGCAAATCCTTCCGACGCGCCGGACGAACCCGGTGAAATTTCCGACTCGCCGCTTGCACAGAGCGAATTCCTCCTTGCTGCAGCGCTCGATCGGATCGACGCGCGGCGAGCCTCGCTCCGTGCGCGGCGCGCAGCCGGCGCTCGCGCCGATTTTTCCGAGCAAAGCTCCGAACCGGCCTCCACGACGGACCACCGCCTGATCGACGATGCCGGCGGCCGGGTGAGCGGCCTTCGCCGCCTCGCCGTGCGCGCCGGCGCCGAAATCCGGTCCAGCACCGACGACGCGGAGTACGAGCCGGCACCGTGGGCGCGGCGCGAGCGGGGCGAGGTGCAGGCGGGCTCGATCGCCCTGCTGCCGGAGCCTGACGACGACACGCTCGCCCGCCGGATCGCCGACATCCTGGCGCGCGAGGCGCGCCGTCACGGCGTCGAGACGGGAGCGATCGAGCCATGAGCTTCGTTTTCCGTCCCGCCGCCACGGTAGAGATCGACGGCCGCAGCCTGACTGCCGCGGAGGCGGGGCTCGAACGCCTCGAAGTCGTTCTTGCCGTCGGCGCGCACGGCTTTGCGGCGCTCGACCTCTGGCCGCGTTCGAAATTCGCCGACGCGGCGCCGGGGGCTTCGATCACGGTCTCCCTCGGCGACGATGAAACGGTGCTTACCGGCAAGGTCGCGGCAGTCGCGAAGCGCGCGAGCAGCCTCCGCATCGAGGCGCTCGACGCGACAGCGCCGCTCAGCACGACGCGCATCTCGGCGATGTTCCGCGACCTTTCCGTCGCCGACATCGTCGAAAGTCTAGCCGGAGAGGCGGGCGTCGACACGGACGCGGTCGATGGCGACCTCACGCTCGAAGCCTATTCCGTCGACACGCGGCAGACGCTGTGGCGACACCTGAGGAGCCTAGCCACGCTCGCCGGCGCCGATCTCACCGCGAGCGCGGAAGGAAAGCTTCGCTTCACCGTGCCCGAAGGCGACGGGGCGAAGCGCTCGCTCCGCTTCGGCGCCGATCTGATCGAGTGGCGCACCATCGACCGCGACCAGCCGACCGCGCCAGGTTTCGCCGCCCATGGCGCAACAAGCGAGGGCGGCAGCGGCGCGTGGCACAATGTTCTTTCCGACCCGCTCGGCGCGGCGCCGCCCTGGTCACGCATCTTCGGAGCAATCCGGTCGCGCGACGCGGCCGACATGGCGGCAAAGGCCGTCGCAATCCGCGCGGCGCGGGCGAAGACGCCGGCGTGGGCGGTCACGCTCGGCGCGCCGGAGCTCAGGCCCGGCG
>JBOHKB010000099.1:0-10166 GCA_050728815.1 Propylenella sp.
CCGTAAGTCCGACGGAACGCCGCCGGCGTCGCTCGAGGCGCATCTTGCGGAAGTCTACCTCGATCACCCCTGGTACGATCCGGAAGTCGCCGCCCGCGTCCACGTGAACGGGGAGGGGAGGGTCACCGGCTTCATCGGCGTGTTTCCCGGCCGCTTCGAGCTCCACGGCCGTCCCTTCCGCGCGGCGATCGCCGGCACGCTGATGGCCGAGAACCCGGATCGCGATCCCCTCGCCGGCGCGCGGCTGCTCCGCTCGGTGATCAAGGGCCCGCAGGACATCTCCATCAGCGAGACCACGAACCTTTTGTCGCAGGGTCTGTGGGAGCGGCTCGGGGGAACGGTGCTGCCGCTTCTCAGCATGGACTGGCTTCGCATCATGCGCCCGGCGAGCGCCGCGCTGGCGCTCCTTGCTGAGCGCAACGGTCGGGCGGCGATCTTTGCCCCGGCGGCGCGGCTGGGCGACATGATCGGCCGGCGCTGGTCGAGAGGCCTGGAACCGCCGACGCCGTCCGCCCGGCTGACGCGGCACGAAGACCCCTCCGACGCGGATATGGCTTCCGCCGTCTGCGCGCTGGCGGACTTGGTCGAGTTGCATCCGGCCTGGAGCGGAGCCGGCGACATCGGCTGGTTCCTGGCGCAAGCCGAGCGGAAGGAGCGTTACGGTTCGCTGCGGCGCGCCGTCCTTACGAACGGCAAGGGCGATCCGGTCGGCTGCTACATCTACCACGGCAAGCCCGGCGGCGCTGGGCGTGCGTTGCAGGTGCTCGCCCGCCCCGACGCGGTCGACGAAGTGGTCGATCACATGTTCCATGATGCCGCCAGGACGGGGCTCGCTGCGCTCCGCGGCCGCTCCACGCCGCAACTCGCCAATGCTCTCCTGAAGCGTAACTGCATCTTCATGCACCGCGCCTCGACCGTGATTCATACCGCCAACAAGGAACTCGCCAGCGCGGCCGAGCGCGGCGAGGCGCTGATCACCGGCCTCGCCGGCGAAAGCTGGACGCGGTTGATCGGCGGCGCCTTCGCCTAAAATTGCTACCGCGACGCTAACCATCTTCTTACCAGTCGCTTCGCCGCCGCGCTCCGCGAGCTTATGACCGGTGCGACCAATTCGGTCTCTCGGCGGAGGGCCGGACGATGTGCGGTATTGCCGGCTATTTCGGAAGCCCTGACTCCAACGTTCCGGGCCGCGTCCTGCTTCGGCGGATGAACGATGCGCTGCGCCACCGCGGCCCCGATGCTGACGGCGTCTTTTGCGGCGAGGATGTCGGGCTCGCGCACCGGCGGCTTTCCATCATCGATCTTTCCGCCGGCGCGCAGCCGATGGCGAACGAAGACGAGACCATCTGGATCAGCTTCAACGGCGAGATCTTCAATTACGTCGAACTGCGCGACGAGCTTTCCGCGCGCGGCGTCAGGTTCCGCACCAGCTCCGACACGGAAGTAATCATCCGCCTCTACGAGGAGATGGGGACCAACTGCGTCGAGCGGCTGAACGGCGACTTCGCCTTCGCGATCTGGGATGCGCGCCAGCGCCGACTCATGCTGGCGCGCGACCGCATGGGCGTCCGCCCGCTCTTCTATGCATGGCGCCGCGGCACGCTCTACTTCGCCTCCGAGGCGAAGGCGCTCCTGCAGGTTCCTGGGATCGAGGCGGAGCTGGACCCGGTCGCCCTCGACCAGATTTTCGCGCTCTGGTTCCCGCTTGCCCCTCGCACGATCTTCAAGGGGTTGCTCGAGCTTCCGCCGGCGCACGTTCTGATCGCCCGCGCGGATCATGCGGAGGTGCGCCGATACTGGTGGCTCGCGTTCCCTGATGCCGCGGACGACCGGCGCGGGGACCGCAGCGAAGGCGAAATCGTGGAAGAAGTGCGCGCGCTGCTCACGGACGCGACGCGCATCCGCCTCCGCTCAGACGTGCCGGTCGGTTCGTATCTGAGCGGCGGGCTCGATTCCTCGCTCGTCGCAGCGATGGCGCGCGGCTTTGTTTCGGAGCGTCTTCGCACTTTTTCGGTGCGGTTCGATACGCCGGAATTCGACGAGACCGAATTCCAGATGGAGATGGCCGACGCGCTCGGCACCGACCATAGCGCGATCCTGTGCCGGCCGGCCGATATCGGCGCGGCCTTTCCCGACGTCGTCCGCCACGCCGAGCGGCCGATTCTGCGCACCGCGCCAGCGCCGCTGGAGCTGCTGTCCGGCTTGGTGCGCGAGGAAGGCTTCAAGGTGGTGCTGACCGGCGAGGGGGCAGACGAAGTCTTTGGCGGATATGATATTTTCAAGGAGGCGAAGCTGCGCCGGTTCTGCGCGCGCCAGCCCCTGTCGGCTGCCCGGCCGCTGCTCTTCCGCCGGCTTTACCCCTATTTGCCGCAGCTGCAGGCGCAGTCGGCGGCCTATCTCAAGGCGTTCTTCGCCACCGATCTCGACGCCGTCGGCGATCCGCTCTTTTCGCATCTGCCGCGCTTCCGCTCGACCGCCGGGACAAAGCTCTTCTTCTCCGGAGAGCTGAAGCGGACGCTCGCCGGCTACGACGCGCTCGACGATCTTCGCGCCGATCTGCCGGCCGACTTCTCGCGCTGGCACCCGCTGTCGCAGGCGCAGTACCTGGAAACGGCATACCTGCTGCCGGGCTACATCCTGTCCGCGCAAGGCGACCGCATGGCGATGGCCAATTCGGTGGAGGGGCGCTTCCCGTTCCTCGACCACCGGGTCGTGGAGGCCGCCGCGCGCATCCCGTCGCGGATGAAGCTGCGCGGCCTCACCGAGAAGTACGTGCTGCGCCAGGTGGCGCGCGACCTGCTGCCGGCGCGGCTGGCGGAGCGGCCGAAGCAGCCCTACCGCGCGCCGGACAGCGCCTCGTTCTTCGGAGCGGCGGCGCCCGACTATGTCGCGCGCCTGCTCTCGGGGCCGGCGATCGCGGGCGCGGGTCTCTTCGACCGGGGCGCGGTGGAGAAGCTTGCGAAGAAGGGCCGCGACGGCCGCATCAACGGTTTTCGCGATAACGCGGCGCTGGTTGGCATCCTCTCGACGCAGCTCTGGCGCGAGCAGTTCATCCGCGGTGCGGAGAGCCGAGCATCACTTTCACAACAGGCGGTGGCCTAAGGAGCAGAAGACATGGACACGAGAGTCTTGGGTCGCGTCAGGACCTTCATCGAAGAAAACTTTCTCTTCCGCGAGGATATTTCCGACCTCGCCGACACCGACTCGCTGCTCGAAAGCGGCGTCATGGATTCGACCGGCATCCTGGAGCTGGTGGCGTTCCTGGAGACCGAGTTCTCCATCCAGATGGCAGACGCGGAGATCGTGCCGGAGAACCTCGATTCGATCGCGTCGATCGCAAAGTACCTCGAGCGAAAGCTCATGGTCGACGTGGCGGCCTGATCGAGCGGCTGGGAGAGTCCGATGCGGGTCGAAGATTTTCTGAGGTCGAGCGCGCGGCTCCTGCCGGGCAAGGTGGCGCTCGTCGCCGGCAAGACGCGCTCCTCGTTCAAGGACCTCAACCTCGCCTCCGACCGCCTTGCGACGACGCTCGCGGCACGCGGCGTCAAGCGCGGCGACCGCGTCGTCGTGTTCATGGACAACTCGGCCGAGGCGATCGTCGCGATTTTCGCCGCGCTGAAGGCGGGGGCGGTCTTCTCCCCTGTGAACGCCTCCACCAAGGCCGACAAGCTCGCCTACATCCTGAACAATTCCGAGGCGAAGGCGCTCGTGACGCAGCACAAGCTCACGTCCGCCGCGGCCGACGCGCTTGCGGAAGCGCCCTCGGTTGAAGTGACGGTCGTCGCGGGAGGGCAGGGGGCGCCGACGCTCCGCGGAGCGGTGCATTGGCGCGACGCGCTCGCTGTGGAAGCGGCGCCGCCCAGGCATCCCGGTATCGACCTCGACCTCGCCATGATCATCTACACCTCGGGTTCGACCGGCTTCCCGAAGGGCGTGATGATGACGCATCGGAACATCGATGCGGCGGCGACCTCGATCACCACGTATCTGGAGACCAGCGCCGACGACGTGATCCTGAACGTCCTGCCGATTTCGTTCGACTACGGCCTCTACCAGG
The DNA here is from genome assembly GCA_050728815.1 of Propylenella sp. Lineage (GTDB taxonomy): Bacteria > Pseudomonadota > Alphaproteobacteria > Rhizobiales > Afifellaceae > DASWJZ01. The sequence continues at coordinate 4,058 of JBOHKB010000099.1, forward strand.
TGCTGATGGCGATGAAGCTCGGCGCCACGCTGGTGCTCGAAAAGTCCTTCGTCTTCCCGCAGGCGGTGTTCGACAAGATGCGGGCGGAGCGCGTGACGGGCTTTCCCGTCGTGCCGACCATGGCGGCGCTCATCCTGCAGATGCGCGACCTCACGCCCGGCGGCTTCCCCGACCTCCGCTACATCACCAACACAGCCGCGGCGCTGCCGCCCGCGCATATCGCGCGGCTGCAGGCGCTCTTCCCCGGCGTGCGTCTCTATTCGATGTATGGGCAGACCGAGTGCAAACGCTGCACCTACCTGCCGCCGGCCGAGCTTCTGCGCCGGCCCGGCTCCGTCGGCATCGCGATCCCGAACACCGAAGCCTACGTGATCGACGACGCAGGCAACCGCGTCGCGCCGGAGAGCGTCGGTGAGCTGGTCATCCGCGGGCCGCACGTGATGCAAGGCTACTGGCGAGACCAGGCGGCGACGGCGCGGGCGCTGAAGCGCGGCCCGCTCCCCTGGGAGAGGGTGCTCCACACCGGCGACCTCTTCCGCACCGACGCCGACGGCTTCCTCTATTTCGTCGGGCGCAAGGACGACATCATCAAGTCGCGTGGCGAGAAGGTGAGCCCGAAGGAGGTGGAGAACGTTCTCTACGCGCTCCCTGGCATCCGCGAGGCGGCGGTGGTCGGCGTCCCCGACCCGATCCTCGGAATGGCGATCAAGGCGGTGGTGGCGCTCGAAGCGGACGCGGCGCTGACGGCCGACGACGTTCTCCGCCACTGCGCAAAGCACCTCGAGGATTTCATGATCCCGAAGGCAGTCGAATTCCGAGACGCCTTGCCGAAATCGGAGAACGGCAAGATCGACCGCCGATCGATCGCCGCGGCGGAGCTGGGGGCGACCGCATGAACACGATCCCGCCCGCAGAATCGTTCACCGGCGCGAGCGCGCGGCCGGCGGATTCCGACTGGCTCCGCCTCGATGCGGAGCGCGAGGTCGCGCGGATCGGCAACGCCATGCGGGGCCAGGTGTTTCGCAAGCTCCGGCGCCGCGGCGTCGTGCTCGGCCTCTCCGGCGGCATCGATTCGAGCGTGTCGGCGGCGCTCGCCGTCGCCGCGCTCGGCGCGCGGCTCGTCCTCGGCATTCTTATGCCGGAGCGCGACTCCGATCCCGAGAGCCTCCGCCTCGGCAAGCTCGCCGCGGAATCGCTCGGCATCGAGACGGTGACCGAGGACATCGCGCCGATGCTGGATGCCGGCGGCTGCTACGCGCGGCGCGACTCCTTCATCCGCACGCTGGTGCCGGACTACGGCGATGGCTGGGGCTGCAAGGTCGTACTGTCGGGCGGCGCCTACAACATCACCCAGCTCGTCGTGCAGTCGCCGGCCGCCGAGCGGCAGACGCTAAGAATGCCGCTCGACGTCTATCTCGGCGTCGTCGCCGCCACCAACATGAAGCAGCGCACGCGCAAGCAGCTCGAATATTTTCACGCGGACCGGCTGAACTACGCCGTGCTCGGCACGCCGAACCGGCTCGAATACGACCAGGGCTTCTTCGTGAAGAACGGCGACGGCGCCGCCGACATCAAGCCGCTCGCGCATCTCTACAAGACGCAGGTCTACCAACTCGCCGCGCATCTCGGGCTGCCGGAAGAAATCCGCTCGCGCCCGCCGACCACCGACACCTGGTCGCTCGCGCAGAGCCAGGAGGAGTTCTACTTCTCCGTTCCCTATCCAGTGATGGATCTCTGTTTCTACGGGCTGGAGAACGGTTGTCCGGCGGAGGAGGTCGCGGCGCGCGCCGGGCTGACAGTAGCGCAAGTGGAGCAGGTCTGGCGCGACATCCGCGCGAAGCGCGCCGCCACGCGCTACCTGCACGAACCGCCGCTTTTGGTGGAGCCGGTGCTTCACGCCTGAGGCTCGCGTCCCGCACAAGGTCTCGCGAAGGAGCGTTGCCGACTCTGTCGTTGACAGGGCGCGGGCTCTATTGAACATTTGCTCACTAGCGCGCGGCCGGATTTGAACGGAGGCGAGGAACGACCGGACGCGGCGGGTGTTTCGTTGCGGAGTCGGCGAACCTAAGAAAGCAGAAAGCTTGGCGGGCGCAGCGATCGGCGAGTCAACGCCGGCAGCGTTTCAAGGTAGGTGGGCGGGGAGGAGGGAATCTAAATGGCTGCCGTCGTGCACTCCCTCTCCGAGGCCCAGAAATCCGCCGTGCGGCAGCCGACGGTCATCGCGGGCGACCGCGTCACAAAGATCTTCGCCGAGACGGTCGTCGCGCTGGAGGGCGCGACCTTCGCCATCCCTAAAAGCTCGTTCGTCTCGCTCGTCGGTCCGAGCGGCTGCGGAAAATCCACGATGCTCCGCCTGGTCGCCGGGCTGATCCCGCTCACCGCCGGAACGCTGACTGTGCACGACCGGCCGGTCGGCGAGCCGCGCCGCGACGTGGGCATGATGTTCCAGAAGGCGACGCTGCTCGACTGGCGGACGGCGGTCGAGAACGTGCTGCTCCCGACTGAGATCAGCGGCCGCGTCAGCGCCGACGACAAGAAGCGGGCGATGGACCTCGTTCACCTCGTGGGACTGAAGGGTTTCGAGTTTTCCTTCCCGCGGCAGCTTTCCGGCGGCATGCAGCAGCGCGTGGCGCTCGCGCGGCTCTTGCAGACCGGCGCCGACATCCTCTTACTCGACGAGCCGTTCGGTGCGCTGGACGAGTTCACGCGCGAGCGGCTGAACCTGGAACTGCTCAGGATCGTCGCCGAGGTGCAGGCGACCACGCTCTTCGTTACGCACAACATCGCCGAGGCGATCTTCCTCGCCGACCGGGTGATGGTGATGACGCCGCGCCCGGGAAGGCTTGCCGCCATCGTCGACGTGCCGTTCGGCCGCCCGCGCGAGATCGAGCTACAGCAGACGCCGGAATTCAACGCCATCGTGTCGGAGGTACGGAGCATTCTGGGAGGCTACGCGTGAGCGTATCCGCCGCTACACAGCCCGCCGGCGTTTCGGCCGGCGCCGGCGCCCTTCTCGCGGCCCGCGTCGCGAAGCACGTCGTTATCTTCGCCGCGATCGTCGCCGTCTGGGAGTTCGCCGCCCGCATGGGCTGGCTCGACGAGCTGACCTCGCCGCGGCCGAGCAGCATCGTCGAATCGATCTATCGCATCTATGCCGTGCAGGGGAACGCCTACTGGCATTTTTACGTGACGATGGTGGAGGCGCTCGCCGGGTTCGTCATCGGCGCGGCGGCCGGCGTGACGCTTGCCATCTTCGCCGCGCTGAACGACTCCTTCCGCCGCTACATCCAGCCCTACATCCTGGTGCCGCAGGTCTCGCCGCGCGTGGCGCTGACGCCGATCCTGATCGCCTGGCTCGGCTTTGGCTGGAGCCCGAAGATCGCGATCGCCGCGTTGATCTGCTTTTTCCCGCCCTTCGTGAACACGGTCACGGGCATGCTCTCCGTCGACGAGGACGCACGCGAGATGCTCCGTTCGATGGGGGCGAGCAAGCGCCAGATCTTTTGGAAGCTGCAGCTCCCGAACGCCACGCCGATCATCATGGCCGGGCTGAAGACGGCGATGTCGCTCGCGCTCGCCGGCGCGATCGTTGGAGAATTCCTCTCCGCCAACCAGGGGATGGCGGTGCTGATCGCCCGCTACACCTACTCGCTCAACATGGCGTCGTCGTTCGCCATCCTGCTGTCGCTGACGTTGATGGGGTTCATCCTCTTCAAGATCGCCGAGTTCGCCGACAGCCGCATCGTGTTCTGGCGGCACGACGATCGGCTCGCGAGCGTCTCCCGCAAGCGTGCGGCGAGGTGGGGGCGGTGATGGCGACCGGTGCAGTGCGGGGCGCGAATCTCCCTCCCCCTTGCGGGGAGGGTGGCGTCCGGGGAGCGACAGCGAGCCGGGCGCCGGGTGCGGTTGTGCCCGCCGCGCTCGACGTCCAGCAACCCCAACCGGCCTTCGCTCCGCGAAGGCCACCCTCCCCGCAGGGGGGAGGGAAGGGCGCGGGGCGTCCTCCGGAGTGGGGAGCATGACCGCCTCATCCGCCGATCCCGCCCTGATCGCCCGGCCCGACGCGCCTCTACTCTGGCCGCGGCGGCTCGCGACGCATCTCGTCATCTTCGCGATCGTGATCGGCACGTGGGAGCTGCTCGGCGTCTACGGACGGCTGAACGACCTGATCCTGCCCGCGCCGAGCAAGATCGCCTACGCGTTCTTCAACCTCTATTTCGTCACCGGAAAAATCTGGTGGCACTTCTTCGTCACCATGTTCGAGGCGCTCGCCGGCTTCGCCATCGGAGTCAGCGTCGGCATCGCGCTCGCCATCGTCGCCGGGCTCAACGCCGCTTTTCGCCGCTACATCGCGCCCTATGTCGTAGTCGTGCAGGTGACGCCCCTGATCGCGGTGGCGCCGCTGATGATCGCGTGGTTCGGCTTCGGCTGGAACTCCAAGATAGCGATCGCGGCGCTGGTCTGCTTCTTCGCGCCGTTCCTGAACACGCTGACCGGGCTTTTGAACGTCGATCCGGAATCGGAAGAGATGTTCCGCTCGCTTGGCGCGAGCAAGCGGCAGGTCTTCTGGAAGCTCATGCTGCCGAGCTCGGTGCCGATCATCATGGCCGGGCTGAAGACGGCGATCGCGCTCGCGCTGATCGGCGCGGTGGTCGGCGAGTTCATCTCGGCGAGCGAGGGCGTCGGCATCCTGATGCAGCGCGCCTCCTATGCGCTGAACATCGCCGAGTCGATCGCCGTGCTCCTCTCCATGGCCCTGATGGGGCTCATCCTCTACACGGTGATGGAACTGCTCGACGATCGGATCGTGTTCTGGCGGCGCGACGGGCGCATGGTCGCGGTGAGCCGCAGGCGGGCGGCGGCGTGGAAATGACGAACATACGGCGAAGGCGATGAACCACAGCGTGATCGACACCAAGTCTCTCGGCGAAGCGCGGAACCGCTACGGCCCGACCGTCGCGCGCGACGTGCGCACCGATCCGATCCGGCTCAAGACCACGACGGTCGATAGCCACGCGCACGTGCTGGTGCCGGAGGCGGCAGAGTTCATCAAGGCGCAGGGCAGCGGCAACATGGCGGCGCTGCCTTTCCTGAAATTCTCGACGCCCGAGACGCGCGAGACCAACCTTCGCCAGGACGAGGACCGGCGCGTGGCGCTGACGGACCCGGCCGACCGCATCCGCGTGCTCGACCGGCAGTGCATCGACATGCAGGTCGTCGCGCCGTCGCCCAACCAGTCCTACTACGAAGCGCCGCGCGAGCACGCGGCAAAGGTCTCGCGCCTGGTCAACGAGGGGGTGGCGGCGTTCGTGGCGACCAATCCTCGCCGCTTCGCCGGGCTCGGAACCATCCCGCTGCAGGCGCCCGAGATCGCGCTCGGCGAGTTGGAGCACGTCATGAAGCATCTCGGCTTCCGCGGCGTGCAGGTGCTGACCAACGTCAACGGCAAGGAGTTGTCGAGCCCGGAATTCGAGCCGATCTGGGCGAATGCGGCGGAGCTTGGCGCGGTGATGATGCTGCACCCGATGGGGTTCACCGAGCCGCAGCGGCTTACGCAATTCTACTTCACCAATACGATCGGCAACCCGTTCGACACGACCCTGGCTCTTCACAATCTCATCATGAGTGGAGTGCTTGAGCGCCATCCGGACCTGAAGATCTACTCGGTACACGGAGGTGGCTTCCTGCCTTGCTATTCCGGCCGGATCGATCACGCCTGGGGCGCGCGCCGCGACGCCAATGGCAATCTGCCCCGCCGTCCGACCGACTATCTGCGAAAAATCTACTTCGACACGACGGTGTTCACGCCGCATCAGCTCGAATACCTCGTCCGCCAGTTCGGCGCCGACCACATCGTGATGGGGACGGATTATCCGTACGACATGGCGGAGTATTTTCCGCTCGACCACGTGACGAGCGTCAAGTCGTTCAGCGCGGACGAGATCGCGGCGGTGGCGGGCGGGACCGCGATGAAGCTTTTCGGCCTGTCGCGCTGAGCGCCACAGGCGTCTCAAATTGATGAGGGGAAATCAGCGATGCGCGTAGGAATTGCCGGGCTCGGCAAGATGGGAACCGTTTTCGTCGACAGGCTTATCGCTGCGGGGCACGA
>JBOHKB010000100.1:0-11302 GCA_050728815.1 Propylenella sp.
ATGCGCAACGTCGGGCTGCTCTATCAGAACGGCCAGGGCGTGGCGCAAGACTACGCCGAGGCGGGACGCTGGTTCCAAAAGGCCGCCGAGCTTGGCGACACGAACGCGATGACCGACCTCGGCCTGCTCTACTACTATGGGCAGGGCCTGCCGCTCGACTACGGCGAGGCCTATCGCTGGTTCAGCAAGGCGGCCGATGCCGGCGAGAACAGCGCGATGAACAATATCGGCCAGCTCTACGCGAACGGATATGGTGTGGCGCGGGACTATGGCGAAGCAAAGCGCTGGTACGAAAAGGCCGCGGCGCTCGGCAACAGCGCGGCGATGACCAGCATCGGCTGGCTCTACGAGAGCGGCAACGGCGTCGGACGGGACTATGCGGAGGCGCGGCGCTGGTACGAGAAGGCCACGGCAGCTGGCAACATCCAGGGGATTCACAACCTCGGCGCATTGTATGCGAATGGCCTCGGCGGCCCGAAGGACGCCAATCGCGGCGCCGAGCTGCTGCTCCGCTCGCTCACGAGCGGCAACCAGTGGACATTTGATCAGTTCCGAACGAATTCCGCCGCCTACGATGTGGGGGTGCGCCGGCGCGTCCAGCAGTTCCTGATCGACCGCGGCTATCTGGACGGCAGCGCCGATGGGCAGTTCGGGAGCAAGACAAGATCGGCTCTCGACGCCTATCAGCAGGCGCTCCGGGCGGGCCGAGGCTGAAGCACGCGCGAGGGCAAGCCATGCACCGCTCGCCGCTTCGTGCTGCCTTCACGGCAGCGATCGCCGCGTTCGTGCTGACCGCCGCGCCGGCGGAGGCGCGGCGCGTCGCGCTCGTCATTGGCAACGACGCCTACGAGAGCCTGCCGGCGTTGGAGAAGGCGGCCGCCGACGCCAAAAGCTACGCGGACCTCGTCCGGCGAAAGGGCTTCGATCAGGTGATCGAACGCACCAACCTCACGCGCCAGGAGATGGATGTGGCCATCGCCGAGTTCCTCGATGCGATCGAGCCCGGCGACACGGCGCTCTTCGCCTATTCGGGGCACGGCTGGAGCGACGGCGGCCAGAACTATCTGGTGGGCATAGATGCGCCGAAGTCGGCGGCGCAGGGGCTGCTCGCCCGCATCTCCATCCCGCTGCAGAACGGTGTCACCGGCATCGTCGACGAGATGGGGAACAGCGGCGCCGCGCTGAAGGTTGCGATCATCGACGCCTGCCGCGACAATCCGTTCAAATCCGAGTCGACCGGGCGGAGCGTCGGTCTCGGGCGCGGGCTTGCGCGGGTCGATCCGCCGCGCGGCACGTTCGTGGTGTTCTCCGCCGGCACGGGGCAGGTGGCGCTCGACCGGCTGGCGAGCGGCGACCCCGACCCGAACGGCGTGTTCACGCGTACCTTCCTGCCGCTGCTCGACGCCGACATGCCGCTCCTCGACGCGGTCAAGGCGGCGCAGCAGAAGGTTTTCGAGCTGGTGAGCCTCGTCAGCCACGAGCAGGAGCCCGCCTATTACGACCAGGTGCGCGGCAGCGCGTGTCTTTCGGAAAGCTGCGGAACGGCGGCGAGTGCGCCGGTTCCCGTCAGCGACGACCCGGAGACGAAGCTGTGGACCGCGATCGCGAACTCGACCAACGCGGCCGATTTCGACGCCTACCTCAAAGCCTACCCCGACGGCGCCTACGCGCCGCTCGCGCAGAGCCGCATCGCCGCTTTGACGCCGCCGGCCGAGCCCCAGCCTGAGCCCGAACCCGAACCCGAGCCACAGCCGGTCGATGCGTCGCTCGAGTTGCTTCAGCAGGGCCAAGCCGCCGACGGGCGGGGTGACCCTGGCGAGGCCGTGCGGCTCTATCGCCTGGCGTCGGAGCAGGGAAACGCGCGCGCCACCGCGCTCCTCGGCTACGCCTACGAGTATGGCCGTGGCGTGAAGCAGGACGGTAACGCCGCCTTCGAGCTGTTCGCGAGCGCGGCGGAGGAAGGCGACGTGCAGGGGAGGTTCAGCCTGGCCTGGGCCTACAACAACGGCATGGGGACTTCGCGCGACCCGGTGCGCTCCGCCGAGCTCTTCCTCGACGTCCTGCGGAGCGGCGAAAACGCCGATTTCTACCGAAAAGTCATCATTGATTTCGCCAGCAGGCTGAATCGGGAAACGATCCGGGAATTCCAGCGAAGCCTGAAAGCAACGGGCCTCTATTCCGGCGCCATCGACGGTGAGATGGGTCCGGGCACCAGACGCGCGCTCGAAGCCGTGCCGCCCGGCTGACGCGAGCGGTAGCGCCTAGAACGGGAGCTTCAGCCCCGGCGGCAGCGGCAGGCCGGAGGCGAGCGACTTCATCTTCGCCTCGGCAAGCGCCTCTGCCTTGCCGCGCGCATCGCGCGCCGCGGCGACGACGAGGTCTTCGAGGATCTCGATCTCCTCCGGCTTGGCGAGCGAGGGATCGATCTTCACGCTTTTCAAGCCGCCCTTGCCGTCGACCACCACGGTGACGAGACCGGCGCCGGCCATCCCGCTCGCTTCCAGCGCCGCGATCTCGGCCTGCAGGTTCTGCATCTTCTCCTGCAGCTCCTGCGCCTGCTTCATCAGCCCCAGGAAATCCGCCATTTCAGGAATCCTCGTCGGTTGCCGGCTCGGCTGCGCCGCCGGCCGCGGCTTCGTCGCCCGACGCATCGGACGCGCTCGGGCGCTCGCGCACGTCCACGATCTCGGCGCCCGGAAAGCGCGTGAACACTTCGCGCACGAGCGGGTCGGCGCGCATTTCTTCCATCAGCGAAGCGCGGTTCTTTACCCGCGCTTCGTGTGCCGTCTCCGCAGCGGCCTCGCCGCTCGAAATGGCGACGATCCAGCGCCGGCCGGTCCAGTTCTGAAGCGCCTGTCCTAGCCGCTGCGGCAGATCGCGCTCCGCCTCCGCCGTCAACGCGACCTCGATGCGGCCGGGCTCGAAATGCACGAGCCGGACATGCCGCTCCAAGGCAAACACGAGCAGCCGGTCGCGCTCGGCGCGGGCGCGGGCGATCACGTCGTCGAAGCTCTGAAGCTCGGGTGCTGCCTCTGCAATGGCGACGGTTTCCGGCGCTTCGGCGCGCTGCGCCGACATGGCGCGTGCCGCCCGAGGCGCAGCGCTTGGCGCGGACGCGCGCACCGATCGCGTGGACGTGGAGGGGGTGGGGGAGGGGGCTGGCGCGGGGGCGGGCGCGGAAGCCCCACCGCCTTCGCCGAGCATTCTGAGCGCCTCGTCCGGCGTCGGCAGGCTTGCGGCGTGACAGAGCCGGACGAGAACCATCTCGGCTGACGCGAGCGGCCGCGGCGCTTCGGCGGTTTCCTCGATTCCCTTCACCAGCATCTGCCAGGCGCGCGACAGCACGCGGAGCGACAGCTTTTCGGCGAACGCCGCGCCGCGCACCCGCTCCGTCTCGGAGATCGCGGCGTTGCCGGCTGCGTTCGGCGCGAGCTTCAGCCGCGTGACGTAGTGGGTAAAGTCGGCGAGATCGATAAGGACGACTGTTGGATCGGCGCCGGACTCGTGCTGCGCCGCGATCTCGGCGAGCGCGGCGGCGGTGTCGCCGCTCATCACATGCTCGAAGAGATCGACGATGCGCGCGCGGTCGGCGAGGCCGAGCATCTCCTGCACGGCCGCCGCCTCGACCTTGCCGCCGCCATGCGCGATCGCCTGGTCGAAGATCGAGAGCGCGTCGCGCGCCGAGCCTTCCGCCGCGCGCGCGATCTGGCGAAGCGCTTCCGGCTCCGCCTCGACCTCCTCCTTCTCGGCGATGGCGGAGAGATGCGCGATCAGCAGCGCCGCGTCGATGCGGCGGAGATCGAAGCGCTGGCAGCGCGACAGCACCGTCACCGGCACTTTTCGTATCTCGGTCGTGGCGAAGACGAACTTCACGTGCGGCGGCGGCTCCTCAAGCGTCTTCAGCAGGCCGTTGAAGGCCTGCCGCGACAGCATGTGCACTTCGTCGATGATGTACACCTTGTAGCGGGCCGACACGGGGGCGTAGCGCGCTGAATCGATGATATCGCGGATGTCGTCGATGCCGGTATGCGAGGCCGCGTCCATCTCGATCACGTCGGGGTGGCGGCCCTCCATGACGGCGCGGCAGTGCACCCCCTCGCCGTCGAGGTCGACGGTCGGCGCGCCGGAGCCGTCCTCCATCTCGAAATTCAGGCCGCGCGCCAGGATGCGCGCGGTCGTCGTCTTGCCGACGCCGCGCACGCCGGTCAGCATCCAGGCATGCGGGATGCGCCCCGCCGCGAACGCGTTCTTCAGCGTGCGCACCATCGGCTCCTGGCCGATCAGGTCGTCGAAGCGCGCCGGGCGGTATTTGCGGGCGAGAACCTGGTAGCCGGATGCGGTTTCGTTCATGGCATTGCCGGCGGAGGCTCGCGATCAGTCGTAAAATGAGAGCGGGAGGCTGACGGGCGACCCGTGCCGAATCTCGTTGGGGCTGCTTCCTTCCGGACCTGACCCGGTTGGCGAGTGGCGCGTCCGCCGCCAACCTCCCTCATTCCTATATCGCCGGGAAAGGAGGTGGTTTCAAGCGCCGCCGGCGGAGGCCGCCGAAGGTAGCGGAACCCGCCCCCGGCGCGCGCGTTGACGCAGACCGGAAACAGGCGCTTTCCTGCGCCGCGGCGACAGGGCGGCAGCCGCGACTTTCGTCGGAGGCGACGATGAAAAGCTTTCTTGGGTTGGGCCGCAGGGCGGCCTGGCTTGCTCTTGGCGTCCTCTCCCTTTCGTTCGGTGCGGCATCCGCCGCGGAGGAGGCGGGCGAGCTCGCGTTCAACAACGCGTGTCGCACCTGCCACAGCCTGAAGGAAGGCGACAACCGCCTCGGCCCGCATCTCGATGGCATCCTCGGCCGCGAGGCCGGTTCCATCCCGGGCTTCGCCTTCTCGCCCAGCCTGAAGAACAGCAAGATCGTCTGGGACGAAGCGACACTCGACCAATTCATCGAGAGCCCCGATTCCGTCGTCGCCGGCAATCGCATGAAGCCCTACGGCGGAATGGCGTCGGCCGAGGACCGCGCCGCGATCGTCGCTTATCTCAAGGCGCAGTTGGGCGGTAACTAACCGCTACCCGCGGTCGGCGATCTCGTCGTAGCCGCGGCCGACGAACTCGACCAGGCAAAAGCCGTGGCCGAACGGGTCGGCCATCAAGACGAGCTTTCCCCAGTTCGCGGATTTGACCGGCGCTTCGAGCGTCGCGCCCGCCGCCTCCGCCCGCGCCACCGCCGGGTCGATGTCGTCCACCACGAAATCGAGATGCACCGGCGTCCAGTGCCGGGAATAGCTGCGCCGCTGATCAAGGCCGCTCGCGGCGGCGGTTCCCGCTTGCTTCGCGAGGAGATAGATCGGCGCCGCCGCGCCCAAAAGCTCCACGCCACCGCCTCCAAAGCGCCGCCCGACCTTCAGCCCGAATGCCTGAGTGTAGAACGCGATGCCCTTCTCCAGATCATCCACGTCGATATTGACCAAGAGATCGGACAATGGCGCGGCTCGCCTTACGCGCCGATCGCGTCGGCGACCTCTGCCACGAAGCGGGCGAGGTCGTCGGTGACGAAATCGACGTGGTCGTCGTCGCGCCCCTCGAACTCCCACTCGCCGTGAAAGACCTCGCGCGTGCCGGGCGGGACGACGAGAACGGTCGTCATGCCGACCGACTTCGGCACGAGGAGGTTGCGCGCGAGATCCTCGAACATCGTAGTGTTTTCGGGCGCGACGCCGAAGCGCGTGACAAAGCGCTCGTAGGTTTCTGGGTGCGGCTTCGGCACCAGGTTCGCGGCGACGATGTCGAAGATGTCCTCGAAATGCCCAGTAAAGCCAAGCCGCGCCGCCACCTTCTCGGCGTGCTGGCGCGAGCCGTTGGTGAAGATGTACTTCTTGCCGGGCAGGCGCTGGATGGCCGCGCCCAGCGCCGGGTCGGGCTGCACCGCGGTGTGGTCGATGTCGTGCACGAACTCCAGGAACGCGTCGGGGTCGACGTTGTGGGTGAGCATCAATCCGCGGAGCGTCGTCCCGTGCGTGCGATAGAAATCCTTCTGGATGCGCTCCGCCTCCGCTTCGTCGACGTTGAGCAGGCGGCCGACATAGGCGCGGATGCGCTCGTCCACCTGGCGGAACAGGTTGGCGCTCCGCGGATAGAGCGTGTTGTCGAGGTCGAAAATCCACGCTTCGACCTTTGAGAAGCCGGTCAAGTCGCGCTTTTCGTGCGGCGCTACGGCTTCGGCGGTGAGACCGTTCATGCCGGTCAATATAGTCTAGGGCCGTTAAGACTTCACCGAATTGCGGACCGCGGTCGGATGCCTTTCGTGCCGCGACCCCCTCGCAAGGCCGTGATCGAAGGGTCGCTATGCAACCTGGAACTGACTCGCCGGGCGGCGCGTTCTGCACTCGGCTTCCGTCGATCCCGACGGGAAGGAGGTTTCCCATGCACATCCATCGTTCTGCCCTGGCGGCGATTGCGCTCGGTGCAATCCTGGCGTCCGCCGGGTTCGCATCCGCCGAGGAAAAGAAATTCACGGCCAATCTGGCGGCCGCGAGCGAAGTTCCGCCCAACGACAGCGCCGGCACCGGAACCGCCGAAATCACCTTCGATACGGAGAGCAAGGAGCTTACCTGGACGGTCGAGTTCAGCGGCCTCACCGGCCCGGCAACCGGGGCTCACTTCCACGGGCCGGCCGCCGAAGGCGAGAACGCCGGCGTCGCCGTCGCGATCGAGGGCACTGAGAGTCCGCTTTCGGGTTCCGCGACGCTGACCGACGAGCAGGTCGCCCAGCTCGAGGGCGGGATGTGGTACGTGAACATCCACACCGAGGCCAATCCGGATGGCGAGATCCGCGGCCAGGTTGCTGCGGGAATGTAGGCGTCAACCGTGCTGCGCGGCGGCCACCGCCGCCGCGCGGTTCATCTTACTGCGATGATCGAGTAGAACGGGGCCCAAGCCGGTTTCTCCCCACCGATCGCCAGAAACACTTGCCGGTGTGCAAGGTCGAGCTTGATCCAGATCGCGCGGCTGTCGTCGTAGAGCGTGATCTCGTCCCTGGTTTCGCTGATCAGTCGGAACGTCAGCACGAGCCCGTGAAGCTGGTCGTTGCGCTCCTCCCAGACATTCGCGTTGATGCGTTTGAAGTTGCCCCTCACGAAAATCGGCCCGTTGTAACCCTCGGTGTCCACTTGCTGAGGCCCGGCGGATAGACCGGCGCCTTGGGCCGCTGACGGAGAGGGCGCCGGTTCGGCAGTCAGCGCCGCCAGGCGCTGCCGCGCGAGATCGGCGAATAGTCCGCTGAATGCGCCTTCCTCGACGCCTCGCAAATATGCGTCGAAGTCGCTGCGCTCTTTCGACCCGGCGATGCCTTGCCAGAACGCCGTCTCAGCGCCGAGCGATGGGCTCGGCTCGGCGGGCCGAGGCGCCGCGGCCTCAGACCGAGGAGCCTGACCTGCAGGCGCGAAGTAGAACTCGACCGTGAGCTTGGAAAGCCGCTCCGGGAGCTGGCCGTTCCGGGTCACGTCAGCGACCGCCGCCGTGATCCGCTTCATCAGGACTTCGATCTCCACGCCGGGCGTGGCGGCGTTATCGAGAAACGCCGACGTGAAGGGACTGTTGCGGCCATCGCCGTCGGACGCCGTCCTGCCGGCGGCGGCCGCGAACACGATCATCGTATTGGGGCTGCCGGCCTCCACGCGGGCGAGACCGCGCTGAACGGCGGCCGAGCGGCCTCGCGCCTTCAGTTGCTGCTGCAACGTTTCGACAAGCGGATTGTCGCGGCAGGCGTCGAGGAAGACGAGATTCACGTCGGCGCCTGCCTCCATGCGGTGAACGATGTCGGTGAGATCGATCGCCTGGCGTTTCAGCTTCAGCTCCGTCTCCGCAGAGGCGTCCACCGGGAGCAGGTAGTTGACGCCGTCAACCTGGATGCCGTGTCCGGAATAGTAGAAGAGCGCCACGTCGGCGCCGGCGGCCGTGTTGTCGAATGCCTCGATCCGATCCGTGAATTCATCGCCGGTCAGGTCGAGCGCGGTCGTCACCTCGAAGCCCAATCCGGTCAGCAACGCGGACACGTCGGCGGCGTCGTTGGCCGGGTTCCGAAGAGCCCCGACGCTCTGATAGTCGGAGTTTCCGACGACGAAGGCGACCCGGCGCTCGGCGAATGCGGAGGGGCATGCAAGCCACACAAGCGCAATGATCGCTACGACCGGAGCCAGTATTGCCCTCACGGCTCTCTCCCCAAATGCCCTCCGCACACGCTATCGGAGGCAGCCGCCAGCGACAATCCTGCCCGCGACGATGTGCGCGGCTACGGCTTGATCAGCGTGCCGGCGCCATGCTCGGTGAACAGCTCCAAGAGCACGGCGTGCGGAGTCTTGCCGTTGACGATGACGACGCTCTCGACGCCGCGCCGGATGGCCTCGAAGCAGGTCTCGACCTTCGGGATCATGCCGCCGGAGACGGTGCCGTCGGCGATCAGCGCCTTCGCCTCCGCCACGCTCAGCGTGTCGATCAGCTTGCCTGATTTGTCGAGCACGCCCGGAACGTCGGTCAGGAAGAGGAGACGCGTCGCCGCAAGCGCGCCGGCGATCGCGCCGGCAAAGGTGTCGGCGTTGATGTTGTAGGTCTCGCCGTCGCGGCCGGGCGCCACCGGCGCGATGACCGGGATCATTTCTGATCGGGCGAGGAGGTCCAAAAGCGTGCGGTCGACCTCGACCGGCTCGCCGACAAAGCCGAGATCAACCACCTCCTCGATCTTCGAGTCGGGGTCGACCTCTCTGCGCTTCAGCTTCTCGGCAAAAACCATGTTGCCGTCCTTGCCGCAGAGTCCGATCGCCCATTCGCCCTCCTTGTTGATGAGCGCGACGATCTCCTTGTTGATGGAGCCGGCAAGAACCATCTCGACGATCTCGACCGTCGCTCTGTCGGTGACGCGGAGGCCGCCTTTGAACTCGCTCTTGATGCCGAGTTTTGTCAGCATCTCGCCGATCTGCGGCCCGCCGCCATGGACGACGATCGGATTGACGCCCGACTGCTTCAGGAGCGCGATATCGCGCGCGAAGGCCTTTGCGAGCGCCGGGTCGCCCATCGCCGCGCCGCCGTATTTCACCACGATGGTCTTGTTCTCGTAGCGCTGCATGTAAGGCAGCGCTTCGGCAAGCAGCCGCGCCTGATCGTGGGCTTCGTGCGCTGCTGCCGTCGTGGCGTTCATGGGCGGCTTTGCAAACCTCTCGGCTTGGCGATTGGCTGGGCCTCTTAGCCGCTCAGGGCGCGGTTGAGAAGGCCGCGATTTCGGCGCGGAGCGCATCAAGCCCAGCGCCCGTCACGCTCGACGTCGCGACGATGGCCGGATGCGCGGCGGGGCGCTTGCGGAGCGCTTCGGCCGCCGCCGCCTCGACCGCTGCGAGCTGCGGCGGCTTCACCTTGTCGGCCTTGGTGAGCACGACCTGGTAGGAGACGCCGGCGCGGTCGAGTTCGTTCATCAGCGTTTCGTCCGCCGCCTTCAGCCCGTGCCGCGCGTCGACCAGAACGAAGACGCGCTTCAGCGGCGCGCGCGCCGAGAGATAAGCGTGGATGAGGCGCGTCCACGTGGCGACGGCCTCCTTCGGCGCCTTGGCGTAGCCGTAGCCCGGCATGTCGACCAGCGCGAGCGGCGGCAGCGCCCCGGGCGCCTCGCCGGGCAGGTCGGGCGCGTAGAAGAAGAGCGACTGAGTGCGGCCGGGCGTGTTCGAGGTGCGCGCGAGGTTCGACTGCCCGGTGAGCGCGTTGATGAGGCTCGACTTCCCGACGTTCGAGCGCCCGGCAAAGGCGACCTCTGGCGGTCCCTCCGGGGGAAGAGCGGCGATGGTCGGCGCTTCGGTCACGAAGCGCCAAGGATGGCGGAAGAGACTCCGTCCCCCTCCCCCTCGTGGGGAGGGGCTAGGGGAGGGGCCGTTTCGGTCGCGCTCCATGATCGAAACCCCTCTCCCGGCCCCTGACCAAGGTCAGGAGCCACCCTCTCCCGCAAGGGGAGAGGGCGTGGCGCTCTGCCTCTTGGCATCTGCCGTCAGTCTCACCCGTGCTTGCCGACGCTCCAGCCGTGGCTCGCCAGGTGTTTCTCGCCCACTTCGGTCGGCTCGTCCTCGAGCGGCGTAGCGAGCGTGTCGTTCCAGCGGTTCAGGAAGCCGAAGAGCGCGATCACCGCCACGATCTCGACGATCTCGTCGTCGGACCAGTGCTCGCGCAGTTTTGCGAACATCTCGTCGGTGACGCCGTTCGGCACCTGCGCGGCTGAGACGGCGACATCGAGCGCCGCCTTCTCCGCCGGACTGAAGAGCGGGCTCGTCTCGTATTCCCAGATCGCGGCAAGCCGCTCCTCCTCGACGCCGAGTCGGAGCGCTCCGCCGGCGGTATGCGCCATGCAGTACTGGCAGCCGGCTGCGCGGCTCGCCACATGCGCGAGGAGCCGCTTGAAGCCGCGGTCGACGAGATTGTCGGGCGCCCAGATCGCGGCGCTCAGCGCCGCGAAGGCGGCGGCGATTTTCGGCCGCCGCTGCATGATGAGCTGACTGTTCGGCACGAAGCCGTGCGTCTGCTTCGCCTTGGCGAAAAGCTCCTTCAGCTCCGGCGTGTGGCCTTCCGGCAGCGGCCTAACGCGCGGCGCGGGTTTCGCTCGCTGGTCCACAATGCACTCCCTCCGCTCGGTGGCGCTTGGTTAGCCTATTGCGCCAGGCGCTGCCACTCTACGGCTGTGCAGCGGCAAAGAGGGCCGCCGTGTCGTAGAACTCCGCGAACTCGACGGCCTGGCCGTTTCGCATCCGCCAGATGTCGACCTTTGGCGTGGATGCCGTCTTGCCGGTCTTCTTGTTCGTCCACGACGTGGAACCCACGGCGACAACGCGATCGCCCTGCGCGATGTACTCATCGACGACATAGGAATTCATCTTCCAGTCGCGGGTGAGTTCCTCGAGATACGCGATGGCCTGCGCCTTGCCGCTCCTCGCCTGCGTGAACTCCGCTCCGCGCGCGCCGCTCGCAAGCGAGCGCATCTTGATGTCGTCCGCCATCAGACACGTCCAGCAACCCAAGTCGGCAGCTTTCTTGTCGCCCCACTCGGCGTAGGCATTCTTGAGGATTTCCACGTTCTCGGACTCTGCGCTCATCGCCGCCTCCCGTTCGCGGTAAAGTTGTCCGGCGACAACCTACACGGAGACGCATCTGCGCGCCAATTGCGCTATTCGGCCGGCGTGCCCTTCGGCCTGAAGCGGCTGAGGAGGCCCTTCAAATTGCCGAACAGCTCGATCGGCACGCCGTGGCGCTTCATGATCACGCCCTGCTGGAGGACCGAGAGCGT
>JBOHKB010000101.1:0-33915 GCA_050728815.1 Propylenella sp.
GCTGAAAGGCACGTCGCTCGCCTCGATCATCGGTTTTGCCGAACTCACGCGCACCGCGCAGATGGTGAACAATGCTACCTTTCGGCCGTTCACTGTCTATGCGCTGGTCGCCCTGATCTACTTTGCCCTCTGCTGGCCACTGTCGCGGATTGCCGCTCGCATGGAACGGCGGCTCGGTCGTCAGCATTTGCCTGCAGTCAAGGTTGAGACCTGATGTAAGCAAGCGAAGACCAATCGGGTGAATTCGGGCAACGACGTACAAGGAAGATCCCCCTCGCTCAGCAGAAGCCGCATCAGCTTGACCAGCGATATCGCCCTTGCTTCGCTTGCCGCTGCTTCAGCGCAGCGAGAGCCAAGTCAACAACGACCGGAACGGGCCACTGACCGGTCGCGTAGCGCCAGATGGTGACCGGATCGATATCGAGAGCGCGCGAGAGAGGCGCTTTCCAGCGCTTGCCGAAAAGCGCCTCTCCTGCTTTGGCGAATTCCTCCGCGGTCAACGGAGGAAATCTGCGATCACCGCCGGCGCAGCGGCATCGAACCCGACGACATCGAGCATGCCGCCGTCGACCGGATCGGCGATCGAGAAGCCGGTCGAGGTCATGCCGACGACGACCAGCTTTGCCGCGATACCCATCCTCTTGCGGTAATCGCGGAGCGCCTCGACCGGGTGGATTTTTCCGGCCCAGGTCTCGTTGTCCGTCATCACCACGAAGGCATCGACCTTCAGGCGCTTCTCCATCGCGTAGAGCATGGGGAGCGCGCAGTCGGTGCCGCCGAAGGGCAGCCCGCTGACCGCCGCGACCGCGTCGGTCAGACGCTGCCTCGGCGAGATCGTCAGTGGCGTCAGCTCCGTGCTGCCGCCGCCGTGCATGCCGCCGTACTGGCCCTGGTGATGGCCGGCTGACGTGAAGCCGACAACGTGCGTCGCCGGCTCGACCGCCATCGTCACCAGCGCCAGCGCCGCCGTCGCCTCGCGGCAGGTCAGCACCGTTCCGCCGAACTGCGAACCCATCGAGCCCGACACGTCGAGCGCGATGAGATGCCGCTTGCCGGTCGGCTCGACGTTCGAAAACGCCTTGTAGAAGGCGCCGTCGAGTGCATCGAGCACGACCTGCGACGGCTCCCACGAACCGGCGCCGCGCACGCCGCGACCGGAACGATAGACCGCCATCGCCTGGAGGATAGCGAGCGGATGCACGCGAGCCTTGGCGAGCGCCTTCTCGTCGCCGATACGCTGGGCGACTGTCTGCTCCGAGCCGTCGAGCGGCTTGATCGCGGCGATCCTCGACATGTTGCCGAGGTTGCGGATCAGCGCCGTCAGGCCGAGATGCGGCAGCATCGCGCACCACACCTCCGGATCGGAGTTCGCCCAGGTCGGCAGCGCCTCCCAAGGGAGACGATGCTCGGCGATGGGCGGCAGAAGCTCGGCCGCATTCTCCGCCTTCATTGCGGCGAGGTGCGCCGAAACAAGCGGATGCAGTTTTGCGGCGTCGTACTCCTTGCCGATCATCCAGCGATAGAGGGCGTCGTACTCCGCCTCGCCGACATGCGCGTCGGGACGCGCCATGTCGAGGAGCCGCTCGTGGTCAAAGCCCTCGCGCGAGCGATACTTGATCGCCTGGTAGGCAACCGCCTCGACCGGCTTGTCGTCGTACCACGCCGCCACCGCCCGCTTCATGCCGCGGCCGAAGCCCTTGCCGAGGGCCTTCGCCGTCGCCACGAACTGGAAGAGGTGCGACGCCGTGCGGCAGACCTTCGGCACCGCCGCGTAAGCGAGCGCGCGCGTCTCCGGCTTCTCGTCGAGCGTGGCGAGCGCCAGCGCAAAGATCGCCGGGTCCTGCTTCGGCGCACGGCCGGAGAGCGAGATCTCGACGATTCGGGAGACTACACGTGTGGCGTCCGCCGCGAGGCAGTCGAGCACGGCCTTGGCGTTCTCGCGCGTCAGCGCGCGCGCCGACTGGTAGTAGGTCGGCGCATCGCTGCCGAGGACGAGAAAGCGGTCGAGCCGCGCCCAGTCGTCGATCGCGAAGACATAGCCGCCGGCGTTGTTCGCCACCTGACGGGCGTCTATCGGCTCCGACTGCGGCGTCGCCTTTGGACGGAACAGCAGTGCGTAAAGCGACATGACACTCTTCCTTACCATCGGCCAATCACCGAGGGCGAACGCGGTGCGAGTTCGGCGACACCGGCATCGCCGGTTGCCGGTTCTCGGCCGGCTGTCGGAGGGAGAGATAACCGAAACTCCGGAGCTCGCCCTCGTCGATTGGCTTTCCTGTTATTCTTGCGGGCCGATCGACGAGAACGAGCGCGTGAGCGAAGTCGGTGTTTACTGAGCTACGCTTCTCGCGAAACGGCTGGCGTCGAACCAGCGACCTCCAGCCTCGCGGCTGGCGCTCTACCGGATAACCGAGCTTCAGGAGCTCATTCTCGTCGATCGGCCTTTGTTTCTCAGGCCTCGGCGATCGAGGAAGCGTGCGAACGCGTGCAGCGGAATCGGTATTTTTCTGACGCTCTATCCTGACTGAGCTACCGGCAGTTTCACCCACCGGGCGGGACTCGAACCCGCGACCCTCAGATTTGGCGATAACCGAGATCCTGGAGCTCGCACTCGCTCCGATCGCAAGGCGAACACGTGAAACGGGCATCGGCGCCATCTTGGAAAGAGATAACCGAAGCCCGGGAGCTCGCCTCACAAAGGTGAGGTTTGCAGCGTTGATAACTATTGCATTATGCAATGGTTGTCAAGCGCCTCATCGCAAGTCGTTTAGATCACGCTTGCTTACGCCAAGTAAGGAGGTGGAGTGCGAACGCGGGTGCGGAATCGGCATAGGTGCTCTACCGCTGAGCTACCGGCGCGCAAGAGCTCTCGCCGGGTGGGATTCGAACCCACGACATCCTCCGTGACAGGGATAACCGAAATCCTGGAGCTCGCACTCCGGAAGGCTGGATCGTCCATGGCGCGGGCGGCCGGACTTGAACCGACGATCGCGGTTTTGGAGACCGCTGCTTTAGCCGCTAAGCTACACCCGCATCGCCGAAGCAACCGGCACGCTTCGGCCAAAGTCACGACGGCAACATGATTGGCACTGACCGAGGGAATCGAACCCATCGTTTCCGAGGCCACAACCCAGTGTCCTTCCATTGAACGAGGTCAGCATGAATGGTCCCTCGCGCTGGCATCGAACCAGCCTGGACCCCGTTATGAGCAGGGCCTCCTCCCAAGAGGTCGAGGGTTGGCAGCGGGCCACGGTGTCGATCCGTGCACGCGAGGCTTCAAAGGCTTCGCTGCTCGCCGGAGCGCCCGCGCGACTTGGTGCGACGTGTCGGATTCGAACCGACGTCTTCCGATTTGAAGGACCGGCATCCTGGGCCAACTAGACGAACGTCGCGAAAGTGGAGCGGGCTACGGGAATCGAACCCGTGTCGTCGGTTTGGAAGACCGGTGCTCTGCCATTGAGGTAAGCCCGCGGAAATGGAGGAGGGCTAGGGTCTCGATCCCTGCACCTTTCGGTGCGCGTGGTTTAGCAAACCAGCCCGGCGCGCCTGTCCGGTCAACCCTCCATGGCGCTCACGGCAGGAGTCGAACCTGCCTGCATCGGTTTAGGAAACCGAGGCCCATCCGATGGACCACGTGAGCGAGTACTGGCGCGTCCGGCAGGATTCGAACCCGCATCGACCGCTTTAGAAGAGCGGCGCCTATCCATTCGAGCCACGGACGCCTGGAGTGCCTTGCCGGAATCGAACCGGCTCATTACGGCTTTGCAGGCCGCAGCGTTCCCATCTCGCCCAAGGCACAACTGGCAGCGCCCCTCCCGGCTTCGATCCGAGCACGTTCACGTTCAGAGCGTGGCGCGCTGCCGATGAGCTAAGGGGCATCGGGCGAGGCTTGGGAGCCTCGCCTAATCTTTGAAAGGATCGAAAACGTCGGCGCCCGCCATGATCACGCCGAACGGCCGCAGTGTGTGCTCGATTTTGATCGTACCGGCATGCGCGGCGAGAACGTCGGGTAGGCGGCGATAGGCCTGCGGCGCCTCGTCGAGGTCGGCCCCGCGGAGCGATACGCCGCGCTCCCGGATCCAAGCATGCATCTCGTCGTGCCGCACGCGTCCCTGCTGGCGGATCTTCTTGCCCGTCTCGGGGTCCTTGACGAAGCGTCCGCGCGCCTCGGTGCGCGACATGATGCGGCCGGCGCCATGAACCGTCGAATAGAGGCTTGCGGCCGATACCTCGCTCTCGACGCCGGAGAGGATAACGGCGTTGTCGCCCATCGAGCCTCCGACGAAGCCGCGCTGGCCGGGGAATGCCGGCGTCGCGCCCTTGCGGACGACCCAATATTCGTGTTCGCCATGACGTTCCCGCCAAGCGAAGTTGTGGTGGTTGTGCACCGTGTCGGTCACCGCGGCACCGATGATTTCTTTCACCTTCTCCACCACCCATTCGCGTCCGGCATAGGCGTAGAGGCCACCGAGCTGGACGCCGGCGATGTACGAACGGCCGATGTCCGTATCCTGGTGGACCACGGCCGGATCGACCTCCATGCCGTCCTTAGCGCCGACGAGCTTCAGGTGCTTTGTCGTGATCTTGTGCCCGAGGCCACGCGAGCCGAAGTGGACACCGATCCAGACGAAGCCCTCTTCGTCCTCGAAGAGGTCGACATAGTGGTTGCCCGACCCGCAGGTACCGAGCTGGTTCTGCGCCATGCTCTTGAGTTCCGGCACGCCGGCAGCCTTCCACAGGTCGCTTTCGAAGAGCGCGTGATCCACCGGCTCCGCGTTGCTTCGTCCAAGACCAAAACTCACCGAGCGTGCGATATCGTCGACGATCGTCTCGGTCAGAGGCGAGAGCTCCGCGTAGGGCGCATCAAGCCGCACGGCCATGTTGCCACAGGCGATGTCGAAACCGACGCCCGAGATCGAGATATGCTCCTCGTATGCGACGACGCCGCCAATCGGATGTGCGTAACCGAGATGGCCGTCGGCGCAGAGAACGCCGGCGACCGCACTGCCGACTGTCATGCAACGCTCCATCTGCCCGATCGTCTTGGCGTCGTGCTCGCCGTAGATCTTCACGTTGGACATGACGCCCTCCTTTGTTGAGCGGTTGAATTTGGTCAGCGTGGGTGGATTTGAACCACCGATCTCCTGCTTCCAAGGCAGGCAGGAACGGCCAGACTTCCCTACACGCTGTGTTTTCTTGCCGTTCGCAACGCCGGGCGAAGAAGCCCGGCTGCTCGGGCATTGTTGGCGTTCACGACAGGACTCGAACCTGCATCCTTCACCGTCGCAGGGTGGCGCTCATCCGATTGAGCTACGTGAACGTGAATGGCGCGACCAGTCGGGCTCGAACCGACATTGCCCCGGCTGAGAACCGAGTTTCCTAGTCCGTTTTAGAAGATGGTCGCCTGGCTCCTGCCGCACGATTCGAACGTGCCTTCCCCGGTTAACAGCCGGGAGCCCTCACCTAGATGGCTCGGCAGGAAGATTGGTGGAGAATAAGGGATCGAACCCTTCGACGGCGATCTTGCAAGGATCACCCGCTGCCCACAGCATTCCCCCTGGCGCTCAGCCCAGGTTTCGAGCCCGGCTCTCTGCAGCTTCAATGCAGCGCTTTCACCAGATTAGCTTGCTGAGCGAATTGGAGCGGTCGGGGAGAATCGAACTCCTCGTCGCGACGTTGGCGACGTCGCACTCTGCCATTGAGCTACGACCGCCCACGAGCCGGACAAACCGGCTCGGGTCTCTCTTTGTGTGCCGTTTCGCAACGCCGGCCGAATTGGCCGGCTGCTCGGGCAAACATGGTGGGAGACGGGTCGAGTTGAACGCCATGCCTCGAAAGGACGGCGTCTACAGCGCAGCGCGGGCACCGGCCCGCCTTACTTGCGTCTCCCGAGATGGAAGCGGGCCCGAGAATCGAACTCGGCTGAAGCGGCTTATGAGGCCGCACGGGTCGCCAGACCTTTACCCGCGTGGAAGTGGCGGAGCGCCGACGTGTCGATCGCCATGCCCTTTTCGGGCACTCATCCGCTTCGAACGGAGATCGGAGGCCGCTCCGATTGACGCTCCTTGATGGAGGAAAGCGGCGGTCCCGATCCGCAAGCCTCTCGGCTCCAGCCGGCTTCCAACCGGCGCCGGCCGCCCGGCCGGTTCACTTTCCAGGTGATGGCGGAGAGCGGGCGCAATCGAAGCCCATGGCCTTGCAGCCACCATCGGTTTTCAGGACCGCGCCGTCGCCTCGACGGTTCACTCTCCAAATTTGGCGACCCTGACAGGACTCGAACCTGCATTGTGCCGCGTTCGAAGCGCGGTGCGCGTCCAGTTGCGCGACAGGGCCGTTACGATGCCAGCTCGGCGTCCCAGTAGAGGTAATCGAGCCAACTTTCGTGCAAATAGTTCGGCGGGTAGCACCGCTTCGCCGCCAGGAGTTCGTGTGGGGTTGGCTGCCGTGGCGCCCGCAGGGGACGCACGTCCGACCGGCTGCCCTTCCGCGTGTTGCAGGGCTCGCAGGCCGCGAGCACGTTGTCCCACCGCGTCTCGCCGCCCCTGGAGCGGGGAACGACGTGGTCGAACGTCAAATCCTTCGACGCGAACTCCTCGCCGCAATACTGGCAGCGGAAGCGGTCGCGCAGGAAGACGTTGAAACGCGTGAAGGCGACGCGGCGCGGCATCGGAACGAAGGCCCGAAGAGCCACGACGGAAGGCAGCCGCATCGCCCGCGACGGCGAACGGATGACGCGATCGTATTCTGCGATCACGATCAGCTTGTCCTGGAAGATGAGCCGCACCGCGTCCTGCCAGCCGAGGAGCGAGAGCGGAAAATAGCTGAGCGGACGGAAGTCCGCATTCAGCACGAGCGCCTGGTGCGCAGTCATGGCAGACCTCCTTCTTGCTCTGGTGTGGTGCTCGCACGGGAATCGAACCCTGATCGGCCTCTTATAAGGAAGCTGCTCTGCCATTGAGCTATACGAGCCGATGATTGGCGACCTGCACGGGAGTCGAACCCGTCTCACCGCGTAGACAGCGCGGCAGCCTCGCCGGATGCTTCGCAGGTCACGCCCGCCCGAGCAGCCGGCTCCTTCAGCCGGCGTCGCGAGCGATAGCGAACATGGTGCGTCTCGGAAGATTCGACCTGCCACTGGATGCGCCCTCAACGCATTGCCTCTGCCGTTGGGCTACAGACGCGTGGTGAACCAGGTCGGACTCGAACCGACGAAGGCTTTCGCCAACGGCTTAAGAGGCCGCTCCCTTTGCCGCTCGGGGCACTGGTCCGTGGCGGACGCCGTCGGTAACGATCCGCTTGCCGACGGATTAAAAGTTCGTTCCCTCTCCATTCGGGTTTAAGGCTCGACGTCCAGAGAATTGGTGCAAGCGGGTGGAATCGAACCACCTGCCACTCGGTTATCGGCCGAGGCCCTCGCCGTTCGGGCTCGCTTGCGATGATGGTGCGTCCTGGCAGGATCGAACCGCCGGCATCCGCCATGTCGAGACGGCGCTCTGCCACTGAGCCAGCACGCAAACCCCAGGACGTGCGGCGTCGAGCAAGGCTTACGCAGAGGCGATTTTTCCTCGATGATCTTGGTACTCCCGCGAGGATTCGAACCTCGGAATGTCGGTGTGTAAGACCGATGCCTTCGGCCGCTTGGCGACGGGAATGTGTTTGGTGCGCTGAGCTGGATTCGAACCAGCACTGTGCGGGGTTTGAAGCCGCCGCCTCCTACCGATTGGGCTACCAGCGCGTGCCCGTGACAGGCTTCGAACCCGCACCTGACCGGCGTTTAAGGCCGGGCCTCTACCTCTTGGGCTACACGGGCGTTTGGTGCGTCGTGAGGGATTCGAACCCACACTGCCTGCGTTCTAAGCGCAGTGCCTCCTACCGATTGGGCTAACGACGCATGGTGCCGCGAGATGGAATCGAACCATCGTTTCCGCCTTACCAAAGCAGTGGCCTGCCATTGACCGATCGCGGCGTGCTCCCTGCATGGAATCGAACCTGCGTCAGCCGCTTACAACGCGGCCATCCTGCCACTGAACGAAGGGAGCGAGTTTGGTGCCAACCACACGGCTCGAACGTGTGTCGTCCGCTTACGAGGCGGTTGCTCTGCCTGTTGAGCTAGGTCGGCCGGCGCCGCGGAGCGACGCGAGGACAAAGCTTCGCCCTCGCTGCTCAGCGCAGCCGTATTTCTGAAAGATCAGCGATGTCAAAGAGCCCGGCGCCGCGTGAGCGGAACCGTCGTGACGGGCCTATCGGCCAGCCCCGAAAACGAGGACGAGCGCCCGCGGGATGCGGACGTTCAGGATAAAGATGCTGGTAGTTCTTCGGGCCATTTCGGTCCCCTCTGCCTGTTTGGCGGAGGGGTTGGCCCTGCCGCCGGTTAGTCCGGTAAGCTCCGACCTTGTTCGGGCTTCAGCTTTGTATGGGAGTCCTGCCTCAGCACGTACGCGCGCAGCCGATCACCCGGCCGATTGAACGGCCGGGCGGCGATGGGCGCGAACATGGTTGCTGCGATACGAAGCATGACTTCCTCAAACGAAGGCGGCGCAAATAGCGCTTGGAACCTGTATTGTCAAACGAAAGTATTTTCGCCGAACGATCCGCGGTGCGTTCCAGGCGCTAAAAGTGTCCGACTCCGGCGGCGTTTTGATGCTCGCTCGGGGGCGCGTCGCTCAGCCGCCGCTAGGGCACACTGGCCACTCTCGTCATCCGACTGCAACGGAACAGGATGCTAACTATTCGACTGGCACCGGGAGGTCGAGGAGCGGCGCATATTGCTGGGCGCCGAATATGTCGGGATCTCCGGGGCTGCCGCTCGGCCGGTCGCGATAGAGCGTGAACTTGATCGCAAGTGCCGGATCGAAGGCGACGAAGTCTGAAATCCGCTCAGGCGGCACCCGGTAGAGCCGGCAGATCGTCTCAGGCGAGAGGACGCCCGAAGATTTCACCATCCGATAGGTCTCCGGCTCGCGAAAGATGATGTCGAAGGTGATCTTGTCGACGCCGGCGTTCTTGCTGCGGATTGTTTTGGCAAGCTCGGAAAGCGGCCTGGTCTTCATCGCTCACCTCCCACAATCGCATCGAATCGCGGGAAAAGCTCGAGCGGGTCGCCGACCGCGATGGTGTGATTGAGCGTCCAGCGGTAACCCGGGCTTGCCGGCAGCACCTCGTCGAAGAGGAACGCCACCGATCCTGCCGTCCCCTTCACCTCCGGCAGACGCGCATAGAACATCTGTCTCGTCCCGATTAGCGTAAGTTCCTCGGCCATCTCCCTCGTGGGCGCCACCCCCTGCACCACCACGCACAGTTCGTGGGCTGGCTCGTCGGCCTTTGGCTCGAGATCGCCCATCGTCCCGTTGCGGCCATAGACCGTGTAGTGCAGCTCGTATCCGCCATCGCCGAAGCGCTCACGCGCCTGCTGCCTGGCCCAGCCGATCACCGAGTCGACGTGCGCGATCGTGTAGGGATCGCGGATGCCGACCATGCCGACAAAGCGCTCACCGACCTTTCCCGAACCCTCCAGCTTCACGCGGAACTCCTCCGCGGGGACGAATCTCGGACCGGTGATGCGTGTCGTCTTCTCCGACAGCTGCTCATAGCGGCATTCGGTCATGTCGAGCAGTCCGCCTGCCACGTATTCGTGGAACGGATTGGAGCGCTCGTACATGGCGTGGCCGGCAACCGAGGCGACGGTGCAACGCTGCTCGGGGTGCATCGCGGTTACGCGAACGTCCTCGCTTGTGATTTCACCGAGCACGGTTTCCTTTCCGCCGTACGGCTCGGCGCAGAAGGAGGCGCATTCGAGGACTTTCCCCAGATAGTAGGAGAGGCCTTTCGGAAATCCCGCGCGGATCGCAGGCGCGGCGAAGATCACGCTGTCGGACGAACGCCCGCCGATGATGACGTCGCACCCGCGGTCAAGGAGATCGATGTAGGGGTGCACCCCGGCGACGGCGACGATTCGGTCGGTGGCGTCGAGTTCCTCGAGCGTCAGCTCCTTACGTCCATCCAGGCCGCACACGGCGGCGCCGGCAATCATCCTCTCCCGAAGGTCGGCAAGCTCCAGCTCCGAATAGAACCATCCCAGCCGGAATGGCGGAAGATTGTGCTTGCGGGCGAGCTCGCGGATCAAGCCGAGATAGAGGTCGACGCGGCTGTTCGTCCCGGTGTCGCCGGCGGAGCCGATGATCATGGGGACTCTCAGGCGGCGCGCCGCCACGAGCATTTCCTCGAGGTCCTGGCGCTGCCATCCGAGCGGGCTCGTTGAGACATCCGCTCCGAGAGGCACCGGTCCGACATCGTCGCTGCCGGAATCAGCCGCGATGACGTCCGGCCCGGCTCTGCAGGCGATGCGGAAGCTTCCCGGTTTCAGCGGCGCAAAGCCGAGATGCCCGTTCGGGCAGATGATCTTCAGCGAATCCAATTGGTCGTCCTTCGGGAAGTGTCCAGCCGGCGCAGGTTCCGGCGCTGCCGGGTCACCCAAAGACTGCAACGGGCATGCCAGGGATCAGTCACCAAAAATCGCGAAAGCCGGGGCCGGCAGCGTTGAGGTCAGCGTCCGATCCGCGCGCCTGCGCGATTCTCACGCATCGTCGCCGAGCGCGTTTGGCTGTAGCAGCCCGGCCTTCAGCATCTGGTGGCGGAGCGCATGGCGGGTGAGGCCGAGGGCGGCGGCCGCCTTGGTTAGATTGCCGTTGGCGGCGTTGAGCGCATTCTCGATCAGACGGCGCTGGAACGCCTTCGTCGCCTCTCGATAGTCGGTCGGTCCGTCAAACCTGAAGGCGCCGTCGACCCTCGCCAGCGGCGATCGTCCGGTGCGCAATTCCCTCAGGATGCGGTCGGGAAGATGACGCACCAGGATGCGGCGGTCGCTCTCCAGCACGAAAATACGCTCGATCAGGTTCTCCAGTTCGCGCACATTGCCTGGCCAAGAATAGGTCCTGAAGACATCCGCGATCGCATCTTCCCAGCCGTCGATGACGCGGCCATAGCGCGAGCTGTATTTCCGGAGGAAATGCGTCGCAAGCACGAGCACGTCGTCGCCGCGCTCTCGGAGCGCCGGAAGATTGATGGCGACGACCTGCAGCCGGTAATAAAGGTCTTCCCGAAATCGCCCCTGAGTCACCTCCGCGAGCAATATCTTGTTGGTCGCGGCAATGACGCGCGCATCGACCTCGATGTAACGCACCGCCCCGACGCGACGCAGCCTCTGGGTGTCGAGCACCGAGAGGAGCTTGGCCTGCATGGTGAGGTCCATCTCTCGGATTTCATCGAGGAAGATGGTCCCGCCGTTCGCCTCCTCGATGAGGCCGACCTTGGTCGTGAGAGCGCCTGTGAAGGCGCCGCGCTCGTGGCCGAACAGCTCGGATTCCAGCAGTTCCTTCGGGATTGCCGCGCAATTGACGTCGACGAAACCGCGCTTCGCCCGCGCCGAGCGGTCGTGAAGCATGCGGGCGACCAGCCCTTTTCCGGTGCCGGTCTCGCCGTAGAGGAGCACTGTGCGCGTCGGGCTCGCCGCGACCCGGTCGACGAGCGCGCGCAGCTTCGCGATCGATTCGTGCTCGCCGATCAGTTCGCCCGAATAGGAGACCATGGCCCTCACCCGGAGCCGACGCTCAGTCGAGGGCTCCGACGTTATCGCGCGTCCACTGTCCGCCAGTCGGCGGAACAGGGCCTTGCCGGGCAAAAATAGAGGGTTGGGCTGTTGGTCGTAAACACTGCGCCGGAAATCGTTTGTGCGTCGCCTTCCTCGCCATGACGGCAGAGGCCGGCCTCGTTCGAGCCGTCATGGCTCGCCATCTCCACCCGGGCGTCGCCCAACGTAAGGCTGGGGCCGGCGCCTACGAGCCAGCGGCACAGGCGCGCCAGCCGCGGCTGCGAGCTGGCTGCGGCTAAATCCGAAGGGTCTCGCAGGTTCGCCGCCGCGAGCTCCGGCGAGACAAAATGGTTGGTGCGGGCGACCCAACCATCCGTCCCATGTTCGACCGAAACCACGGAGTGGCCGAGTTCCACCGCTGCCATCGCGCCCGATCGGTCGGCGAGTACCAGCGTACCCCCGCCGGCATGGTCGAGGACCTCGATCTCGGCCAGCGCCTCCGCCACTGTCGCGCAGCGCACAAGAAGCCTCGTCATCAGGAAGTAGCGCAGGATACCGACGCCGTGGTCGCTGGTGCGGACCTGCGTGTCGACAAGCGCCAGGCCGTCGGAATTGACGCCGCTCGAATATGCTCCCGGGCTGCCGAGGCTGCCGACGCAGGTGACGACGCGGCGGTCCCAGGCCGGGTCACGATGGCGGAAGACACGCTGAATGCGGAGGTGCTCGCCGCGAAAATCGCGGTTCTTGCCGATCATCGCGCGGTGGAACGGATGCCTCACCGCCCAGGCGCTACATCCATCCGCCAGCGAGATGTCGGCGAGCACGGACAGGTGCAGATATGCGAATAGGTCGTCGGAGGGGATGGCGAAGCCTTCGGCGATGCCGCTGAGCTCGAGCAATCCGTCGGGATCATTCTGGGCGAGATAGGAGTGCAAGCTCGCGAGAAAGCCGCTCGTCCGCCGGTCTTCGAGCAGATGGCTTGCCGCCGCAAGTCTGCCTTCGACCGCGCGCCGGACGTCGCCGACACTGTCCGGACATGCGGCGGCTTGGCCCGCGCCCCGCTCGAACGCATTGCCCGAAAGTTCGACCACGTTGCTCATGGCGTTTCGTAGAGGTGGCAGCGGACGACGTGTCCGGCCCCGAGCGTCGTTTCCTTCGGCGCCGTCCGCCGGCAGACGTCCATGGCGTGCGGGCATCGCGTATGGAACGTACACCCTGGCGGTGGATCGAGCGGCGACGGCAGATCGCCGGCAAGGCGTATGCGCCCACGGCCGCCGGGCGCGTCGACGCGGGGCACGGCTGAGATAAGAGCCTCGGTGTAGGGATGCTTCGGCCGCTCCAGCACCTCCCGCACCGGCCCGATCTCGACGATCTCTCCGAGATACATCACCGCCACGCGGTTGGAGACGTAGCCGATCACCGAAATGTCGTGCGAGATGAAGAGGTATGTGAGGCCGCGCTCCCGCTTCAGGTCCTCCAGGAGCTTGATGATCTGCGCCTGTATCGACACGTCGAGGGCGGAGACCGGCTCGTCGCACACGACCAGCGCCGGCCCGAGAATGAGGGCGCGCGCGATGCCGATCCGCTGCCGCTGACCGCCAGAGAACTGATGCGGGAAGCGCGCCAGATGGCTCGCGCGCAGGCCGACGCTCTCGACCGCCTCGACCACCCGGTCGCGAAGCGCGGTTCCGGCGGCGAGTCCGTGCAGCTTGAGCGGCAAGCCCACGATCTGCTCCACCGTCTTCCGCGGGTTCAGCGACGCATAGGGGTCCTGGAAGACGATCTGCATGCGGCGGCGCATCGCCTTCAGCGCCTCGCCCGTGAGCTTGGCGAGATCGACGCCATCGAACCAGACGCTGCCGGAGGTCGGCTCGTGCAGCCGCAGTATCGTCCGGCCGAACGTCGTCTTGCCGCAACCGCTCTCGCCGATCAGCCCGACCGTCTCGCCCGCGGCGATCGACAGGCTGACGCCGTTCACTGCGCGGACCGTCCGCCGCTCGCGTCTGGTCAGCCGCGACCACCAGCCGCCGTCGGAATCATAGTGCTTGACGAGGTCCCTCACCTCGAGCAGCGCCGCGCTCATCTCTGTTCCGTCCTGACGAGCACGCAGCGCGCCTCATGCCCCGGCGAGGCCGGAAACATCGGGATACGCGTGCGGCATTCGTCGCGTCGCTCAGGGCACCTAGCGTAAAAGCGGCACTCCGGCGCGAGGTCAATCAGCTCCGGCACCTGGCCCTCGATTGGCGCGATCCGCGCGTGAGGCCGCGAGATGAGCGGGATCGAGCGCAGCAGGCCGCGCGTATAGGGATGCTGCGGCGCGCCGATGACCTCGGCGGTCGGACCGGTCTCGACGATCTGGCCGGCATACATCACCGCGACCCGATCGGTGTATTCGGCGACGACGCCTAGATCGTGCGTGATGAGGACGACGCTCATCCCGAGCTTGGCCCGCACATCGGCGATCAGCTCCAGCACCTGGGCTTGGATCGTGACGTCGAGGGCGGTGGTCGGCTCGTCGGCAATCAGCAGCTTCGGCCGGCAGGCAAGCGCGATTGCAATCATGATTCGCTGGCGCATGCCGCCGGAGAACTGGTGCGGATAGTTCCCGAGGCGCTCTTCCGGCGACGGAATGCCGACGAGCTGCAGCATCTCGAGCGCGCGGGCGCGCGCCGCCCGCCGCTTCCGCCGCCCACGGAATTCGGCATGATGTGCGGCGAGCACCTCGGTGATCTGCTCCTCGACGGTGAGCGCAGGGTTGAGCGAGGTCAGCGCATCCTGCAACGTCATCGCGATGTCGCGGCCGCGCAGGCGGCGCATCGCTGCAGGACCGAGGCCGATAAGCTCAATCCCGGCAAAGCGAACAGAACCGGCGGCGATGCGGCCGGGGCGGCGGACCAGACCGACGACCGAGGCGAAGGTGACGCTCTTGCCCGAGCCGGATTCGCCAACAACGCCGAGACATTCGCCGGGATAGACATCGAGGCACACCTCGTCGACGGCGGTCACGACGCCATGGTGCGTCGGAAACACCGTGGTCAGGTCGCGAATCGAGAGGAGCGGGGCCGCGTCGGGCATGGCGATCTAATCGTGGAATTTCGGGTCGAAAGCGTCGCGCAGCCCCTGGCTCGCCACGTTGATGGCTAGGACGAGGATCAGGATCGCGATGCCGGGAAAGGTGCTGACCCACCAGCCCGCCAGAATGAACGCCCGGCCGTCCGCTACCATCGATCCCCAGGACGCCGTCGGCGGCTGTACGCCGAGCCCGAGGAAGGAGAGGCTTGCTTCGAGGATGATGATGTTGGCGATGCGGATCGTCGAGACGACGATGACCGGCGAGAGGATGTTCGGCAGAATCTCGCGCAGCATGACGTATCGGTTAGGAGCGCCGACCGCGCGGGCAGCCTCGACATACTCCATTTCGCGGGCGGCAAGCGTCTCGCCGCGAACCACGCGGCAGGGAATCACCCATTCCTTGTAGACAAGCGCCAGCACGATGTTGTGCAGGCCCGGTCCCATCATGGCCATCAGGCCGATGGCGAAGATAAGGTAGGGGAAGCCGAGCAGAATGTCGACGAGACGGGAGATAACGATGTCGACCCAGCCACGCAGGAATCCCGCCGCCAGTCCGGCGAGAATGCCGATCGTCGTGGCGATGCCGACGACCGCCGCACCGACGAAGATGGAAACGCGCGCGCCGAAAATGATGCGCGAAAGTATGTCGCGTCCGAGCGCGTCGCAGCCGAGCGGATAGGCCAGCTCGCCGCCTTCGAGCCAGAACGGCGGCTGCAGCCGGCGGAAGAGGTCCGCCTTGCTGGGATCGTGCGGTGCGATCAGCGGGGCGGCGATCGCGACGACTACGAACAGAAGCACGACGAGCGCCGAGGCGGCGGCGAGCCGGTTCGACTTGAACTGGCGCAGGCTGTGCGTCAGCGGCGACTCGGCCGCGCGCGGTCCTTCCTCGATGCGTTCCACCGCAGTCAGAGCCGGATCCTCGGGTTCAGCACCGTGTAGAGAATGTCGGCGATGAAGTTCAGGAACACGTAGGTCAGCGCGTAGAGAAGCACCGCCGCCTGCACGAGGGGATAGTTGCGCGTGAAGATGCTCTCCACCACAAGCCGCCCAAGCCCCGGCCACCCGAATACGGTTTCCACGACCATGTTGCCGCCGAGCAGCGAGCCGGTCTCCAGCGCCGCAACCGTGACCGTCGGGATGAGCGCGTTCTTGAGTGCGTGACGGAAGAGCACTCGCCGCCGCGAAAGCCCCTTGGCCTCAGCGAAGGTGATGTAGTCGCGCGACAGCACCTCCAGCATCGAAGCGCGCGTAACCCTCATGACGATCGCCGCCATCGGGAGTCCGAGCGTCAGTGCAGGCAGGGCGATATGCCTGAGCGCGTTCCAGAAAGCGTCGAACCGCCCCTGGATGAGCGTGTCGATGAGATAGAGCCGGGTGATTGGCGGGACCTCGAATTCGAAGCCGATGCGGCCGGAGACCGGCAGCCAATGGAGCTTCACGGCGAACAGGATGATGAGCAGGATGCCGAACCAGAAGCCGGGCATGCTGACGCCGATCAGCGCGCCGACAGTGGCGACGCGGTCGAGGAAGGTGTTCTTCTTCACCGCGGCCAGAACGCCGAGCGGTATGGCGATCGCGAGCGCGATGACGAGCGCCACCAAGGTCAGCTCGATCGTCGCCGGCAGTCGTTCTGCGATGACGTCGATGACCGGCCGGCGGTGAAAGAACGAGAGGCCGAAATCGCCCTGGACGGCGTTGACGAGAAACGTCGCGAATCGCTGCGGCAGCGGCCTGTCGAGGCCCATGTCGTGCCGGAGAGCGGCTTCCTGCTCCGGCGTGGCGTTCTGCCCGGAGAGCATGATCTCGACCGGGTCGCCGGGAGTGAGCGTGATCATCAAGAAGACGATCACGCTGACGCCGAAGAGGACCGGGATGAGTTGCAAAAGCCGTTTGACCAGGGCCCCTGCGCTCATTCCGACCCTCCGGTGTCTACGCCTGCTGGTTAACCCGCCACGCAGGCGTCGTGAAGGTTGATGCGGCTGTCGGGGCTCGGCCTCCAGCCCGACACCCGCTTCGACACACCGTAGATGTCCTGCGGCAGCCAGAGGAAGATCCATGGCGCCTCGGCATTCACGATCGCCTGCGCCTGCTTGTACATGTCGGCGCGCTTTGCGCGGTCGGGCTCCGTCTCGGCCGCCTTCAGAAGACTGTCGACTTCGGCGTTGCTAAAGCCGGAGCGGTTGCCGCGCGCCTGCGTCATCAGGGTCGGGTTCATGATGTCGTAGGGATCCAGCGATCCATTGCCCCACGAGGTGAAGTAGAGGTCGCGCTCCTTGGGAGCCTTCGGGTCCCACTGCGTGTTGAGCACCGACGCCTCGCCGACCGACACCGTCGCGCGGATGCCGGCATCGCCAAGCGTTGCGGCGACCGCCTCGGCGATCTCCTTGAACTGGCCCTCCACGTCGATGACGAGATCGATGCCGTCGGGATAGCCGGCGTCGGCGAGAAGCTGCTTCGCCTTCTCCGGATCGTGGGAGTATTCCGTGAGATCGGCATTGAAGGAGAATGCGTCCGGAGACATCACCCCGTTCAGCGGTTGCGCCGTTCCCCCGAGTATGCGCTCGATGATGAGGCTCTTGTTGAGCGCGTGATTGAGCGCCTGGCGGACGCGCACGTCGTCGAAGGGTTTCTTCGTATTGTTGATCGACACGAAGAACGTGCGCGTGCCGTTGACCGTCATCACGTCGGCATTGCCGCTCGCCTCGACCTGCGGGATGTCGTGCACCGGCAGCTCGTTGATGATGTCCACGTCGCCGGAAAGCAGCGCCGCGACGCGCGATGCGTTCTCCGGGATGACGCGGAAGATGACGCGTTCCACGCAGGCAGGCCCGGCCGGCTCGATGCCGGGCGCGCCGCCATAATACTCGCCAAAGCGCTCCATGATGATCGAGTCTCCCTGCCGCCACTCGACGAGCTTGAACGGTCCGGTGCCGTTCGCGGCGGTCGACAGAGCGCCCGGGCCGCCTGCCTCGACGAAGCTCTTGGACACGACCTCCTGGAAAGGCAGCATGGCAGGGAGGATCGGCCACGGCGCCGACAGGATGAAGCGGACGGTCGCATCGTCGACGACCTGGATTTCGCTGACCGGTCCGAGCAGCCCCTTGCGCGGGCTGGTCTGGCCGTCCATCGCATTTTCCTGAATGAGCCGGTCGAAGGTGAACTTGATGTCTTCGACGGTCATCGGGCTGCCGTCGTGGAATTTCACGCCGGGCCGGATCTTGAACTCCCAGGTGGTGGGGTCGATCTGCGCGTAGGACTCGACCAGCTCCTCATGGATATTCATGTCGGAGTCGCGGGTCAGCAGGCCGTCGTACATGTTGCGGATGACGGTCTCGGTTTCGCGCTTGCTGTGGTTGGCGGCATCGAGCGTGAGCGGATCCTGCGTGAAGCCGACCCTGAGCTCTGCCGCCTGCGTACCGGCGGCCGGCAGCGCGATGCCAAGCGCCACCAACAATGGCGTGAATCTCTTCATCGTCCGTCCTCCTGTCTGTGCGTGCCCGACTTTTTGTTTGCGTCGATTTGCGCGAGGCATTTTGCCGACGCGCCGCAAGAGGCATGCCAGGATGCGCGGCCCGGATTTCCGTCGTTTTGCCCAGTATTGCAGCCGGTTCTGGGCCATTTTGCTTTTTCTCAGGGGTGCAACCCGCGCGGTGTGCGTGAATCTCACGCGACGAGGCTCGCGGTCGCTGGCCGAAATCGCCCAGCATCCCGGTAAGACACGGTCGCCACTACACAGTTTGTCGGATACCGGTGCGGGCGGCATCGTACGCGCGCCTTATGAGCAGGAGAGCGTTGCGGCCGTCTTCTGCCGTGGCCGGCAGGTCGCGATGTCCCCTGACGCATTGGACGAAAACGATTGCGTTCTGGTGGTGGAACTGGCCGCGCTTGAAGCGCGGGACGATGTCATGGGTCACCCAACGCATATCGCCCTGCGCAACATCGTAGGAGCGCATGAAGCTTCCCTCCGCGATGTCGCGAGAGGCGAGGTCGACACCCGAGACGAGCACGGTGCCGCGCGTTCCGTAGACCTCGATCGACGTGTCTGCCGCCGCGAACAGGAAGCTCGCCGTGATCTCCGCGGTCATGCCGTTTGCATACGAGAAGAGCGCCGTTCCTCCGTCTTCCACGCGGAGGCCAGGGAGGAAGGTGGCGGTGGTCGCTACGACCGTCGCCGGCATCCCGAACAGCCAGCAGAGCAGGTCGGCGGCGTGGATACCCTCGTCGAGGAGGGCGCCCCCGCCGCCGAGATCAAGATCGACGTACCACCGGTCACGGAAGTCGTCGGCCAGCCCGTAAGAGTGCCCGTGGCGGATCCGGACCAAGTGGATGCGCCCGAGTCGGCCGCTCTCGACCATCTGCTTCAATTCATGCGAAACGGGATCGAGACGCTTCGGAAAGCTCTGCATGAATAGGACGCCTGACGCGGAAACGGCGTCGACAATACGGTCAGCCTGCTCCAGTGTTGCGGCGATCGGTTTCTCGCAAAGGATCGGCTTTCCGGCCGAAGCAACAATCTCGACCAGCTCCGCATGGCGGCTGTTCTCCGAGCAGATCGCTACGGCGTCAGCCGCGTCAACCGCATCGTGCAGCGACGCGACGAACGGCACGCCGAATTTCTGCGCCGCCGAGCGGCCTCTCGCCTCGATATCGTCCCAGATCGCTGTCAGCGCGACGTCAGGCTCCGCCAAGAAAGCCTCGGCCCAGAAGTTCGCATGATAGTGCGCGAAGCTCAGGATCGCGACGCGCATCGCACTCCGGCTCCGTCAACGGGTTCGACCCTCTCGCGGCATCCGCCTCGGTCTGCGGACCGACCGATGGCTTCCGCGACCAGCAGTCCGCGGAGAGCAGCGACGGCCGTATCCTCGGGAAGCGCCCTGCCGAGGAGCCCATCAATCCAGAGCCGGTGCTGGCGTTCTCCGGGTGCGATGTCGGGCAGCTCCGGGCATGACCAGGCGGCGCTGCCCATAGCGTCCGGGGCAAAGATTGAAAGCGGTCCCCGCTCGGTGCGCAGCCAGATCGTGCCCTTCGTGCCATAGATCTCACAACGAAACCGGTCGCAGCCCTGCACCTCGATCATCGAGATTTCGTGGCTGGCGACGCACCCTTGCGCGGTTTCGTAGGTGCACCAGGCGCTGTCGGCGTTCTCCACCTCGACCATGCGCCCATCGGCCAGCCTGCGTTCCTTGAGAAGCGTTGCCGTCCGCGCCGACACCGCGTCAATCGGGCCGACAAGGTGGCCGATCAAGTCGATGCCATGCACCCCGAGCTGAAGGACAACGCCGCCCCAGCAGCGGTCGCGCTTGAAGAACCAGTCGCCCCAGTCCGGTCCCGGTGTCGCATTCCGAATTCGCACGCTGATGACTTCGCCGATGGCGCCGTCGGCGAGCAGCTGGCGGGCAGCGACCACTTCGGGGAAGTGGCGATGCATGAAGCTCACCTGCAGATCGACTCCAGCACGTGACGCCTCGGCGATGATCCTGCGGCACGCGGCGCTGCTTGTCGCCATCGGCTTCTGCAGCAGGATCGCCTTGCCCGCCGCGGCAGAGCGGATCGCGATCTGTTCGTGGGTATCATCGGGGGTCGTGATGATAATCGCGTCGATGTCGTCGCGCGCCAGCGCTGCATCAAGGTCGACTTCGACATCTGCGACTCCGAAGCGCCGCGCCAAGGCGGCCGCTCTGGCGCGTGTGCGCCCCACGATCACCTTCACCGCGGCTTCGGGCACCGCGGAAAGCCCGGCGAGGTGGTAGTCCGCGATGAAACCCGCGCCGACCAGGGCGACGCCGATCTGCGTCATCCCCGAACCGCCCTGATGGCTGCCATGCGCACTGTCTTCTCAACCCGTACCGGCGCGGTTGCTTGCAAGCGCGGCATCACGCGCCTCCCGAACGACAGAACAGCGGCGAGGACCAAGCGTACTGGCCGTTCGACTGCCGCATCCTGACATAGACGCTTTCTCCGTCTGAAATCGCGTCGAGCCGTACGCTCCCCCTCCACTGCCATTCGTGCGGATGCGGCAGCGGATGGAAGCGAAAGGCGGGGCTGTCGATCGGCCCGAGATTGCCGGACAGCGCGCCCTCGAGAAGCCGATCGACCGATGCCGTCAGTTTCCGCCCGTCGAATTCGGCCTCTATGCTGGCGTCCTGCGACAGGCTCAGGTGCAGTGCGATTGCCTGCGTCGCCGGCGTCATATTGTTGGGGTTGGCTGCTGCGACAAGGCTGAAGCGGACCTCTTCGCCGCTGCATTCGATCTCGGCGTCGTCGGAGCTTTCCTCCCTACCCTCCAGCGGAGAAACGATCTCCGGCCCGCGCAGACGCGGCTCGACGGCGAGAATTCTCCCGCCGGAAACGCGAAGCCGTCCGGTCCAGCGATGGTCGGTTTTCCGCGCACCCCAGCCCATTTCCAAAACAAGGATCGTCTCCAGCCGCCCGTTGTGGTCGTCGCCGATCGGAGATGGCGAAAGAGCGGGCGTGATGCGGGCGGCGAGGTCTCCGTTACGAATGACGTCGATCACGTCGATGAAGCTTCCGCCGACTGCTTCGATGGCAAGTTCGGCGTCGGCCTGCGGATCCACTATGCCACCTTGCGCCGCGCCGGCGAGCGTCGCGAACAGATGGATGCAGTCGCCCGTCAATGCGTTCGTCCGTCTCTCCCGGATGGCGTCCCAGATCGACGCGCGCGAATGCTCGCTCGCGTAGACGCTCATGCGGCCGTGCCCGTAGGAGCCCGGGTAGGCGCTGTGATGGTCGCTATTCCCGACGACGCCGAAGATCTGCCCGTTCCTGAGGCCGTGCCGCATTGTCGACCGGCCGTCGGCTGGGCCCATCGAATGCAGGTACGGCCGATCTGTCAGCGAGGTTTCCGCGCAACCGTGCATGGAGATCATCTCAATAACCGGCGACAGGCTCGGATCGAAGCTCTCCCAGTTGATTCCGCGCGCGCCCGTTCGGTACCCGATGTGATGAGGGAAGGCGATGGCGCGGCCGGGCAGTTGGGCGCGGATTTTGCCTGCGAGCTCCGCCGGGCTGTCGGCGAGAATCATCTCGCGAGGCTCAAGGTCGCGGTAGAGAATTGTGTAGTCGCCGGACGCGCAGGAGTGAATCTCGTAGCCCGGAAATGCGGTGAAGAAGCCTGGACGATCGTATGCCGCGAGCGTCTCGAAGTGAGCCGGCCAGGCGCGCTGTAGCTTTGCGAAGCCTTCGACATGGAAAGCGACGATATGTGCGACGAGCGGATCGTCGACCGGCATGTCGGGCCAGTGCGCGTGTCCTGTCACAGAGACGAAATCGAGTTGCCGTCGCGCCCGCCGGAGTGCGTCTTCAAGCGACCCGTAGCCGTAGGAGAGGCCGCAATGGTTGTGGATGTCCCCATAGAGAGGGCGCAACCCGTGCTTCGCGGCGGCCGGAGTGAGCCGCTCGGGTAGTCGTTGCTTCAGCATTCTATCGCGACGCCGCCAGGTTCATGAACGTGCGGGGCGGCGGAGGCGTTCTCACTCTGTCCTCCCCCAAATGGGGTTTCGGTCCGCGAAAGGGTGGCACGCCGCAGCTATTCCAACAACTGAAAGCACCGCTAATATCCATAGACAGAAGCGATGGGTATGAGCGCCGCTTTTTTCGGTTCAGAGAAGCGGCTGACCGCGATGCCGAGATGGATATTCGCCAGCTTCAGTACTTCCTGAAGGTCGCCGAGCGCCGCAGCATTACTGCCGCGGCATCGGAGCTGAACATCACTCAGCCTACCTTGACAAAGAGCATCCGGCTTTTGGAACAGGAGCTCGGCGTTACGCTGTTCGATCGCCTGCCACGCGGAGTGGAACTCACGCTCTACGGACAGAGCCTCGTGCGACATGCGCAGGCCGTCCAGGTGCAACTCGACGACGCGGTGGGCGAACTGAACGGCCTGCGCGGCGGCGCCGAAGGCCAGGTCCTGATCGGGGCAGGACCGGCATGGCTGAGACGGCACCTGCCCTTGGCTGTAGCGCGCACGTTGTCCGGCCGGCCGCGGCTCAAGGTGCGCATATTCGGCGGCTTCGACGAGGCATTGCTGCGCGCGCTGCGGCACGGCGATCTCGACTTCGTGGTCGCCGAGTTGCCCGGCACGGAAACGGAATCCGACCTCAAGATCGTGCCTCTCACGTCCGACACCCTCGACGTGGCATGCCGAACGAGCCATCCGCTCGCCCGCCAGAAGAAGATCGACCTCAAGGCGCTTCTCGCTTTTCCATGGGTGCTTCCCGCGAACAACCCGCGCGCCCGCCGCAAGCTGGAGGCATTGTTCCTGGCCCGAGACATTCCGCCGCCGATTCCGGTCGTGGAGACGGAGTCGATGGCGTTCGTGTTCGCCATGCTGCGCGATTCCGATGCATTGACTTATACGACGGCGAACACCGTTTCGGGACCCGGTGGGTTCGGCTTGACAAGCCTCAACGTCGCTGCCCTGCGCAGCCGCCGCGATGCCGGCATCATGCAGCGGCGCGGCGCCTGGCTTTCACCCGGCGCGCAGTCGGTTATCGAGGAGCTGAAGGCAATCTGCACCGAGTGGCCGGAGAACTAATTCATTCATTCTGTCTATGGATTGCTGCGAACAATTCAGTTGTTGGCATGGATTATCCTATGCGACTTTCTGACGAACAGTACCCCAGGGAGGAATAAGATGGCTCGCAAATTCTGGAGCGGATGGCGCCCATCGCGGCGCGAGGCGCTTCTCGGCGCCGGCGCAACGGCGCTGATCGGCTCGACACGTTTCGTCAGAGCGCAGGGTGTCGCGCCTATCACCATCGTCATCAATCAGTCGCCGTGGTTCGACAGCTTCAGCAAGACGGTGGCGCTCTACGAGGAAGAAAGCGGGAACCAGGTCGAGCTCGACGTAAACCCGTTCGCCGGCTCGCTCGAGAAGCAGCGAAACTCGGTTCGCTCCGGGCAGGGCGACTATGACATCCTGATCATGAATTCCGGCTGGTTCGCGGAAATGTACGCGGGCGGCTTCGTGACGCCGATCACCGACATCGATCCGGGCTTCGCGCTCGATCCGGAGGTCTACACGCTGGGCGACACGGTTTATTACGACGCGGCGAACAAGACGATGTCTCCGGCCGGCAAGCTGATGTCGATGCCGATCTCGCCGCTGATTCCGATCCTCTACTACCGCGGCGATCTCTACGAGGAGGCGGGGCTAGCGGCTCCCGAGACCTTCGCCGACCTCGAAGCGAATGCGCGCAAGTTCCACAACCCGCCGGACATGTACGGAATCGTGCAGCGCGGCGCGCGCGGACCCCACACCGTCGCCTACGATTTCTACCCCTATCTCTACGGCCATGGCGGCGGCATTTTCGCCGACCAGGTGAACGGCGATTACTCCGTGACGTTGAACAATGCCCAAGGCTTGGAGGCGCTCGACTATTATATCCGGCTTGCCAAAGAGGCCGGGCACCCGAAGACGGCCGCGCTCGACCAGACGGAAGTGATCCAGGCGATGGTGACCGGCAACACCGCCCATATCAGCATGGTGATCGCCGCGTGGTCGCAGATGGACGACCCGAACAAATCGGTGGTCGTCGACAAGGTTCAGTGGGCGCCGACGCCTCACGTGGCGGGAGTGCCGTCGGGGCCGGGCCTCGGCCACTGGCTCGGCGGGATCGCCCACAATGTGCCCGACGAGCGCAAGCGCGCAGCGGTCGAATTCTTCCGCTGGTTCCAGACCAAGGAAGCGCAGCTTGCGACTGCGCAGGCAGGCGGCATTCCGGTTCACGCCGCCGTCTACCGAGATCCGATCGCCGACGAGCACCGCTTCCGCTGGATGAAGCCGCTTGCGGCATCGCTCCCGAATGCCGTGAATGTCTATCAGTTCCCCGAGGCGAGCGAGGTGATCGCAATCCTTGAAGTCGGCCTGAACCGCGCCATCGCCGGCGAGATCACCAGCGTCGACGCACTCAACTCCATGGCCGACGACATCCACGCCGTG
The DNA here is from genome assembly GCA_050728815.1 of Propylenella sp. Taxonomy (GTDB): domain Bacteria; phylum Pseudomonadota; class Alphaproteobacteria; order Rhizobiales; family Afifellaceae; genus DASWJZ01. The sequence continues at coordinate 24,621 of JBOHKB010000101.1, forward strand.
ATGGCCAAGTACAGCTACAAGACCGGCGTGCTTCCGCACCTGCCGTAGGAGCAGCGGGGCATGAATGCATCGGCGCTGTCGGCCTCCGCGGCCGGCGGCGCTCTTGTAGGGGTGCGTGGCAGCGCGCACGATCCCGACCGCCTCTGGCGCTGGGCGACGTTCGGGCCCGCACTGGCGTTGATGCTGGCGATGAGCGTGCTGCCGCTCGCCAACCTGTTCGCGACGAGCTTCTACAATGCGACCTGGTCGGGCGGCAGCGCGATCTGGACGCCGGTGGGGCTCACGCACTACCGCGCGCTTCCCGCCGACCCCCTCTTCCGTGCCGGGCTCGTCAACACGACGATCTTTGCGCTCGCTGCCGTCATCGGTCAGATGTTGCTCGGCTTCGTGCTGGCGCTTCTCGTCAGCCGCACGACGCGAGGGCGCGTTCTCTATCGCGCCGTCTTCATCCTTCCGATCCTCATTCCGGGCATCGTCATCGGCGCCATCTGGAAGCTGATGCTGAACTTCGATTTTGGGCTGGTGAACCAAGCAATCGGGATTGTTGGCCTCGGACCGCACGATTGGCTCGGCGATGCAAACACCGCTCTCCTCTCGGTCATCATGGTCGACATCTGGCATTGGACGCCGTTCTGCTTCCTCCTTTGCCTTGCCGGCCTGGAATCGCTGCCGCAGGACGTCTTCGAGGCGACGAAGATCGATGGCGCGTCAGCGTGGCAGGAGCTTCGCTACGTCACCATTCCGATGATGATGCCGACCTTGCTGGTGACCGCCGCCTTTCGCCTGGTGCTGGCCTTCAAGGTGTTCGACGAGGTCTATCTGCTGACCGGAGGAGGCCCGGGCACGGCGACGGAAGTTGTCAGCTTTACGCTCTACCAGCGCTTCTTCACCGAGGACCGGGTTGGGTACGGCGCGGCGATGTCGGTAGTGGTGATTTTCCTCGTTTCACTACTTCTCGTCGTCGTGCTCTCGGCGCGTGGTCGCGGCGAGGCCGCGAAATGAGCGCGCTCCGCCTACCGGGAGCCCGGACCACCGCCGTCCACCTGCTGCTCGTCGCTTCGGCGCTGATCGTGCTTGCTCCCGTGGCGTGGACCGTCGCCGCGGGCTTCCGCACGCAGATCTCGCTGCTGATCGGCCAGTTCTTCTTCAATCCGGTTCTGATGAACTTCAATGAGGTGCTGTTCTCAAAAACCTCCGATTTCCTCGTCAACTACCGGAACTCCTTGATCGTCGGCGTGGCGAGCACGGCGATCTGCGTCACTGTGGCGACGCTCGCCGCCTGGTCGCTCGACCGGATGGAATGGCCCGGCTGGGTGAGCCACATCTTCCTCGGCTGGGCGCTCGCCTTCCACATGATCCCGCCGATCGCGCTCGCCGGCGCCTGGTACACGATGGAGCGCGCAGTCGGCCTCGATAACACGTTCATCGGACTGATCCTCGCGCATTCAACGCTCAATCTCCCCATGGCGGTGTGGCTGATGGGGGTCTTCGTGCGCGACGTGCCCAACGAGCTGGTGGAAGCGGCGCGGATCGACGGCGCGTCGACGCCTATGCTCTTGCGGAGCGTTGTCTTGCCGATCATTGCGCCTGGTCTCGCGGCGACTTCCGTTCTGACCTTTGTCTTCAGCTGGAACGAGTTCGCGGTCGCCCTCAACCTCACCAAGAAGCAGACAGCCACGGTGCCGGTTGCGATCGCCAAGTTCGCTCAGGACTTCGAGATTCAATACACACAGATGGCCGCGAGCGCGGCCCTATCGATCCTGCCCGCCTTGGTGCTTCTCCTGATCGCCCAGCGCTACATCGTGAAGGGGCTCACGCAAGGCGCGGTCAAGTAAGCAATCGTCCTACGTTCATCCTTCGGAAGCAAAGATGAAAGCCGTCTTCGTCCTTTTCGACTCGCTCAACCGGCACATGCTCGGACCCTACGGCGGACGCCGCATCGACACGCCGGGCTTCGATCGGCTTGCCGGGCGGACGACGACCTTTGCCAACCACTATGTCGGCAGCCTGCCCTGCATGCCGGCGCGCCGCGACATGCAATCGGGGCGCCTGAGCTTCCTGCACCGCAGCTGGGGACCGCTTGAGCCATTCGACAATTCCTTCCCGGAACTTCTGAACGACGCGGGCATCTACAGCCATCTCATCACGGACCACTTTCATTACTGGGAGGACGGCGGCGCCACCTACCACAACAGGTACGACTCCTACGAATTCATCCGCGGGCAGGAGGGCGATCCGTGGAAGGCGTTGGTGCAGCCGCACTGGGAGCGGCTGCGTGAGATGTACCATGAGCGTCAATACAGCGAGGCCCTCCGCGACTACAAACGCCACAACATGGTCAATCGCGAATTCATCAGGGACGAGAAGGATTTCCCCTCCGTCCAGTGCTTCGCCGCCGGCTTCGACTTCCTCGAGCGGAATCGCGACGCCGACGGCTGGCTGCTGCAGATCGAAACCTTCGATCCGCACGAGCCATTCCAGACGCCGCAGCGATTTCGTGAGAAGTTCAGGACCGGCTGGAATGGACCAATCCGCGACTGGCCTCGCTACGGCCGCGTCGACGAGTTGCCCGAGGAGTGCGAGGAGCTGAGGGCGAACTATTACGCCGTCGTGGCCCTCTGCGATTACCTGATGGGCAACCTACTCGACTACTTCGATATGCACGATCTTTGGAAGGATACGGCGCTCGTCGTCACCACGGACCATGGTTTTCTACTCGGCGAGCACGATTTCTGGGCGAAGAACCGCATGAACATGTATCAGGAGATCGTGCACATCCCGCTCTTCGTGCACGACCCAAGACAGAGCGTGGCCGGTGCCTCGCGAAGCGCACTGACGCAGACGATCGACCTTGCGCCGACCTTCCTCGACCTCTTCGGCGTCGCGCGTCAGCCCGAAATGGAAGGCCACTCGCTTCTGCCGGTGATCGCCTCCGACCACAGGCTGCGTGAGGCGGCGCTCTTCGGTTATTTCGGCGGAGCAGTGAACGTTACCGACGGACGCTACACCTACCACCGGTTCCCGCCGGACCTGAGGACTCAGGAACTCTACCAATACACGCTGATGCCGACCCATATCTGGGACCACTTCCCGCCGGAAGAGCTGTCGAGCGCAAGCCTTGCCGGCCCGTTCCCGTTCACCAAAGGGGTACCCGTGCTGAAAGTGGCGGTGAGCGACCGCTCGCCGATGTACTCGAACTATGGGCCGGGCGCCCTGCTGGAGAATGAGACGCGCCTCTACGACCTCATGCATGATCCAGGGCAGGAAACTCCGATCGACGATCCTGCCGCGGAGGCGCGCATGACGGCGCTGATGCGAAACCTGATGACCATGAACGACGCGCCGCCCGAGGCTTTCAAGCGCCTCGAGCTTGCCGCCGAACTGGAGAGAACTGCCGCGCCAGTGGAGGCGGGCTAGTGCGCTCGCGCTTGAGATCGCGTGTCGGAGATCTTCGGCAGGTGGCCTGCGTGCGCGGGATCGTACTCGATGACGGGCCGGAGCGCGGCGTCCGAGCTCTGGCTTTTTCGACAGGCGGCGGTCTCGATTTCTGGGTCTTGTCGGATCGGTCGTTCGACATCGGTCCGCTCTGGTGGCGCGGCGTGCAGCTGGGCTGGCAGGCGCCGGACGGCTTTCGCAGTCCTGCGCTGAGCGACCTCGATAGCGAAGGTGGGATGGGCTTTCAGCGCTCGATCTCCGGCTTCCTGGTTACCTGCGGACTCGACCACATCCGACAGCCCCGTGACGGCAATCCGATGCATGGCCGCATCCCTTTCACGCCGGGGCGAGTACTCGCGCACGGCGAGAGCTGGCAGGAAGGCGACGCTATTCTTTTCTGCGAAGGCGAAGTCACGCAGGCGCGGTTGGGCGGTGAGGCGCTGCGGCTGCGCCGCCGGATCGAGGCGCCGGTTGGAGGAGCCGTGATCCGAATCCGTGACGAGGTCGAGAACATTGGCGCCACGGCCTGGCCGCAAGCCATGCTCTACCACTTCAATCTCGGCTACCCAGCCGTCGCCGACGGGACCACCGTCGAAGTCGACGGGAAGATCGTCGTCGAAGCAGTTGCGGTTCCAGAGGATGGGCATCCCACGCCCGCATGGTCGTTTCCAGTTGCGGCGCAACCGCGCGCGTCGGCCGTCGTGAAGACGCCTGCCGGCTCCGATCGGAGCCTGTCGGTTGAGCTGTGCTTCGAGACGAAGACGCTGCCTTTTCTTCAGTTCTGGCGAGATCTGCGCCCGCAATGCGGAATCTTCTCCGTCGAGCCGTGTACGAGCACGCGCGGCGAAGGGGGGCAGAGCACGGAGGAGCGCGTGCTTCAGCCTGGCGAAAGGCGCGCCTATTCGATCGACGTCAGGGTTAGTGGAGACGCTCCGGCCTTCAACGATCTTCTTTGATGGGGTGTCGTGCTGGAAGAGTTACCCGATGCGAAACCGCAATGTGTCACCCGCGCGACGGCGGAGCGCCACGATCGCTTCGGCGACGCGTTTCGCTTTTGATTGGATCATGTCCTGGCCGCTTACCGTTCTTTGCGTCGGCGCCCTTCCCGTACGATGCCGCGATAACCGGTTTCTTGCTGCGGACATGGCTGCGCATGAGCGCGCCGAGCCGATCGGAGTCGCGCGCCTTTAGGAGGCGCACCATCTCGTCATGGTCCCTGACCGCCCTCCGCCATTGCTCGGCAGTCTTGTGGGCCATGTATCGGGTCTTCTGTATGCGTCCTGCAATATTTGCGTAGATACTCTGCAAGAAGCCGTTGCGGCTCGCCCGCATGATCGCATCGTGGATTTCTCGGTTGAGACGGAAATAGGTTGCCTCGTCCCCGCGCTTCCACGCATTCACCATGGTGCGATGCCGCTTCTCGATCGCCGAGAGCTCGTCGTCGGTGATCGCCCGGCACGCAAGGTCGGCGGCGGTCGCCTCCAGCCCGGCAACCACCTCGATCATCTCGTCGATTTCCTTCTCCGACAGGCTCGCGACGCGGGCGCCACGATTTGGCAGGAGTTCGAGCAGGCCCTCGGTGGCAAGTATCTTGATCGCCTCCCGGAGGGGTGTCCGCGAAATGCCGAAAAGCTGCGAGAGTTCGAGCTCGTTCACCCGGGCCCTCGGTTCGAGATCGCCGGAGAGGATCAGCTCGCGCAAGCGTTCGGCCACCTCGTCGTGAAGGTAGCGCCGGTTGATGCCCACGTTCATGTCCATCCGGGTCGTCTCCATGCCGCCCACCCGTTCTTACCGCGTGCCGGGTACGTCAAGCGCCGCGGCGAGTACATTCACCGCGTGCACCGCGTCCCGTCCGAACCCGTCGCGAATCTGGTGGCGGCAGCTCGTACCGTCCGCGACGATGATATCTGCCGGGTCCGCCGCCCGCAGAGCGGGAAAAAGCGACAGCTCGGCCATGGCGAACGATACGTCGATCGTTGCCGCATCGTAACCAAAAGCGCCCGCCATTCCACAGCAGCTTGATTCGATCGGCCTGAGATCGACGCCGGGAACCGCCCGCAGCACCTCCTCGACCGCGCCAATGGCGCCGAACGCCTTCTGGTGACAATGCCCATGCAAATGCACCGTCCGCCGGGGGCCCGAGGCGAAGGGCAGCGTCACGCGCTTCTTTGAAAGATCGGCCGCAAGCGCCTCCTCGATCAGGAACGAAGCGCCTGCGAGGCTTGCGCTTTCCACCTTGGGCAGCAGCGCCGCAAACTCGTCGCGAAACGTGAGCAGGCACGACGGCTCGAGGCCCACCACACGCGCTCCCAGCTCGCAATAGGGGGTGAGCGCGGCGACGGTGCGCTGCGCTTCGCGCCGCGCTTCCTCCACCATGCCCGCGGAGAGAAAGGTGCGCCCGCAACAGAGCGGCCGCCGCCCGCCACCTGGCCGGACACGGTGGAGACGGTAGCCTGCGGCGAGGAGCAGCCGCTCCGCCGCCTGAAGATTCTCGGGCTCGAAATAGCGGTTGAAGGTATCGGCGAAGAGCACGACGTCGCGGCCGTCTCCGACGACGTCTTCCGGACGCGCGGCACGGCCGCGCTCACGCCAGGGCCGCCGCCACCGCGGCAAGCTGCGACGCGCGCTGAAGCCCAGCAAGCTTTCACTCAGTCGCGCCAGCGGCAGCAGACGGTCGCGCAGGTTGAGGAGGGGCGCGGCAAACGCCGCAAACGGAGCGTAGCGCGGCAGGTGGGCGACGAGACGCTCCTTCGGCGGCATGCCGTGCCTGCGGTAGTAATGGTGCAGGAATTCGATCTTCATGCGCGCCATGTCGACTCCGGTCGGGCATTCGCGCCGGCAGCCCTTGCAGGAGACGCAGAGGTCGAGCGTCTCCTTCATCGCCGATGACGTGAAGGCGTCGCGGCCGAGCTGGCCCGATATCGCGAGGCGGAGCGTGTTAGCCCTGCCTCGCGTCGAGTGCTCTTCCTCGCGCGTGGCGCGAAAGGAGGGACACATCGTCCCGAGGGTCATGCTGCGGCAGGCGCCGTTGTTGTTGCACATCTCGACGGCGCCGCCGAAGCCGCCCCAATCCGACCAGGCGAGCGCAGGAGACGGGGGATCACCTACGCGGTAGCCGTCCTGGAAGCGCATCAGCGCGCGGTCGTCCATGCGATAGGGACGCACGATCTTGCCCGGGTTCAGCCGGTTGTCCGGATCGAAGCCCGCCTTCACCGCTTCGAAAGCGCGCGTAAGCCGCGCTCCGAACATCCGCTCGTGGAACTCCGAGCGGGAGATGCCGTCGCCGTGTTCGCCAGAGTGCGATCCCTTGAAGCGCTTGACGAGGTCGCAGGCCGCCTCGGCTATCGCCCGCATCGCGCGGATGTCGCCCTCGTCCTTCATGTTCAGGATCGGCCTGACGTGCAGGCAGCCGACAGATGCGTGCGCGTACCAGGTTCCGCGCGTTCCGTGGCGGGCGAAAAGCTCCGTCATTGCCTCGGCGTAGTCGGCAAGCCGATCGAGCGGCACTGCGCAGTCCTCGATGAAGGAGACCGGCTTTCGGTCGCCCTTCATCGACATCATGATGTTGAGGCAGGCTTCGCGCATGTCCCACACGCCTCGCTGCCGCGCGGGTTCGACAATCTCGACCACAGCGTCCACGAAGCCGTGATCGGCCATACAGGCATTGAGGCGGCGAAGGTCGGCGCGGAGCGCATCGAGATCATCGCCGGCGAATTCCACGATCAGCAGGCAGTCCGGCCGGCCTTTCGTGATGTCCGCCAGCGTGCGCCTGAAGAGCGGCATCTCGCTGCCTAGCGTCAGCACATTGTTGTCGACCAGCTCGACCGCGACCGGCGCGAGCGCGACGAGATGCGGTGTCGTCTGCATGGCCGAGCGGAACGACGGGAAGTGGCAGACGCCGAGGACCCGGTGCGCCGGCAGCGGCGCAAGCTTCAGCGTAATCTCGGTGAAGATCGCGAGCGTCCCCTCCGACCCGACGAGCAGGTGCGCCAGATTCGGCTTTTGGGCGATCAGCGCGTCGAGATTGTAGCCGCCGACGCGCCGCAGAAGTTTTGGGAACATCCGCTCGATCTCGTCGCGCTCGCGCGAGGCGAGTTCGAGCAGGCTCACGGCGAGACTGCGCGTCCGCGCGCTGCCATCGACGCCGGCCTCCGCGCGCGCCACCGCCGCGAATCGGAACGGTTCTCCGCTTTCATGCAGGGCGCTCACGCCAAGCACGTTGTCGACCATCCTGCCGTAGCGGATCGAGCGTGCGCCGCTCGAATTGTTGCCGGTCATGCCGCCGATCGTGCAGCGGCTCGCGGTCGAAGGCTCGACCGGGAAGAACCAGCCGTCCTGCTCAACCCGCGCGTTCAGCTGTTCGAGCACCAGTCCCGGCTCGACCGATATCGTCGCGGCCTGCGGGTCGTAGGTGGTGACGGCGTTGAGATTCCGGCTGAAGTCGAGGACGAGCCCGCGCCCGATCGGCTGGCCGTTCTGCGAGGTGCCGGCGCCGCGCGCAATGATTGCGACGCCATATTCGCCGGCGAGCGCAAGCGCCGCCTTTACATCGGCGACCGTCTTCGGAAACGCGACGCCGAGCGGCATGATCTGATAGATCGAGGCGTCGGTTGCGTAGCGGCCGCGGGTGAAGGCGTCGAAGCGCACTTCCCCTTCGAGCGCATCCTTCAGCCGGCGTTTGAGATCGGGAGAAATCAGCGGATCTTTTGATGTTCCGCCGACGGACAAGCGGCCGTGCATCGTCTTCTCTTGTCGAGCGGATTGCATCTATAATACAAAATTCAATCAACGCAATTGCGGGGCTCGCGCGCTCCGCCGGAGTCATTTCGATGAGTCACCAGCCGGGGCGCCACTTTCTGCAGATTCCCGGGCCGACGAACGTGCCGCTGACGGTACTGGCGGCGATCGCTCAGCCGACCATCGACCACCGCGGGCCGGATTTCTCAAAGCTCGCGCTAGCGGTGCTCTCCGGCATCCGCACCATCTTCAAGACATCGAAGCCGGTCGTCATCTACCCGGCCTCGGGCACCGGCGCGTGGGAGGCGGCACTCGTCAACACCCTCTCTCCCGGCGACAAGGTGCTGATGTACGAGACCGGCTGGTTTGCCACTCTGTGGAGCAGGATGGCGAAACGCCTCGGGCTCGACGTCGAGCTGATCGGGGGCGACTGGCGCTCCGGCGTCGATGCGGCCGCGATCGAGGCGCGCCTCGCCGAGGACAAGGCGTATTCGATCAAGGCGGTCGCGGTCGTCCACAATGAGACGTCGACCGGCGTCACCTCTTCCGTCCCGCCGGTGCGGCGCGCACTCGACTCCACGCATCATCCGGCGCTCCTTTTCGTCGACACTATCTCGTCGCTCGCCTCGATCGACTATCGCCACGAAGAGTGGGGGGTCGACGTGACCGTCGGCGGATCGCAGAAGGGTCTGATGCTGCCTCCAGGCCTCTCCTTCAACGCGATCTCCGACAAGGCGCTCGGCGCCGCGTCGAAGGCGCGCCTGCCGCGCTCCTACTGGGACTGGAAGGAGATGCTCGGCGCCAATGAAAAGGGCTTCTTCCCCTACACGCCCGCGACCAATCTCCTGCAGGGCCTGAAAGTCGCGATCGACCTCTTGAACGACGAAGGCCTCGACAACGTCTTCGCGCGCCACGACCGCGCCGCCGAGGCCACCCGCCGCTGTGTGCGCCAATGGGGACTCGAGGTGAACTGCCGCAACGCGAACGAACATTCGTCTTCTCTGACCGCCGTGCGCCTGCCCGAAGGCTCCTCCGCCGACGCTCTTCGCGCCGAGATTCTCGCCCGCTGCAACATGTCGCTCGGCAATGGGCTCGGACCGCTCGCCGACCGTGTGTTCCGTAT
>JBOHKB010000102.1:0-10819 GCA_050728815.1 Propylenella sp.
ATCTCGTCGAGGTCCTGGCTGATCATCAGCACGGCGGCGCCTCCGCGAGCGAGGTCCACCAGGGCCTGGCGGATGGTCCGCGCGGCGCCTGCATCGACCCCCCAGGTCGGCTGATTGACGACGAGGATGCCTGGCGAGCGGTCGATCTCACGCCCGACCACGAATTTCTGCAGGTTGCCGCCGGAAAGCGCGCTCGCTTTCGGATCCGGACCCGAACGGCGGACATCGAATCGATCGCCCACCCGCTCCTCGATCGATGAGGCAATCGAGCGGTCGATCAAATAGCCACGCGCGACCCCGTCGCCGGTGGCATGGCGGGTGAGAACGACGTTCTCGGAGAGCCGGAAGCTCGGCACGGCGGCGTGGCCGATGCGCTCTTCCGGCACCAGCGCTACGCCCATCCGCCGGCGCACGGTGACGCCGAGGCGGCCCACCGGCTCGCCGTCGATGACGAGCATGTCTTCGGCCGGCAACCGCCGTTCGCCGGAGAGCGCATCGAACAGCTCGCGCTGGCCATTTCCAGCGACGCCGGCGATCCCGACGATCTCACCGGAGTGCACCGTGAGGTCGATATCGACGAGCGCGGTGGCGAAGGGATTGTCGGCCGGCAGGGAAAGCTTGTTCAGGACGAGCCGCGGCTTTGCCTCCTGCGGCATCTGTGCAGGACGCTCGATACTGGCTACCTCGGCGCCCACCATCATCGCGGCGAGGCTCTTGGCGCTTTCCTTCTTGGGATCGGCGGTGCCGACCAGCTTCCCGCGCCGGAGGATCGTGGCGCGGCTGGCAAGCGTCAGCACTTCGGATAGCCGGTGGGTGATGTAGAGAATGGCGACGCCCTCGGACGACAACCGTCGCAACGTCACAAAGAGGAGGTCCGCCTCCTGCGGCGTGAGCACCGACGTCGGCTCGTCCATGATGATGAGGCGCGGCTCCTGCAGGAGGCAGCGCACGATTTCCACCCGCTGGCGCTCGCCGACGGAGAGGTCGGCGATGCCGGCGGCCGGATCGAGCGGCAGGCCGTATTCGCGGGAAACGTTGCGGATCGTTTCGGCAAGCTCGCGGCGTCCTCGCGTCGGCAGCGCGAGCGCGATGTTCTCCGCTACGTTCAGCGCTTCGAACAGCGAGAAGTGCTGGAACACCATGCCGATGCCGAGCTTCCGCGCTTCCGCCGGGCTCCCGATCACGACTGGCTCGCCTTCCCAGAGGATGCGGCCCTCGTCGGGCGCGAGCGAGCCATAGAGCATGTTGACGAGTGTCGACTTGCCGGCGCCGTTCTCGCCCAGCAGCGCATGCACTTCGCCGGGGCGGATTTCGAGGCTGATGTGGTCGCAGGCCGTGAGCGGCCCGAAGCGCTTGGTCAGCCCCTCGGTCGCCAGAAGCGCGGTCGTGCCCGCGGAGATTGCCGGTGCCGCCTGATCCATCCCTGCCCTTCCCTTCGGCAGGTTAGGCAGCGGGCAGGAACCGCGCCAGCCTAAAAGGGGGGTGGTCGTGGATGGAAAACAGCGGCCGCGTGGTAGCGGCTGATCGCGCGCCTCGGTAGCAGGGCTTGGTCGGGAAGAGGCGGTTGATGATGGGCGTGACGATCCCGAGACCTACAACAACACGATCGCGTCTACGAGCCCCCGGAGGTCACGCCGATCTGGACGAAGAGATAGCTCGCCAGGAACACCGCGCCGATGGCGGCCGGGAGATACCTTTCGATATCACTTGAAGCGGGTACGAGAGCGAGCATGACCGCCAAAGCGACGAACAGGATGTTCGAAGCGTGAAACAGGGCTGTGGCGAGTCGAGACGAAAGCTTGTCTCCCTTAAGCAGGGCCAGGCAATTGGTTCCACCTGCCAACATGCCAAGCGCTGAAAGCGCTGCGAATGCAGTGAGTGCGATCAAGTCCTCGGTTTCGTGAGAATACGACGTTACCGCATTCGGAATATGGAAGGCAGATATCATGGCGACCACGGCCAGGAAGATTGCCAGAAAACCGTCGGCAACCAGCAGCAGGTAGCGGAGTGCGGTCACACGTTGACTACGGCACCAGCACCGTCGCGCCGGTCGTCTTCCGTCCCTCCAGCGCGATATGGGCCTTGACGGCGTCCTTCAGCCGGAACTCCTGCTTCACCTCGATCTTCACATGGCCGGCGCGGACGACTTCGATCAGCTCGTCCGCCATCTTCAGGAGGTCCTTGCGGTCGGCGGCGTAGTTGAAAAGCGTCGGCCGCGTGCAGAAGAGCGAACCTTTCTGCGCAAGGATATTGAGATCGAAATTCTGGATCGTGCCGGACGACTGGCCGAACAGCACCCATAGCCCACGCGGCTTCAGACAATCGAGCGAGCCAGGGAAAGTGTCGCGGCCGACGGAGTCGTAAACCACGTCGCACTTCTTGCCGCCGGTGATCTCGGCGACGCGCTCGACGAAATTCTCCTTCGCGTAGTTGATGACGTGGTCGCAGCCATGCGTGCGGGCAAGTTTCGCCTTCTCCTCGGAGCCGACGGTGCCGATCACCGTCGCGCCGAGATGGTGCGCCCATTGGCAGGCGATCAGGCCGACGCCGCCCGCCGCAGCGTGGAAGAGGATGGTGTGCTTCTTCTTCACCGGAAAGGTCTTCCGGAGCAGAAACTGCGCGGTGAGGCCCTTCAGGGTCATCGCCGCCGCGGTGCGGAAATCGATCTTCTTCGGCAGGTTGATCAGGCGCTCAGCCGGCATGACGCGCTCTTCGCAGTAAGAGCCGGTCGGGCCGTTGTAGGCCACGCGGTCGCCGCGCTTGACGTGGGTCACGCCGGGGCCGACGGCGACGATCTTGCCGGCGCCCTCGTTGCCCGGAATGTACGGCAATCCGCCGGCCGGCTTGTAGAGCCCCTTGCGGAAGTAGACGTCGACGAAGTTCAAGCCGATCGCCTCGTGCTTGATGCGCGCCTCGCCCGGCCCCGGATCGCCGACTTCCACGTCCTCCCACTTCATCGCCTCGGGTCCACCATGCTCGTGGACCACCATCGCCTTGACCATCTCAACCCCCCGCCTGTTTCCGCCTGCCCCTGCGGGCGAGCACGTTGAACACCTCGACGATCGCCGCGAAGGCCATCGAGAAGTAGATGTAGCCGCGCGGGATATGGAAACCTAGCCCGTCGGCGATGAGCGCCACTCCGATCAAGAGCAGGAACGCCAGCGCCAGCATCTTCGTGGTGGGATTGCGTTTGACGAAACCGGCGATAGGACCCGACGCCACGTACATCAACACGATGGCGACCAGGATGGCGGCGATCATCACTTCGATGTCGTCGGCCATGCCGACCGCGGTCAATATGGAATCGATCGAAAACACCATGTCGATCACCACGACCTGCACGACGACGCCGGCGAAGGCCCCCGAGGCGGTCTGGCTGAGCGGCTTCTTGTCGTGCTCGATCTCCTCGTGGATCTCCCGCGTCGCCTTGACGAGCAGGAAGAGGCCGCCGGCGGCGAGAATGATGTCGCGCCAGGATATCTCAGGGTCGAAGAGGTGCTGGCCGTCGGAAAGCTCGACTTCGAACGGAATAGTGAACACGGACGCGGTCAGCCCGATCACCCAGGTGATGGCGAAGAGAAGAGCGACACGGAAGACGAACGCGAGGATGAGGCCGATCTGACGCGCCCGAGTGGCCTGAGGCTCCGGCAGCTTCCCCACCAGGATCGAGATGAAGATGATGTTGTCGATGCCGAGCACCACCTCCATCACGGAGAGGGTGACGAAGGCCGCCCAAGCTTCCGGACTCGTCAGGAGGTCCAGCATCCCGGGCGGCCGCCTCTACTCGGCCCGCAGGCTCTGCTGCACGGCGGCCACGCAGAAGAGATAGGCGGAAGCCGCAAGCAGAACGTATTTCACCGCGGGAGCGGCCGCGAAGTTTGTGGCGAGCAGCCAGAGCGCGCACAGCACCCACGCGCCGAGCACGGCGAGCGTCGCCGCGCGCCAGCGGATGACGCGGAGTGGGTGGACGAAGCTGACTGGCACGAAGGTGAGAACGGCAAGCGCGATCACCGACACGATCGTCACGATCGGCGGCGGCTGAAAGGCGTAGAGCACGAAGACCGGCATGTTCCACACCGCGGGAAAACCGCGGAACGAGTGGTCCGGTTGCTTCATGCGCGTATCGGCAAAATAGAGCGCTCCCGATACCGCGACGATGACGGCGGCGACGGCCCCGAGTATGGGATTGAGGTCAAGCGACCGGCCCACGATGATCGCCGGGGCGAAGACGTAGGACACGTAGTCGACCACGAAGTCGAGCGCCGCGCCGTCCCACTGCGGCAGCCGCTCGCGCACGCGATGCCGGCGCGCCAGCGGCCCGTCGACGCCGTCCACCAGCATCGCAACGCCGAGCCAGAAGAACGCCGCGCGCCAGTCATGGACAGCAATCGCGAGTATCGAAAGGACGGCCAGCGCCGCGCCGCTCGCGGTCAGGAGGTGTATGGCGAAGAGATGCCGCTGACCCACGCTCGTCCTCGAACCGCCCGCTCCGGATCGGCCGCCCGATGGCGACGGTACCTCCGCCCGCCAGCTGTGCGCCGCGATTCACATGAAAATCGTCATGCCGGGCCGGCCGGGCAAGCGCAAGCCCTGGCCGCGGGCGGACGGCACAATCGATGCCGAGTTGCCGCGTTGCCGAGCGTGGCGCGGAGGTCCATCTTTCCCGCATGAGTGAAGCGGACGGGACGGCATTCGACGTGGCGGTGGTCGGCGGCGGCGCTACCGGATTTGCGGCGGCGCTCACCGCGGCGATCGGCGGTTTCCGCACCATCCTTTTCGCGCCGCCGGCGGAGTTTCCGCCAGGGCGAACCGCGGCGCTCCTGCATGGTTCGATCGAGCTGCTCTCCGCGCTCGGCGTGTGGCCCGCGCTTCAGCATCACGCGGCTCCCCTGAGGGCCATCCGGCTGATCGACGCCACCCGTAGGCTGATCCGCGCGCCGGAAGTCGCCTTCTACGCCTCCGAGATCAAGCTACCGGCCTTCGGCTACAACGTGCCGAACAGCGAGCTCGTCGCGGCGCTCGGCCAGCGCGCGGCTGCGTTCTCCGGGCTGAGCCTCGTTGCGGAGCCGGTGCGCGCGGTCGTGTTTGAGGACGGGCGCGCGATTCTGAAGGGCGGCGCGGGGTCGTTCGTCGCAAAACTCGTCGTCGCGGCCGACGGCGCGCGCTCGATCGCCCGCGAAGCCGCCGGGTTTGCCGTGCGGACGTGGCGCTACCCGCAGGCCGCGCTGGTTGCCGTGCTCACGGTGCAATACCCGCACGACGGCGTATCGACGGAGTTCCACACGGAGACCGGCCCGTTCACGCTCGTGCCACTTCCAGGGAACCGGGTGAGCCTCGTCTGGGTGGACAGCATCAGGGCCGCGAAGCGGGCGATGAGCCTCGCGGACGATGCCTTCGCGAGCGCCGCGGAGGAACGTGCCCGCTTCATCCACGGCGCAATGCGGCTCGAAGGCCGCCCAGCGCTCATCAGGCTGAGCGCCGCGCTCGCCGAGCGTTTCGCCGCGCGGCGTACAGTGCTGGTCGGCGAGGCCGCGCATCTCTTTCCCCCGATCGGCGCGCAGGGGCTGAACCTCGGCTTCCGGGACGTCGCTGCGCTCAAACATATGCTTGCACGCCACCGGGACGATCCCGGCGGACCGGCTGCGCTTGCCGCGTTCCACGCCATGCGCCGGGCGGACGTACGGTCGCGTACCTACGCGGTGGACTTCCTCAACCGTTCGCTCCTCACCGACTTCCTGCCGATGCAGGCCGCCCGAGCGCTCGGCCTCGGCCTTGCCGCGTTCGTGCCCGCATTCCGCCGGCTCCTGATGCGCAAGGGGCTTGCAAGTCGCGGCGCACACTCGTGAATCGAGGCCGGCGGCCTGTTGCGCCCAGGCGCTTGCCAGGGAGGCCGCGAACCGTCAACCTGCGGCGGATGGGCTCGATGAAGACAGCCAAGTTCGGCGTCGGGCAGGTCGTCCGCCACCGGTTCTTCCCGTTCCGCGGCGTCGTTTTCGACGTCGACCCGGAATTCGCCAACACCGAGGAATGGTACCAGGCGATCCCAGAGGAGATCAGGCCGCCCAAGGACCAGCCCTTCTATCACCTCCTGGCGGAGAACGACGACACCGAATACATCGCCTATGTCTCGGAGCAGAACCTGCTCCCCGACGACAGCGGCGAGCCGGTGCGGCATCCGCAGGTGCGCGATCTCTTCGGAAGCTTCGAGAACGGCTACTACCGGAGTCGCGAAGCGCCAAACTGAAAGAGCAAGGGCGCCCCGCAGGCGCCCTTCCCTTCGCCTCCGATTTCCGTGCGGCCGCCTACTGGGTGGTCGTCGACTGCTGCTGTAGCTGCATCAGCTTCTGGCGCGCCTCGTCGGCCTTGCGCTTCAGCTCGTCCTCCAGCTTCTGCGCTTTTGCCCGCGCCTCCTCCGGGTCGATGCCCGGACCGTCATAGATCGAGGTGAAGCCGACTAGGCTGATGTCGAAGTTCACGGGCTTGCCCTGCGGGTTGAGCATGGTGATGACGACATTGCCGCCCTTCTTCAGCTTGCCGATGAACTCCTCGTTGATCTCGCCGAGCGCCAGGCATTCGCCGGGCGTGCAGACAACGTACTTGACGCCGGTCGCCTCGCCGTCGTCGATCTTGATCTGCACGCCGGGTTGGATCAGCGCCACAGGCGGCACCGCCACCTGCAGGAGCTTCTTTTCCGCGCGCTCGATCACCAGGACCTGCGCGATCGGCTGCCCCGTCGCCGCCAGGCGCTTGCGACTGATGTGGCATTCCTGCTGCTCGTTGACCTTGCCGCAGACCTTCTCCCATTCGGGTTGGTCGATCGTGGGCGGAGCCGCCCCGGCGGCGGGCTGCTGCTGGTCTTGCGCCTCGGCGGAAACGGCGCCGAAGGCAAAGAGCGCCGCAAACGCCGCCGTTCGGGTCCAGCGTGCGACAGGGCTCGAGGACGTGCGCGTGAATATCATCTGAAACCTCGTTATGGCCTGCCAGCGGGACGCCGGAGGCGCGCTCGAAGGCGTCTGCCGGCCGAATTTGGCGACAGATTGACCCTTCGACGCCCCTCATTAGCGGGCATTTGCGAAAGATTCCAGATTGTCGCAGAGTCCGCTTCGTTTCGCAGCCAGGATTCGGCCAGACCTGAGCGTGAAAGGACACTCCGCCGTGAACCCCAATCTTGAGGCGAGGCGCCCGGCGCTCGGCGGGCCGCGCCGGGCGGCCTGCCTGGCCCTTGCCGCCGTGATCGCGCTTGCCGCCGGCGCGGCTCTCGCGGAACCGAAACACGCAATCGCCATGCACGGAGAGCCGGCGCTCCCGCCGGATTTCGCGCATTTCCCCTCCGCCAACCCCGACGCGGCGAAGGGCGGCGCGATAGGATTTGCCGGACAGGGCACGTTCGACAGCTTGAACCCGTTCATCCTGAAGGGCAGCGTGCCGGAGGGCCTCTGGGGCCGGAGCGTCCCTTTCTGGAGCAACAACGTCTGGGAGAGCCTCCTCATCCGGAACTGGGACGAGCCGTTCACGCTCTACGGCCATCTCGCGGAGTTCGTGGAGGTTCCCGACGACCGCTCATGGGTGGAGTTCACCATGAACCCGGCCGCGCGCTTTTCCGACGGCGAGCCGGTAACGGCCGACGACGTGATTTTCTCCTTCAACCTACTCAAGGAGAAGGGACGCCCGCAGGGCTGGTACGAAAAGATCGCCGAGATCGAATCGAAGCCGGACGGCAAGGTTCGCTTCGTCTTCGGCGAGGGTTTCGACCGCGAGCTGCCGCTGATCGTCGCGCTGATGCCGATCGTTCCGAAGCATGCGACCGATCCCGAGAAATTCGGCGAATCGAGCCTCGAAAAGTTCGTCGGCAGCGGCCCCTACCTGATCGACCGCGTCGATCCCGGCAAAACCGTTACGCTGAAGAAGAACCCCGACTATTGGGGCAAGGACCGGCCGGCCAAGCGCGGGTTCGACAATTTCGACGAGATCCGCGTCGAGTATTTCCGCGACGCCAACACGCTCTTCGAGGCGTTCAAGCGCGGCATCTTCGACATCAACGTGGAGACCGACACCACACGCTGGTCGAAGGGCTACGACTTCCCCGCGGCGAAAGACGGCCGCGTTGCGCTCGAGCGTTTTGAGACGGGCACGCCGCAGGGCATGAACGCCTTCGTCTTCAACCAGCGCAACCCGATCTTCCATGACGTGCGCGTGCGCGAGGCGCTCACCTACTTCCTCGACTTCGAATGGATCAATCCGAGCCTCTACGAAGGCAAGTACCGGCGCACCGGCAGCTATTTCCAGGGCTCGGTGCTTTCCGCGTTGGGCGTGCCGGCGAGCCCCCGCGAGCGCGAGCTTCTCGCCCCCTTCCCCGACGCCGTCCGCGCCGACGTTATGGACGGCACATATGCGCCGCCGGTCAGCGACGGGTCGGGCCGCGACCGCAACAATCTTAAGAAGGGCATCGATCTTCTCGCCGAGGCCGGCTACGAGCGCCGCGGCAGCCAGCTCGTCAACAAGGACACCGGCCAGCCGCTCGCGTTCGAGATGCTGGTGCGCGACGCCGACGAGGAGCGTCTGGCGCTCGCCTACCAGCAGGCGCTGAGAATCGCCGGCATCGACATGTCCGTGCGTCAGGTCGACTCGGCGCAGTACTGGGAGCGCATCCTCAACACGCGCCAGTTCGACATGATGCACTGGATCTATTCCGCCTCGCTTTCGCCGGGGAACGAGCAGCTCGGGCGCTGGTCGAAGGTGGACGCCGAGACGTTCGGCCGGCTGAACTTCGCCGGCGTCTCCAGCCCCGCGATCGACGCCGTGATCGGAGCGCTGCTCGCGGCGAAGACGCAGGACGAATTCGTGGACGCGGTCAGGGCGTACGACCGGGTGCTCATGTCAGGCTTCTACGTCGTCCCGCTCTTCCATTCGCCCGAGCAATGGGTCGCCTACTGGACGATGCTGCAACACCCGGAGCACACGTCGCTGTACGGCGTGCAGCCGATGACGTGGTGGGCCGCCGAATGAGCCGGGAGCCGCAACCGCTGCAGCTCGACGTCATCTCCGATGTCGTGTGCCCGTGGTGCTTCATCGGCAAGCGCCGACTGGAGGAGGCGGTCGCCGGCGCAGGCATACCCATAGAAATCCGCTGGCGTCCGTTTCAGCTCGATCCGACCATCCCGCCGCACGGCAAGTCGCGGCGCGAATACCTCGAGCAAAAGTTCGGCACGCAGGAACGCATCCGCCAGCTCCACGACAACATATCGGCCGCCGGCCGGTCGGACGGGATTCCCTTCGCCTTCGAGCGGATGGAGGTTTCGCCCAACACGCTCGACGCGCATCGGCTGATCCGCTGGGCTGGCGAGGAGGGCAGGCAGGATCAGATCGTCGAGGCACTGTTCCGCGCCTATTTCCTGGAGGGCCGGAACATCGGCGACCGAGCGGTGCTCGCTGATATCGCGGCCGACGCCGGCATGGAGCGCGATGCGGTCGCCGCTCGGCTCGCCTCTGACGAAGATGGCGCCGCCGTCAGCGCGGAGATCGCGCACGCTCAGCAGATCGGCGTGACGGGCGTGCCAACCTTTATCCTGGCCGGGCGCTACGGCTTGGTCGGAGCGCAGCCCGCTGAAGAGCTTGCGCGAGCCTTCGAGGCGGTTGCCGAGCGGCTCAAGCAGGCCCCCGCCGCCTGACTCCGCTCCGGCGGGCTAGAGCGCGGCGAGTATCTTCTCGACCTCGGTGATCGGGTGGTTGGTGAGGTCCTTGCCGACCTCGCTCACCGTGCGGTTCTTCACCGCCGGCGGCAGCGCGGCGCGGAGGTCGGCCAGCGTCCGCGGGGCGGCAATCAGAACGAGACGCCGCACGTCCTCGGCTTGGCACAAGCGGCCGAGCGCTTCGGCAACAGTTTTGGCGAACTCGGTTTCAGCGCGCGCGTGCCAGTCGGTCTGCTGAACGGCGCTGCGGCCGGGGCTCGTGCTGTCATGCGACCGCCCGGGACGATCCGTGCCCTGCTCGCGGGTCGGCGGGTTGGGCGCCGCCTCCAGAACCCTGCGCACGGCGAGCTTAGGCTCGAATGGCGAGCCTTCGTTCTGCGTAATCAGCGCCTTGCGTCCGTCCGCCACCAGCACCCAGGCGTCGCGTTCGATCTTCATGCGTCTCTCCAGCGTCGAGAAACTCTGGGGATTCGCCGACGACAATACAAGCGCCGCCGGACCTCGCGGTTCGGCGGCGCTATCTGGAAAGCGCTAGGCTGCGATCAGTAGCCGGGCGGGCACTCGATGATGACGGTCCGCCCCTGCGGATCGCGCGCGTAGCAATATCCCGGACGATCGGTGACCGCGCCAATGATGGCGCCGGTTGCAGCTCCGATCCCCGCGCCGATCGCGGCGCTTCTCACGTTGCCGCCGATGAGGCCGCCGGCAATGGCGCCCGCGCCGGCGCCGATCCCGGCGGTAGCTCCAACGCGCTGTTCGTGTGCAGTGCACGCGGCAAGTGCCAAGGCGGCGACGCTCGCAAGCGCAAGTTTTCTGACCATATGAATCAACCTTCCCAATCCTGTTCGGCGATGGCCCCCTGTTGGCCGGATACGCGGGTCAAGCCGTGCCGAATCGAGCGGAGCCCGCCTATCCGGCTTCGATGCGGTTGAAATTCGACCTTTTTGGGGAGGGAGATCAAGCGTTCCGATAGCCGCGTCGACGCTTTTTCCCGTCAAATCGCGCTTTTCGGGTCGCCATCCGCCCATCCCGCCGCCGTTTCGGCGGCGAACTCCGCGTAGCGGCCGGCGGCAATCGAGGCTCGCGCCCCCGCCATCAGGTGCTGGTAATAGTGGAGGTTGCTCCACGTC
>JBOHKB010000103.1:0-23699 GCA_050728815.1 Propylenella sp.
CAGAAGCGCCACGAATTCCTCTGCCGGCAGCGGGCGGCTGAAGAAATAGCCCTGCGCCTCGTCGCAGCCCTCGTCCGCCAGCCAGCGGCGCTGCTCCTCCGTCTCGACGCCCTCGGCGATGACGCCAAGGTTCAGGTTCTTCGCGAGCCCGATGATCGCCTGCACGATCGCCACGTCGCTGGCGTTGCGGTGCATGTTCGCGATGAAGGACTGATCGATCTTCAGCCGGTCGATCGGAAACGCCTTGATGTAGCGGAAGGAGGAATAGCCGGTTCCGAAGTCGTCGATGGAGAACTGCACGCCGAGCTTGCGCAGCCGGTTCAGCTCGCGAATGAGGGCCTTGGTGTTCTCCATCACGATGCTTTCGGTGATCTCGAGTTCCAGCCGCCGCGGCTCAAGGCCGGTTTCCTTCAGCGTATCGGTGATCAGCTTGCCGACGTTCTGGCGGCGGAACTGCACCGGCGACATGTTGACGGCGATGCGGATGGGACGGAGCCCCGCGCGCCGCCACGCCTGCGCATCGCGGCA
Organism: Propylenella sp.; assembly: GCA_050728815.1. GTDB lineage: Bacteria > Pseudomonadota > Alphaproteobacteria > Rhizobiales > Afifellaceae > DASWJZ01. The sequence goes on from JBOHKB010000103.1 coordinate 529, forward strand.
GGCGCGGCGCAGCACCCATTCGTTGATGGGAACGATCATGCCGTTCGCCTCGGCGCGCGCCAGGAATTTGCGCGGCGACACCAGCTCGCCGTCGTCGCGGCGCCAGCGCACGAGCGCCTCGGCGCCGACGATGCGGCCGGTCGCAGCGTCGACCTGCGGCTGGTAGTGCAGCTCGAACTGCTGGTGCTCGACGGCGCGCCTAAGGTCGGCGTCGAGACGGACGATGTCATGCGCCTCGACCTGCATCTCGCTCGAATAGAAGCGGAAGCCGCGTCCGCCGTCGGCCTTCGCCTGGTACATAGCGAGGTCGGCGTTCTTCAGGAGCTCGTCGGCGCTGCCGGCGTCGTTCGGGTAGAGCGTGATGCCGATGCTGCCGGTCGCCTGGATCTCCTTTCCGTCGACGTCAATCGGCCGCGCGGTGGCTTCGACGATGCGCCGCGCCAGATCCGCGGCGTCCTGGGGACCCTCGATGCGCGTCTGCAGGATGGCGAACTCGTCGCCGCCGAGCCGCGCCACGATGTCGGTCTCGCGCACGACGCGCTGCAGCTCTCGCCCGAGCACGCTGAGCAGCCGATCGCCGACCGAATGGCCGAGAACGTCGTTGATCCCCTTGAAGTGGTCGAGATCGAGGAGATGCAGCGCGAAACAGCCGCCCACGGCTCCGGCGTATTCCATCTCCATGCCGAGCTTCTGCGTGAGCAGCATGCGGTTCGGCAGGTCGGTCAGCGAATCGTGGTGGGCAAGATGCAGGAGATGGCGCTCGGCGCGCTTGCGGTCTGTGATATCGAGCGACGTGGTGAGCACGCTGACGATCTCGCCGGAGAGGTCGCGGATGGGCGACTTCGTGGTGAGCAGCACGCGCCTTTTGCCATCCTCGGAGACGAACTCCTCTTCGAAGCTCGGCAGCGCCTTGCCCGTCTCCAACACCAGCCCGTCTAGCTTGCGGCTGCGCTCGGCGCTTCCCGCGCCGAGAATCGCCGCAGCGCTCTTGCCGGCGACGTCGGTCGAGTCGATCGCGTACGCCTCCGCATGGCTCGCATTGATGAAGATGCAGCGGCCCGCGCGGTCGGTTGCGCTGATCATCGCCGGGACGGTGTCGATGATCTGCGCCAGCCGCTCGTGACTGTCGCGGAGCGCCGCCTCGCGCGTCTGTTCGCTCTGCTTGAGCTCGCGCTCGAGGCGGTGCGCACGGACCTGCAGGAGCTGCTGCTGCTTGCGCAGTTTCAGGAGGTTGCGCGCGCGGGTGACGAACTCGCTGTGGTCGACCGGGCTGTGGAGAAAATCCGTGGCGCCGGCTTCAAGCGCGCTCAGCCGGAAGCTCCGCTCGTCGTAGACGGTGATGACGACGACCGGCACTTCGGCGCAGCCGGGCATCTCGCGGAAGCGCTGGGTGAAGGCCGAGCCGTCCAGGTACGGCATTTTGTAGTCGGTGATGACGAGGTCGGGCGTGTTGTCCGCCAGCCAGTCGAGCGCACTCACCGGATCGGAGAACGCCTTCACCGTCACGCCAGGCTCGATCGACTCGGCGAGACGCGAGTAGATGTGCCTGTTCGTTGCGCGGTCGTCGAGGATTACGACTAGCGGCATTCGATCTCCCAGCGCCGGGTCTTTCGTCGTCGTCGCATCAGCGGCAAAAAGCAGCCGCACGCGGCGCTTTTCCCTCGCCGGAGAACTTCGCGCACAAATTTTAGCTTTTCGTTTCTATTGCCACCGAAGCGGGCAATACTCGCTCGCTAGGCGATTTCGCTGCGATTATCCTTACAATTTGCTTAACGGGCCGAGAGTGCGGCGCGATTTGAGCCGCTTTTCGCTTCCGCGCGGGGCGCTCTTGACCGTGTTCCGGGGGCAAAATAGCGTCGACGGCGCTGGCGGGCAGAGCGGGGCGCGCTTCCTTAAGTTGCAGCGCGGAAGCTTTTCGCGCCGTCGCGCCAGCCGCCGACCGACTGCAAGGCAGAAATGCGGGTGGCGGACAATCGGCCCGGGAGGAGATGACCTGTTATGAAAACGATGAAGGGGCCGGCGATCTTCCTCGCGCAGTTCGCCGGCGACAAGGCGCCGTTCAACTCGCTGAAGTCGATCGCCGCGTGGGCGGCTTCGCTCGGCTACGAGGGCATCCAGATCCCGACCTGGGACGGCCGGCTGTTCGACCTCGCCAAGGCTGCCGAGTCCAAGACCTACTGCGACGAGGTGGCCGGAATCTGCCGCGAGGCGGGAGTCGAGATCACCGAGCTTTCGACGCACCTCCAGGGCCAGCTGGTCGCGGTTCATCCCGCCTATGACGCCGCGTTCGACGCCTTCGCCCCGAAGGAAGTGCACGGCGATCCGAAGGCGCGGCAGAAATGGGCGGTCGACCAGATGAAGAAGGCCGCGCGCGCTTCCAGGAATCTTGGGTTGACGTCGAGCGTCTCCTTCACCGGCGCGCTCGCCTGGCCCTACCTCTATCCCTGGCCGCCGCGCTCGCCGGGCCTGATCGAAACAGCCTTCGAAGAGCTGGCGAAACGCTGGAAGCCTATCCTGGACGCCTACGACAAGGCGGGCGTCGATGTCGGCTTCGAGTTGCATCCCGGCGAAGACGTGATGGACGGCGCCACATTCGAGATGTTCCTGGAGCGGCTGGACAATCATCCGCGCTGCCAGATCAACTACGATCCCTCGCACTTCGTATTGCAACAGCTCGACTATCTGGAATTCATCGACATCTATCACGAACGCATCTGCGCGTTTCACGTGAAGGACGCCGAGTTCAATCCGAGCGGCAGGCAGGGCGTCTATTCGGGCTTCCAGAGCTGGGTGAAGCGCGCCGGACGCTTCCGCTCGCTCGGCGACGGACAGGTCGATTTCTCCGCAGTGTTCTCGAAGCTCGCCGAATACGACTACGATTCGTGGGCGGTGCTCGAATGGGAATGCGCGCTGAAGCATCCTGAACAGGGCGCCGCAGAAGGCGCGCCGTTCATCGCCGCGCACATCGTCCGCGTCACCGAGCGCGCCTTCGACGATTTCGCCGCGGGCTCGACGGATGTGAAGGCGAACAAGAGAGCGCTCGGGATCAGGTAAGAAGCCGGAGCCCGCGTCGAACGTACTGCAGGGAGGAGCAATGGCCATCGAAGGACGCAGCGAGAAATTTTCGGGACGAATCCGGCTCGGCATGGTTGGCGGCGGGCAAGGCGCCTTCATCGGCGCGGTGCACCGGATCGCCGCGCGGCTCGACGACCGCTACGAACTGGTCGCCGGCGCGCTCTCATCCGACCCGGCACGCGCGAAAGCCTCGGGCCGCGAGCTCGGCCTCCGGGACGACCGCTCCTACGGCTCATTCGAGGAGATGGCCCGGCGTGAGGCGCGGCTGAAGGACGGCATCGAGGCGGTCGCCATCGTCACGCCGAACCATATGCACTTTCCGGTCGCCAAGGCGTTCCTGAAACGCGGCATCCACGTCATCTGCGACAAGCCGCTGACGACGACGCTCCGCGACGCGAGGAAGCTTGCAGAGCTGGTGGCGCAGTCGGGAAAGGTCTTCGCGCTTACGCATAACTACACCGGTTACCCGATGATCCGTCAGGCGCGCGAAATGGTGGCGAGGGGCGAACTCGGTACGATCCGCGTGATCCAGGCTGAATACGTGCAGGACTGGCTGACCACGAAGCTGGAAGATACCGGGCAGAAGCAGGCAGTATGGCGCACCGACCCAGCGCGCTCCGGCGGCGGCGGAGCCGTCGGCGATATCGGCACACATGCCTACAACCTCGCCTGCTTCGTGTCCGGCCTCGACGCGGAAAGCCTCGCCGCCGACCTCACCATCTTCGTCAAGGGACGGAAGCTGGACGACAACGTCAACGTTCTACTTCGCTACGCGAACGGGGCTCGGGGCATGCTGTGGGCGAGCCAGGTCGCGCCCGGCAACGAGAACGGCCTGAAGTTGCGGGTCTATGGCGCCAAGACCGGACTTGAATGGCGGCAGGAGGACCCGAACTATCTCTGGGTCTCCTCGTTCGGCGAGCCGCGGCGATTGATTACGCGCGGCGGCGCCGGGGCGGGCGCGGCGGCCGGGCGTGTCACGCGCGTGCCGCCCGGTCATCCGGAGGGCTATCTCGAAGGCTTCGCCAGCATCTACTCGGAGGCAGCACAGGCGATTGTCGCGGCGCGGAGCGGCAAGAAGCCTGACAAGGCGGTCATGTTCCCGACGGTCGACGACGGGGTGAAGGGGATGGCCTTCATCGAGGCATGCCTGAAATCGAGCGGCCGCAACGGAGCGTGGGTGAAGCTGTAACTCGTTATCTCCACCCCTCTTCCCCCAGAAGCGGGACGAAGCGCACGCCGCCCAAGTTCTCCTCCTCGTAGTTCTCGCCGCGGCATGTGATGACCAGCAGATCCTGGTGCTCGTTGGCGGTAATCGGTATCACCAGCCGCCCGCCTTCGGCGAGCTGCTCCTTCAGCGAGCGAGGCGCCGCGGGCGCACCGGCGGCGACCAGGATCGCGTCGTAGGGCGCACGCGCCAGAAAGCCGCGCGAGCCGTCGCCTTCCACCACTTCGGCGTTCGCGTAACCGAGCCGCTTCAGCGTTTCCCGCGCGGCATCGGCGAGCGCGGCGTGGCGTTCGATCGTCACGACCTCGCCGGCAAGCTCTGCCAGGATGGCGGCGGCGTAACCGGAGCCCGTGCCAACGTCGAGCACGCGAGCGCCGGGCTTGACGCGCGCGGCCTCCGTCATCAGCGCCACGACATAGGGCTGCGATATCGTCTGCCCCTCGCCGATCGGAAGCGGGCTGTCGTCGTAGGCGTATTTGGCGAGCTCCGTGCGCACGAACGCTTCACGCGGCACGCGGCGGAAGGCGTCAAGCACGCGCTCGTCGCTGATGCCGCGCCGGGCGAGCTGGCGCTCGACCATTCGCTCGCGCTCGCGCAGGAACCGATCGCTCATCGAACACGCGCGATCCGCGCCGTCACGGAAAGAGCCTCGTCTTCGTCCAACCGCCCGCCGCATCGCGCGAGAAGCGGATGCGGTCGTGCAGGCGGAAGCCGCCTTCGCGCCAGAACTCGATTTCCTTGGGCACGAGCCGGAAGCCGGACCAATGCGGCGGCCTCGGCACGGCGCCGGCCGGGTATTTTGCCGTATAGCGCGCCACCGCTTTCTCGAGCGCAAAGCGACTTTCAAGCGGCTCCGACTGCCGGCTCGCCCAGGCGCCGATCCGCGCCAGCCGGGGGCGCGTGGCGAAGTAGACGTCCGCCTCCTCGGCGGTGACAGGCCGAACCTCGCCGCGAATACGCACCTGCCGCCGGACCGACTTCCAGTGAAACAAGAGCGCTGCCCTCGGCTCCGCCGCGAGTTGGCGGCCCTTGCGGCTTTCAAGGTTAGTGTAGAACACGAAGCCGCCCTGCTCGTAGGCCTTGAGCAGGACCATGCGGGCATCGGGCATCCCTTCCGCATCGACCGTGGCGAGCGCCATCGCCGTCGGATCGTTCGGCTCGCGCTCGGTCGCCTCCGCAAGCCATTCGCCGAACAGCCGAATCGGATCGCCGGCCTCCGCCAGGTCACGCTCTGTTAACTTTGCGCCGCCATCCTCCGCCTCGGCGGTTTCGTTGCCGTCGGTCATTTCAGGCCCTGAAATCCGTGTTGCGTACCCACTATACCTGCCGAAGCATTTGCGCGGCTAGGCGATGGGGCTTTGCCCTCGCAGCAGCATCTCTTCTCGCTGGCTGCTCGCTTGGTGCCCGTGACATGCCCGCCACGACCGGATCGATCGACCCGCCGGTCGAGGTCGCGCGCCCGCTGCCGCCGACACTCTCCTATTCCGACGCCGCAAGGATCGGCCAGGCGGCGCGCGCCGCGCTGTGGCAGGCCGAGGGCGGAGGGCCCGAAGAGTGGGTGAATGCGCGGACCGGCTCCTCCGGCACGCTGACTGCGGGGAGCCGCACGGGGTCGCCACCCGATTGCCGGCCCTTTTCAACTAGCGTGACCAGCCTTGCCGGGGTGCACCAATATTCCGGCATGCTCTGCCGCTCGGGCGAAACGAAGACGGTCCTCAACATCGCGGAGCACGGCGTCTAGCGCTCCGGAGCGCTGGCATTTCTTGCCGGTTTTTACCATATCTCGTGCTCGGGGCTTTCCCATTCGAGCGTGAGGCGAGATGCGCGATCCCTATGACGTGTTGGGCGTGGAACGGTCCGCGAGCGCGGCAGACATCAAGCGCGCCTACCGCAAGCTCGCCAAGCAGTACCACCCGGACCGCCATGCCGGCGACAAGCGCGCGCAGGCGAAGTTCGCCGAGATCAACGCGGCCAACGAAATCCTCAGCGACACGGACAAGCGCCAGAAGTTCGACCGCGGCGAGATCGATGCGGAAGGCAAGCCGCGCTTTCAGGGTTTTGAGGGCTTTGGCGGCGCCGGCGGCGGCTTCGAGCGCGTCGACCCGAGCGCATTCGCCGACATCTTCGCCGCCTTCGGCGGCAGTCCTGGCCGCGGCGGCGCGCGCACCTTTCGCTTCACGCCCGGCCCTGGCGGCGAGCGGCAGGCGCATGCCGGCCCCGGCGACGAGGACGACATTCTGCGCTCCATCCTTGGCGGCTTGGGCGGCAGGGCGCAAAGGGGCGGCATGGCCGGCGCGCCGGGCGCCGACCTCCGCGCCGATGTCGGGGTGAGGCTCGAAGACATCGCGGCCAACAGGAAGCCCAAGGTCACGCTCCCCGACGGCAGGACCGTACAGGTCACACTGCCGATGGGCGTCACGGACGGTCAGGTGATCCGCCTGAAAGGCCAAGGGCAGCAGTCGGCATCTGGCGGACCGCCCGGCGACGCGCTGATCCGCGTGCGCCTTGTGCCGCATCCGCTCTTCAAGCCGGAAGGCTCGGATCTCAGACTCGACTTGCCGATCAGCCTCGACGAGGCGGTGCTCGGCGCCAAGATCGCGGTGCCGACACTCTCCGGAAAGGTGCAGGTGACCATTCCGCCGCATTCGTCGAGTGGCCGGGTGCTTCGCCTGAAGGGCAAGGGCCTGCCCAAGACCGGCGGGCACGGCGACCTTCTTGTCACGCCTCGGATCGTGCTGCCCGAAAGCGCCGACGGCGAGCTTGACGCGCTGATGCGCCACTGGCGCGATACGAAGCGGCCGGGCGTCAGGGGCAAGGCGTTCGAGTAAGCGCCCCGCTGCACTGGCCACACTTCGGCCGGCATGGCGCATCACGCTGCGACCCCATGAGACGAACACCTTTCGCCGCGCGCCCCTCGCCAAACAGAGCGCGCAGGCGATTTATCCAGGGCTTGGTCACCGCCGGCGCAGCGGGGCTCATCGCGCTCCCGCGGGCCGCGCTCGGCCAGGCCGAGCTTCCCGCCACCCCCGCCTGCGATGACGGCGACGAGCCTACACCGCGGCAGACCGAGGGCCCGTTCTTCACGCCCAACTCGCCGGAACGCGCGGAACTCATCGAGCCGGGCATGGCGGGCACACCGATCGTGCTCGCAGGCTTCGTGCTCACACGCGGCTGCCAGCCAATCCCAGGTGCGCCGGTCGAGCTGTGGCACGCCGACGACTCTGGCGAATACGACAATGTCGGCTTCCGCCTGCGCGGACACCAATTCGCTGACGCCAACGGCCGCTACCGCTTCGAAACGATCGTGCCCGGGCTTTATCCCGGCCGCACGCGGCATTTTCACCTGAAATACCAGGCGCCGAACGAGCGAGTGCTGACGACGCAGCTCTACTTCCCCGGTGAGCCGCGCAACACGAGAGACCGCATTTTCCACCCCGACCTCGTGCTTCAGGTCACGCAAGCGCCCGGCCTCACCGCGCGCTTCGACGCGGTGCTGGACGTGGCGTAGCGATACAAAAGCCCGCACCCAGGGGCGGCTACCTGTCGGCTCATTGCGACTGCCGTCGCGGCGGCATGATCAACATCAAGCATTTCGTCACCGTCCAGGCGTAAAGCGTTGAGAACGACGGCGCTGCCATTCCTGGAGCATCGATGAAGCCGCACCGCCTTGAACGCATGTTCAACCCGCGCAGCGTCGCGGTGCTCGGCGCGAGCGAGGACGTCGCGAGCGTCGGCGGGCGCGTGTTCAACAACCTGATCACGGACGGGTTTTCCGGTCCGGTCATACCGGTCAACCCCCACCACAAGACGGTGCGCGGCAGGGACTGCTTCGGTTCCGTCCTCGATCTCGAGGCCATTCCCGACCTCGCGGTGATCGCGACGCCCGCACGCACGGTGGTCGAGGTCATCCGCCAATGCGACGAGAAGGGCATCGGCGCGGCGATCGTGCTTTCCGCCGGATTCGGCGAAACGGGCGAAGCGGGAGCGCGGCTTGCCGACGCAGCGCGCCGCGCCGACATCCGGTTCGTCGGGCCGAACTGCCTCGGGATCATGCGCCCGCCGATCGGCTTCAACGCCACCTTCCTCGCAGCGCCGGCGCCCGCCGGGCGGCTCGCGCTAGTTTCCCAATCGGGCGCGCTCTGCGCGGCGATCACCGACTGGGCAGGCGAGCACCATCTCGGCTTTTCGACCATCGTCTCGCTCGGCAACGCTGCCGACGTCGATTTCGGCGACATCCTCGATTATCTCGCCGGCGACCCGAAGTCCGACGCCATCCTGCTCTACGTTGAAGGGATCAAGCACGTGCGCGCCTTCACGAGCGGCCTCCGGCTCGCGGCGCGGGCGAAGCCGGTGATCGTGCTGAAGGCCGGCCGGCACGAGCGCGGATCGAAGGCGGCGAGCACGCACACCGGCGCGCTGGTCGGCTCCGACGAGGTGTTCGACGCTGCGCTCGAACGCGCCGGCGTCGTCCGGGCGATGACCTTCGGGCAGCTCTTCGCGGCGGCCGAAATGCTGGCCGCGAGCAGGCGCGTCGGCAGCGGCCGGCTGGCGATCGTGACGAACGGCGGCGGCGCGGGCGTGCTCGCGACCGACCGGGCCGAGGACCTCGGCACCGCGCTTGCCGAGCTTGACCCAAAACCGTCGCTTCGCTCAATGCCCTGCTCCCGCCCTACTGGTCGCACGGCAATCCCGTCGACATTCTGGGAGACGCCACCGCGGAGACGTATGGCGCCGTCGTAACGCCTTGCCTCCAGGACAGGACAGTCAGCGGCCTCCTCGTCATGCTGACGCCACAGGCGATGACGGGGCCGGACGAGGTTGCCCGCGCCGTCGTCGCGGCGGCGACCGCCAACAAATCGAAGCCGGTGCTCGCCTGCTTCATGGGCGAGACGAGCGTCGCCGGCGCGCGGCGGTTCCTTTCCGAGAACGGCATCGCCGACTTCACTACGCCGGAGCGGGCGGTGGAGGCGTTCTCCTATCTCGCGCGCTACCGTACCAACCAGGAGCTGCTGCTGCAGACGCCCAGCCCCTTCTCCGACGACCGCCGGCCGCCGGACGTGGAAGGCGCGCGGATGATCGTCGAGGCGGCGCTCGCTGAGGGCCGCACGCTTCTCTCCGATATCGAATCGAAGGCGGTGCTCAGCGCCTTCCGCGTCAAGTGCAGCCAGACGATCGAGGCGCGGACCGCCGCCGAGGCGCTGGTCGCAGCCGAAACGCTCGGCTTCCCCGTCGCCCTCAAGATCAGCTCGCCGCAGATCTCGCACAAATCGGACGTTGGCGGCGTGCGCACCAATCTCCTGAAAGGCTCCGACGTTCGCCTCGCCTTCGAGCGGCTGATCGCCGACGTGAAGAAGGCGCGGCCCGACGCGGAAATCCGCGGCGTGACGGTCGAGCGGATGGCGGGCGGCGCGCGAGCTGATGGCCGGCATCAAGTCGGACCCCGTCTTCGGGCCGGCGATCACGTTTGGCGCCGGAGGCACGATGGCGGAGGTGCTCAGCGACTTCGCCGTGGCTATCCCACCGCTCAACCGCGTGCTCGCGAGCCGCCTGATCGAGCGTACGCGCGTCGCACGGCTGCTCGGCCCGTTCCGCAATCTCGCCGCAGTCGATGAGCGCGCCGTCGAGGACCTCCTCCTCCGCCTTTCCGACCTTGCCTGCGAGTTGCCCCACGTGGTGGAGCTCGACATCAATCCGCTGTTTGCGAGCGAGGCAGGAGTGATCGCGGTCGATGCGCGCATCGCGGTCCATCGCCCGCCGGTGACGCTCGTCCCCTACGCGCACATGGCGATCCACCCCTACCCCGCGCGGCTGGCCACCACGAGCGTGCTCGCGGACGGGACCGAGCTTACGATCCGCCCGATGCGCCCCGAAGACGCCGAGATCGAGCAGGCCTTCGTGCGCCGCCTGTCGCCGGAGGCGCGTTACTTCCGCTTCATGCATGCGGTCGAGGAGCTGACGCCCGAAATGCTCGTCCGCTTCACGCAGATCGACTACAGCCGCGAGATGGCGCTGATCGCCGTCATCGACGAGGATGGCCGCGAAAAGCAGATCGGCGTCGCGCGCTACGTCATCAATCCGGACGGCGAATCGTGCGAGTTCGCCATCGTCGTCAGCGACGAGCGGCAGAAGCAGGGGATCGGATCGCTGTTGATGAAGGGGCTGATGGAATCAGCGCGCTACCATGGCCTGAAAAGCATCGAAGGGGCGGTGCTCGCCGAGAACCGCGACATGCTTGAGCTCATGCGCTCGCTCGGCTTCTCCATCACGCACGTGCCGGACGACGAGAGCGTACGGTCGGTGGAGCATTGGCTCTGAAAAATGTCGCGTGGGCGGAAGTCGCGCCAGTAAGCCACGCTCGCCGCGTCTTGCACCCGCCGGGATCATGCCGCGGAAGGACGCGGCGGTGCGAGCAGCCTCTTACGGAACTGCGCCGGAGGCAGGCCGAACTCGCGCTTGAATGCACGATTGAACGCCGACTCCGATTCGTAGCCGACATCGAGCGCCAGCTGCAGGATGGTCTTGCGAGTTGTCTGCAGCAACCGCGCCGCGAGCTGGAGCCGCCAGCGCCCGAGGTAAGTGAGCGGTGGCTCTCCGAGAAAACGGCTGAAGCGCTCAGCGAGGACAGAGCGCGAGGCGCCGACTTCGGCGGCAAGCTCGTCCAGGGTCCAATGATGATAGGGCTTGCGATGGAGCGCGGCGAGTGCACCGCCGACGATGGGATCGCGAGCACCGGCGAGCCAGCCGGTCTGCTCGGGCGGCAGCTCCTCCATGTAGCGGCGCAGCGTCTCGATGAAGAGCGCTTCCGCCATCTTGGATAGTAGCGCGGACTGCCCCGGGCGTCCGGACCCCGCCTCCGAGACGAGATGGCGGACCGAGCTCTCCAGCCATTCGCCGGAGGAGTCGCCGCGGATATTCATCCTGATCATCGCCGGCAGGCCGGCGAGGAACAGCCGGTCGGCGTGGCGCTCGCAGCCGAAATAGCCGCAGACGAAGTGCGTGCGCTCGCCCCCGCCCCCCAAACGCATTGTCATCAGCTGCCCGGTCAGGAACTCAGATAGCGACGCGCCGCTGTCCACCATCGCCGCCGGCGAGCCGTTCGACACGGTGTGGGGCAGGCCATGCGGATTGATAATGATGTCGCCGGCCTCGATCGGCACCTCGGGCATGCCGTCGAAGCGGACGGTCGCGCGTCCCTCGGTAACGAGATGGTAGGCGACCAGCCGCTCGGTGCCCGGCGAAAGCACATGCGCGGCCTCGCCGAGATGCGGCACGCGGAAGCCCCAGGGAGCCGTGCACTCCGCGTGATAGAAGATGGCGCCGGTCATATGCACCGACTTCAGCGCCTCTGAAAGAGCATCCATCCGCGCCTCAATCCGCCTCCCCGCGGTTCGCCCCGGTGCAAAGAAACTCGGATTTGCGGCAAAGGTTGGATGTCCTCGCCGTCCTATCTGCGGGCTCACGACCGAACCGACACGGAGCGGAACGATGAGCCAGGCAATGCGCAGGACGGCGACGGAGCCTTCTTCCTCCAGCGAGGATACGCGGGCGGCGTGGGACAGGATCGCGCCCGGGTACGACAGAACGAACACGCCCACACAGATGTGGCTCGGCAATGAGGGACTCAGCCGCGCCGGCCTTCGAACCGGGGCGCGCTTTCTCGATGTCGCCGCCGGCGGCGGCGCCCTCTCCATCCCCGCCGCACGACTCGGTGCAAAGGTGCTGGCGACCGACCAGTCGCCGGTCATGCTCAAGCTGCTGGGCGAGCGCGCAAGGGCCGAGGGACTCGATATCGAGACCCGCGTCATGGACGGCCACGCGCTCGATCTCGATGACGAGAGCTTCGACTGCGCCGGATCGCAGTTCGGCGTCATGCTCTTCCCCGACATGCCGAAGGGCATCCGTGAAATGGCGCGGGTGGTGAAGCCCGGTGGTCGCGTGCTGATGAACGTCTACGGCGACCCGCACAGGATCGAGTTCTTCGGATTCCTCGTCGGCGCCGTCCAGTCGGTCCGGCCGGACTTCACCGGTCCGCCGATGGATCCGCCGCCGCTTCCCTTCCAGCTGCAGGATCCGCAGCGGTTGCGAAGCGAGCTGGCAGACGCCGGGCTGCGTAACGTCAAGGTCGAGACGATCACCGAGAAGACCGAGTTCGCCGATGGAACGGCCCTCTGGGAATGGCTGATCTGGAGCAACCCGATCGTGGAGACTGTGCTCGGCAGCCTTGCTCTGACCGACCCCGAGAGGAGCGTCGTTCAGGACTCGCTCGATCGAATGGTGCGTGAGCGCGCGGGAGTGAGCCGTACGGCGCGGCTCACCAACCCGATCAATATCGGCATTGGAACGAAGTGAAGGAGCCTGTGGTGGATAAGAAACTCACTGTTGAAGAACGCGTCGCCGAACACTACGCGCAGGACCAGTGAGTCAGTTCGAAAGAGACGTTCTTGCTCCCGTGGATGTTCTGCCCGGCTCGATAGCAAACCAGCGCCACCCGGGCCCGCGCCAAACCTACGACGATGCGGCCGCCTCTTGGGCGACGCTGCGGCTGAGCCAGAGGTCGTGCGCGGCAATCCCGACCAGCATCGACGCGGTGAAGATGAAGATCGAGGGGAGCCCGAGGGCGAGGCCGGCAATCGCCGGTCCGGGACAGAGGCCGACCATGCCCCAGCCGACGCCGAAAAGGGCCGCGCCGAGAACCAGCGGCTGGTCGATCGGGCGGCCTGTGGGAATCGCGAAGCCACCGCCGAGCGCGGGTCCCGCGCGCCGGCGCGACGTCAGATAGCCGGCAGCCGATACGAGCAGTGCCCCGGCGAAAACAAAACCGAGCCGGGGATCGAACGGGCCGAAGAAATCCAGGAAGTTGCGAATCGTCGCCGGGTCCAGCACGCCGGCAAGCGTCAGCCCGAAGCCGAACACCGTTCCGATGGCGAGCGACGCCACGGTGCGCGCCGCCTTCACAGCACGTGCTCCATGGCGAAGACGGTCACGATTGCGACCCCGAAGAAGGTCGCGACCGCCACAATCGAGCGCGGCGAAAGCCGCGCCAGCCCACAGACGCCGTGGCCGGCGGTGCAGCCTTTGCCGAGCCGCGTCCCAAATCCGACGAGCAGCCCGCCCGCGACAAGGACCGGCAATGACGCGGTGATTGTGACCGCAGGGAGCGCGCCGAAGACAAGCAGAAAGACGAATGGCCCCAAGATTAGGCCCGCAACGAAGGCGGTCCGCTCCCAAAACTCGCCGTCGATTCTTCCGAGCAAGCCGTCGACGACCCCACCCACAGCGCCGATCACACCGGCAACGCGGCCGTTGATGAGAAGAAGCATCGCCGCCGCGAGGCCAATGACAGCACCGCCGATAAGGGACTGAAAGTAGAGGGGCCAAGGCATGAATAGTCGCTCCCCACGCTCACTCCGACTCGCCTCTCAGGCTATCGCGCTCGCTTGCGCGCCGCCAAGGCGTCGGTTCCAAGCTTTGCATCCCGAAAGACACGCCGTTCGCAAACTCCCCCGCGCAGAGAAAATTTCTGCCCAGGTGCGGTGCAGCGGCTTTCTCAGGCGTCGTCCGGCACGAAGAAATCCGGCTGCAGCGGTACGCTCGGATCGACGCGGTATTTGTCGAGATCGGTTACGCCCTCCGACTTGAGGAACGTGTCGTCGATCAGGAAATTACCCGTGAACGTACGCGCCGGCTTCTGAAAGATGAGATGGGCGGCGTCGGCGAGAATTTCGGGCGTGCGCGAGGCGCGCATCACCGCCTCGCCGCCGAGCAGATTCCTGATCGCGGCGGTGGCGATGGTGGTGCGCGGCCAGAGCGCGTTGACGGCGATGCCGCGCGCGCGGAACTCGCCGGCGAAGCCCAGCACTGAGAGGCTCATGCCGAATTTCGCCATGGTGTAGGCGAGGTGCGGCGCGAACCATTTCTCGCGCATGTCGAGCGGTGGCGAGAGCATCAGCACGTGCGGGTTCTCCGCGCGTTCGAGCCACGGCAACGCGTATTTGGTGACCATGAACGTGCCGCGCGTGTTGATCTGATGCATCAGATCGAAGCGCTTCATCTCGGTGTCGGGCGTGCGGGTCAGGCTGATCGCCGATGCGTTGTTGACCACGATGTCGATGCCGCCGAATTTTTCTGCGGTCTTGCCAATCGCGTCCTTCACGGCCTCCTCGTCGCGGATATCGACGGCAAGCGGCAGCGCGCGGCCGCCCGCCCTTTCGATCTGCTCCGCCGCGGTGAAGATCGTGCCTTCGAGTTTTGGGTTCGGGGTCGTCGTCTTGGCGGCGATGGCGATGTTGGCGCCGTCACGCGCGGCGCGGAGCGCGATCGCAAGCCCAATGCCGCGCGACGCGCCAGTGACGAAGAGCGTCTTGCCGGCGAGGCTCACCGCCGCGTCTCCCACGCGCGCCTCAAAGCGCCGTCCAGCCGCCGTCGATCGAGATGGCCGTGCCGGTGATCTGCTGCGCGGCGTCGGAGCAGAGGAACACGGTGAGCGCGCCGATATCCTCGATGCGGGCGAACTCGCGCCGCCCCTGGCGCTGCAGCATCACCTCCTTGACCACGCGCTCGCGCGGCAGATTGTGCACCTTCATCTGATCCGCGATCTGCATCTCGACCAGCGGGGTCAGCACATAGCCGGGGCAGATGGCGTTGCAGGTGATGTTTTCCTCCGCAAGCTCGAGCGCCACGGTCTTGGTGAAGCCGACGAGGCCGTGCTTGGCGGAGACGTAGGCCGACTTGAAGGGCGAGGCGGTCAGCCCGTGCGCGGAGGCGATGTTGACGATGCGGCCCCAACCGGCGGCGCGCATCGCGGGGATCGCCTGCGCCGTCGTGTGGAAGGCAGAGGAGAGGTTGATCGCGATGATCGCGTTCCAGCGCTCGATCGGAAACTCCTCGACGCGCGCGACGTGCTGGATGCCGGCGTTGTTGACCAGAATCTGGATCGGCCCGAACGCCTCTGTCGCCTGCACGACAAGCGCGCGGCATTCGGCGGCGTTGGCCACGTCGGCGCGGATGTATTTTGCTTTGACGCCATGCGTCGAAGCGATGCGCGCGGCGATGGCGCGGTCGTCGGCGCTGTCAGTGAAGGAATTGAGGGCGACGTTGACGCCCTCGGCAGCGAGCGCCTCGGCGATGCCGAGCCCGATGCCGGAGTTGGAGCCGGTGACGACCGCGGATTTGCCTTTGAGCATGGGCGTTCTTTATGGCGGGTTCCCACGAGGCGCAATGCAGATGGTCCATCACAGGACTTAGTCGTACCTGATCACAATTCCGCCTCTGTCGATTTCTTTGCGATAAATCCTCTCACCTGCCGGTGCGTGAATTTCGAGCGTGCTTTCGTCAATCCAAGCAGGGTTCAAGGAATGCCGGCCGTGAACAACAAAGACCGGCTCATACTCATCGGCGAAGAACGGCTTGCCTGCGGGCGCAATGCTCACCTGGGTGTTGAACGGTGTCGTCGCCCCGCAGTCAATATCGAACACGACCGCTACCGTGTCACCGCCGGGTGTCGGAACTCTTGAGTGAACGGTCGTCTCGCAGAGAGCTTCGAACGGATCGGTGCATCCAGATAGGCCCGAAGACGACAGGCCGACCAGGGAAGCGAATACGACCGCAGAGAGCGGCCTCACTGCCAGCCCGATGCTTCAGCGTTCTCTACCATCTGACTCTTGTCATCTGCGGCCCACGCGCGAAGTGCGCTTCTTGTCATCTCCAGGTCGCCAGGAACCGGAATAGCGATCCTCGATGTCGCCGAGGCGCATCACAATCGCCTCCGTAGCGAGGGACCTTTTCGAGCGACCCGTTCTCTTGGCGAACTTTTCCAAGCGTTTCTGGAGATCAGGGGGCAGCCGAATGCTAAGCATGGCGATAACCTCTCTAGTCGGATCGCATTGCTGGAATTTCACAATCTCATGCAAAACTGCGCTGCGAAACCCTCCCCTATCCCTCCCATAGAGGCGGAGGGGAACGGTCGCGTTGACTTTAGGGGGCGTTTTCGCCACCTGTTCCACCGCTTAAGCGAGACGAAAAATGAACCTTCAGTGCCTGCCCGAGGCGGTTTCGGCCGCGCCCCTCCCCCGCCGGAAGTCCGTCGGGGTCGATGTGGGCGGCGTCATGGTCGGCGGCGGGGCGCCGATCGTCGTGCAGTCGATGACGAACACCGACACGGCCGACGTCGAGGGGACCGCACAGCAGGTGGCGGCGCTCGCCCGCGCCGGTTCGGAGCTGGTCAGGATCACCGTTGACCGCGACGAGGCAGCCTCGGCGGTGCCGCACATCCGCGACCGGCTGGAGAAGATGCGGGTGAAGGTGCCGCTCGTCGGCGATTTTCACTACATCGGCCACAAGCTGCTCGCCGATCACCCCGCCTGCGCCGAAGCGCTCGACAAATATCGCATCAATCCGGGGAACGTAGGCTTCAAGGAGAAGAAGGACCGGCAGTTCGGCGCCATCATCGAGATGGCGATCAAGAATAAGAAGCCGGTCCGGATCGGCGTCAACTGGGGTTCTCTGGACCAGGCGCTCCTGACACGGCTGATGGACGAGAACGCCAAAAGCGCAGAGCCGATGTCGGCGGGCGCCGTCATGCGCGAGGCGATGGTGCAGTCGGCGCTGCTGTCGGCGGCGCGGGCGGAAGAGATCGGCCTCGGGCGCGACCGCATCATCCTCTCCGCCAAGGTTAGCCAAGTGCAGGACCTGATCGCCTGCTACCGCATGCTCGGGGCCCGCTGCGACTACGCGCTCCATCTCGGGCTGACCGAAGCCGGCATGGGTTCGAAGGGCATCGTCGCCTCGTCCGCCGCGCTCGGCATCCTCCTGCAGGAGGGAATCGGCGATACGATCCGCATCTCGCTCACGCCTGATCCCGGCGGCGACCGCACGCTCGAGGTGAAGGTCGCGCAGGAGATCCTCCAGACGATGGGCTTTCGCGCCTTCGTGCCGATCGTCGCGGCCTGCCCCGGCTGTGGGCGCACGACATCGACGGTCTTCCAGGAGCTAGCCAAAGAGGTCCAAGGGATGCTCTCCGAGCGCATGCCGGTCTGGCGCGAGACATATCCCGGCGTCGAGGAGCTGAAGGTCGCGGTAATGGGCTGCATCGTGAACGGCCCGGGCGAATCGAAGCACGCCGACATCGGCATCTCGCTGCCGGGCACCGGCGAGCAGCCGACCGCTCCGGTCTTCATCGACGGCGCGAAGGCGGTCACGCTGCGCGGCCCGATGCTCGCCGCCGATTTCAAGGCGCTGGTGGAGGAGTACGTGGCGAAGCGCTACCGAGGCGATAAGCAGCGGGACAATGCCGCCTGAGCGCAACTTCCAGTCCGACCCACTGACATTGAAGCCGATCGAAACCGAGGGCGACATCACGCGAGCGACGAAGGCGCTGCTTGCCGTCGACCCGCGGCTTGGGCCAATTGCCGAAATCGCCGGGCCGCTGCCGCTCAGGCGGCGCGACGGCGGGTTCGAGGGGCTCGCGTCGATCGTCACCTCGCAGCAGATTTCCGACATGGCGGGGGCGGCGATCTGGGGGCGGCTCAGGGCGGCGGTCGATCCGTTCACGGCGGAAACGTTCCTCGCCACGCCGGAGGAAGCGTTCAAATCCGCCGGCCTTTCGCGGCCGAAAATCCGCACGCTGACCGGCATCGCCGCTGCGATGGCGAATGGCTTCAATCTCGACGCGATCCATCACCTCCCGGCCGAGGAGGCGTTGGCGGAGATGGTGCAGCTCAAGGGCATCGGGCCGTGGACAGCCGAAATCTATCTCCTTTTCTGCGTCGGCCATCCGGACATCTTTCCGGCCGGCGATCTTGCGCTGCAGGCCGCCGTGCATCAGGGGCTCATGATGCGCAAGCGCCCAGAAGAGAAGAAGCTCCGCAAGGTCGCGGAGAAATGGTCTCCGTGGCGGGGCGTCGCGGCGCGGCTCTTCTGGGCCTACTACCGGGCCCGGCGGGCGGCGGCGAAAGAGCTGGCATTCGCCGCAAAGCAGAGAGGCCGCGCGGGCGCTTGAGGGCGCAGGCGTGCGGCGCTACCTTCTTCGCAATCGCCACTCTGGGGGCTTCGATGCTGACCGGATTGCGTCTCCTCGCTTTCCTGATCCTTCTGCCGCTTGTCGCTGCACCGGCCTTCGCCGAGAAGCGCGTCGCTCTCGTCATCGGCAACGACGAATACCGTTCGCTCGCCGCCAACGAACAGCTCAAGAAGGCGGTCAATGACGCCAACACGATCGGAGACGCGTTGGAGGCGATCGGCTTCGAGGTCACGCGCGGCGAGAACCTTTCGCGCGGCGAGATGCTGGCCACGCTCGTCGGCACCGCCGACAAGCTGCAGCAGGGCGACATCGCGTTCTTCTTCTTCGCCGGCCACGGCGTGGCGATCGACGGGGCGAACTATCTCCTCCCCTCCGACATCCCCTCGGCGGAGGCCGGCGGCGAGAACCTGGTAAAATTCAGCGCCGTCTCGGAAGCGATGGTGGTCAGCGAACTTAAGTCGCGCGGCGTGCGCGTGGCGATGGTGGTGCTCGACGCCTGCCGCAACAATCCGTTCAGCAAAGGCGGAACGCGCGCCTTCGGTGATGCGGCGCGCGGGCTGACACGCACGCCCGAGGTCGAGACGCAGGGCGTGTTCGGCCTCTACTCGGCGGGGTTCGGCGAGCAGGCGCTCGATCGCCTCGGCGACGACGACAACAATCCGAACTCGGTGTTCACTCGGGTGCTGGCGCCGTCGCTGCAGAAGCCGGGGCAAAGCCTGATCGACATTGCCTACACGGTCAACGAGGAGGTGGCGCGACTCGCAAAGACGGTCGGGCATCAGCAGAACCCGGCCCACTACGACCAGGCGCGCGCTCGCGACATCTATCTCGCCGGACGCGGTAGCGAGCGCGTGACGCCCCCGGGCGGCGAAGCGAACTGCGCCGGGGCCGAGCTTCACTTCGAGACGGCGCGCGACTCCGGCCTGCTCGAGGCGCTGCAGGATCACGTCGAGCGGTTCGGGAATTGCGAGTTCGCAAGCCTCGCCCGCATCCTGATCGGCCAGCTCACTGTCGCGACCGTGGTTCCGGAACGCCGTACGGGCGGGGGCGCGGCCTCGAATGAGAGCGGCGGGGCGACACCGGCAGTGTCCGTCGATCCGGCGGCGGTCGTCCGGGCGCTGGCGACGGCGATGACCGGCGGCGTCTCGATCGAGGTGACGTTCGACGGGAAGCGCTTCGGCTATCAGGTCGACGATCTCGTGATCACGTTCGACGCCGCGCGGAGAGAAGGCGAGGCCGTCGTCATCGACACGCTGAGCATCACGGGCGCGCCGCTTGGCAGCTCCACCCTCACATTCCGCCGCACGGTGATCGAGCGCCCCGCGATCACGGGGGCTGCGCTGACCAGCCCGCGCATCAGTTTTCTGGACGGCGTGATCGCCGACAGTCCACGGGGCTCGCTCGAGAGCTTCGTCATTACCGATTTTGCAACCGTGTCGAATCTGACGGCGGGCGTAGGCGCCCCTTCCTTAGGCTATCAGTTCCGCACGATGGAAGCGAAGGCGCTAAAGATCAGCGATGCCGGCATCGCTGATGCCGTCACCGTCGACTTCGCTCACATGGAGGTTGGCGATTTCGTTGGCGACCGGCCGCAACTCACGAAGGGACGCATCGAGCGCGTTTCACTCGCAAAGGAGAATTTCCCCGAGTCCCACCCGTTCCGCCGGATGGGCTACGAGCGCGTCGCATTCGACATTTCCTGGGATGGCGCGCGCGATCTCGCGAGCGATATGACGACGGTGCGCGACCTCACTATTCGCCTCGAAGATGGAGGCGCGCTTTCGGCAACGGGCGTATTGCGCGCCTTGCCGCGGATAGGCATCGTCCTTCAGCAACACGGCGCGATCGACGAGGCCCTTAAGGCGATCGAGGTGCAGTCGGCGACCGTGCGCTACGACGACGCTTCCTTCGGGGGCCGCTTCCTCGATACCGTCGCCGCTGAGCAGCAAAAAACCTCGCGGGCCGAGCTGGTGCAGGAGGCGATCGTCGATCTCCAAGGGAACCTGCCGTTCGACCCCGCCTTCGAGCTGCGGCTCACACAGCTTATGATCGATTTCCTGCTGGAGCCGAAATCGTTCGACGTCACCATTGCGCCCGCCGCGCCTATCTCGCTCGGGGTGATCGCGGAAATCATCGATTCCGCGCCGCAGACCTTGCACGAAAGGCTGAATGTTTCGCTCGGCGCCAATGCCCCGCAATGAACCGTCGCGTGCGCATGAGGGTCGCGGCCGGCAGTGCCGAATATGGCCATGCGGCCTTGCGCCGGCTCCGCGAAACGCAATAATCAGCCGAAGTCGCTAGCACGAAACAAAGCCGTGCGACGATGCGTCGCTCGCCCCGGTCGGGTGTGGTTGGAGGAATCCACGCCGGACCCGGCAAGGGCGCGCTGGCCGACTGTGGCAATCGAGTCGGGGAGATTCCCATGATTCGCGCTCTTGTTCGCCTCGCTTCCGCCTCCGTGGTCGCCTTCGCGGTGCTGAGCGGCGCGGAAGCCGACGCAAAACGCGTCGCCCTCATCATCGGCAATGACGCTTATAGCGAGCTGCCGGCCCTCCAGAAGGCCGTCGCCGACGCCACCGATGTCGCCTCGGCGCTGAGGACGAAGGGCTTCGATTCGGTCGATCTCAAGACCGACCTGACGCGGCTCGACATGGATCTCGCCATCGCCTCCTTCCTCGATTCGATCGACCAGGGTGACACGGCGGTCTTCTTCTACTCAGGCCACGGCTGGAGCGACGGCACGCAGAACATGCTGGTCGGCACCGACGCGCCGCGGCAGGCCAGCGAAGCGCTGCTTTCGCGCATCTCGATCTCGCTGCAGAACGGCGCCAACGGCATTCTCGACGAGATGACCAACCGCGGCGCGAAGCTCAAGGTCGCCATCGTCGACGCCTGCCGCGACAACCCCTTCACCTCGACGGTGGCCGGACGCAGCATCGGCATGAGCCGCGGGCTCGCGCGCGTCGACGCCTCTGAAGGCACATTCGTGATCTTCTCGGCCGGGGCGGGAGAGACGGCGCTCGATCGGCTCTCCGACGGCGACACGAACCGGAACAGCGTGTTCACGCGGACCTTCCTTCCTTATCTCCTCGACGACGTCTGGCTGAACGATGCAATCAAGGCCGCGCAGACGGCAGTTAAGGAAATCGCCAACCCGCATCGCCAGTCGCCCGCCTACTACGACCAGGTTTCCGGCAGGACCTGCCTTTCGGAGACATGCCGCAGCATCGAGACGGCGCCGGCAAAGCTCGCGACGAGCGGGGATGCGTGTGCGCTCGCCGAGGCGCATTACCAGGAGGCGAAGGACATCGGCACGCGGGCGGCGCTCGAAGACCACGTGAACCGCTTCCGCAATTGCCAATTCGCGGTGTTCGCCGAGGAACGGATCGCGCTCATCGACCGCGGCCCAACGCCGGAGCATATCGAGACGACAACGCCGACCCAGGCGAACGGAGCCCAATGCGAGGAGCTGGTCGGCGAAAAGGCGGTCGACGACATCGAGGCCTCCGCTGCAATCGCCGCGTGCAAGGAGGAGCTAGCCGCGCGGCCGACCGACACCAAGCTCATGTATCTGCTCGGCCGGGCGACCGAAGCCGCCGAGGACCTCACCGGCGCGCTCGGCCACTACTCGACCGCCGGCAAACTCGGATACGCCGACGCGCAATTCGCCGCCGGATCGCTCTTCGACCGCGGCCGCGGTGTGGAAGAGAACAAGGTCGAGGCGGTGAACTGGTACCGCATGGCCGCCGAGCAGGGAAATGCTCGCGCGCAGTCGGCGCTCGGCCGCGCCTACTTCTACGGCCAAGGCGTGAAGGAGGATAAGGCCGAGTCGGTGAAGTGGACGCAGCTTGCGGCCGAGCAAGGCCGCGCCGACGCCCAGTTCAACCTGGCGCTCAACTATTATCGCGGCCAGGGCGTGAAGCAGGATGCCGCCGAGGCGGCGAAATGGTTCCGCATGTCCGCCGACCAGGGCAACGTCAAAGCCCGTAACAACCTCGCCATCATGTATTTCACCGGCGATGGCGTGAAGAAGGACGACGCCGAGGCCGTGCGCTGGTTCCGGCTCGCCGCCGGTCAGGGCGACCCCGATGCCAACTGGGCGCTTGGCGGCTTCTACTATGGCGGCGGCGGCGGGTTGCCGCGCGACCTGAAGCAGGCCGCCTTCCACTTCATGCGGGCCCTTGCCTTCGAGAGCGCCGACGCCAAGCGCGAACTGATCGAAAAGAAGGCGGCGGGTCTGTCGTCGCAGCTCCGGCAGGAGATTCAGAAGGCACTGCAATCCGAGGGGATTTATTCCGGTGCGATCGACGGCTCGTTCGGGCCGAGCACGAAAGCGGCGTTGGAGGAGTACGCATCGCGGACGTGACGGGAAAGGCGGACTTCCCAACGATTCATCTCTGGTTGTGCATCACCTGATGCGGGCGCTCTGGCGGAAGGGCGGAGAGGCGCGACGCGGGCTGATCGAGAACCGCGGCGCGCAGCTTACGGACGAGACAAGAAAGAACATCTCGCTTGCCTTGGAGGGGCTGGGCTACAATTCCGGCCGGCCGGACAAGACGTTCGATTCCCGCACGCTCGCGGCGCTCGAGGAATTTGCGGCGAGCGAAGCCGGCGAACTGCCGAACCCGTAGGCCGGCGGCTGGTTGGGCGCGATCGTCATCCGCCGCGCTTGACTGGCCGCGCCTCCCTCGCAGTAATACACCTCTCTCTGAACGAGGGTCGGATTGCGGACGCTAGCCAGACTGATCCTTCTCGCCGCGGGGCTTCTTCTAGCGGCGGCACCCGCCGCGGCGGAAAAGCGCGTCGCGCTCGTCATCGGCAACGACACGTATCCGGCGCTCGGCGCCGATGAGC
>JBOHKB010000104.1:0-13831 GCA_050728815.1 Propylenella sp.
ACGCCGCATCGCCCGAGATGAGCAGCGGCATCACCATGGTGCGATCCTCGCGGGTCGCGCCATGCTGGTCCTGCTTGGCGCGCACCTTGCCGAGCACCACCGGATTGACGATTTCGAGGTGCGACGGGTTGGCGGTAAGCGAGAGGTGCACCTGGTTGCCGTCGAACTCGCGGTCGGACGACGCGCCGAGGTGATACTTCACGTCGCCGGAGCCCTCGACATCGTCGGGCGAACACGAGCCGCCCTTGAACTCGTGGAAGATCGCGCGATGCGGCTTGCCCATCACCTGCGCCAGCACGTTGAGCCGGCCGCGGTGCGCCATGCCGAACACGATGTCGCGCACGCCGAGCGCGCCGCCGCGCTTGATGATCTGCTCGAGCGCCGGGATGACGGCCTCGGCGCCGTCGAGGCCGAAGCGCTTGGTGCCGGTGTATTTGAGGTCGAGGAAGTTCTCGAAGCCCTCCGCCTCGACGAGCTTGTTCAGGATCGCCCGCTTCCCCTCGGTGGTGAAGGCGATGCCCTTGTCCGGGCCCTCGATCCGCTCCTGCATCCAGGCCTTCTCCTGCGGATCGGAGATGTGCATGAACTCCACGCCGAGCGTCGAACAGTAGGTGCGGCGCAGGATCTCCAGCATTTCGCGGATCGTCCCGAATTCCAGCCCGAGCACGTGATCGAGGAAGATCGGGCGGTCGAGGTCGGCCTCGGTGAAGCCATAGGTTTCCGGATCGAGCTCGCGGTACTCGTCGCGCAGACCGGCCAGGCCGAGCGGGTCGAGGTTGGCGTGCAGGTGGCCGCGCATCCGGTAAGCGCGGATCATCATCAGCGCGCGGAGCGAATCCCGCGTCGCCTGGAAGACCTCGTGTTCGGAGACCTCGACGCCGCGCCTCTGCGCGCCAGCCTTGATCCTGTCGCCGACGCGTTGCTCGACCGGCAGCCAGTTCGCGTCGAAAGCCGCGACCATCTCGCCGTTCGCGACGATCGGCCAGTCGCTCCGCCGCCACTTCGGCCCGCGCGCCTCGGCGATGACCGTCTCTTTCGGGTCCTTCAGCGAGGCAAAGAAGTCGCTCCAGCCGGCCTCGACGGAGTCCGGCCGCTCCTGGTAGCGCGCATACATGTCTTCGAGATAAGCGGCGTTGCCGCCATAGAGAAAAGAGGAGAGCTGAAAGGCTTCGTTCGCTTCTCGTCGAGCCATCACATACTTGCGGGGACGAGCCCCGTCCTTCGATTGCGGTCTATATGAACGCCGGGCCACGCATATCCGGGCCGGGTTCACCCATTCAACAGCGCCGCGAGCGTCTCCCCCAACTTAGCCGGGGAAGGAGAAACGCGGATGCCCGCCGCCTCGAGCGCGGCGATCTTGTCTTCCGCTCCCCCCTTGCCGCCGGAGATCACCGCCCCGGCGTGGCCCATGGTCCGCCCAGGAGGCGCGGTGCGGCCGGCGATGAAGCCGACCGTCGGCTTCCAGCGTCCCCTTTTTTTTTCATCGGCAAGAAACTGCGCCGCGTCCTCCTCCGCCGCGCCGCCAATCTCGCCGATCATGATGATCGCACGCGTCGCCCCGTCAGAGAGGAACATTTCGAGCACGTCGACGAACTCCGTTCCCTTCACCGGGTCGCCGCCGATGCCGACCGCGGTGGTCTGGCCGAGTCCGGCCCGGGAAGTCTGGAACACCGCCTCGTAGGTAAGCGTACCCGAGCGGGAAACAACACCCACCGAGCCCTTCTTGAAGATGGAACCCGGCATGATCCCGATCTTGCATTCTTCCGGCGTCAGCACACCCGGGCAGTTCGGGCCGATCAGGCGCGATTTCGACCGGTCGAGCCTTGCCTTGACCCGCACCATATCGAGCACCGGAATACCCTCGGTGATGCAGACGATGAGCGGCATTTCCGCCTCGACCGCCTCTTCGATCGCCGCGGCGGCCCCCGCCGGCGGTACATATATGACGGAGGCGTTGGCGCCGGTCTTTTCCCTCGCCTCGGCGACGGTGGCGAAGATCGGAAGCTGCCTCTCGACGCCGTTCACATGGCCGGTCCACATCTCGCCGCCCTTCTTGGGGTGCGTGCCAGCGACCATCTTGGTGCCGTGATAGGCGAGCGCCTGCTCGGTATGAAAGCTGCCAGTCTTGCCGGTCAGGCCCTGGACGATGACCTTGGTGTTTCTGTCGATGAGGATGGACATCAGGCGCCGCCGCTATTTCCCGACCGCCTTCACGATCTTCTGCGCCGCGTCGTCGAGGTCGTCGGCGGCAACGACATCAAGGCCGCTTTCGTTCAAAATCGCCCTGCCCTTGTCGACGTTTGTGCCTTCGAGGCGCACGACAAGAGGCACTTTCAGCCCGACTTCCTTCACGGCGGCGACGACGCCCTCGGCTATCGTATCGCACCGCATGATGCCGCCGAAGATGTTGATCAGGATGCCTTTTACGTTCGGGTCCGCGGTGATGATCTTGAACGCGGCCTTCACCTTCTCGGCCGACGCCCCGCCGCCCACGTCGAGGAAGTTCGCCGGCTCGCCTCCGTAAAGCTTGATGATGTCCATGGTGGCCATGGCGAGGCCCGCGCCGTTCACCATGCAGCCGATCGTGCCGGCGAGCGCCACATAGGAAAGGTCGTGCTTGGAGGCCTCGATCTCCTTCGGGTCCTCCTCCGTCTCGTCGCGGAGCGCCGCCACGTCGGGATGGCGAAAGAGCGCGCTGTTGTCGAACGACACCTTGGCGTCGAGCACGCGAAGGTGACCGTCCTTCAGGACGACGAGCGGGTTGACCTCGAGCAGGCTCATGTCCTTTTCGACGAACGCCTGGTAGAGCGCTTTGAAGAGCGCGCCGCTCTCGCCACGCGCCGGCGCTTCGAGCTTCAAGGCGTCGGCAAGCTTCGCCGCGTCCTTGTCGGTGACGCCCGCTTCCGGATCGATGGCGACGGTGGCGATCTTTTCCGGCGTCGCGGCGGCAACTGTCTCGATGTCGACGCCGCCCTCCGTCGACGCGACGAATGCGACGCGGCCAACAGTCCGATCGACCAGCAGCGACAGATAGAGCTCGCGCGCGATCGCCGCGCCGTCCTCGATGTACAAGCGGTTGACCTGCTTGCCGGCTGCCCCTGTCTGTTTGGTGACCAGTGTCTTGCCGAGCATCTCGCGTGCGTGGGCGACGACTTGATCGACGTTCTTCGCGAGCCGTACGCCGCCCATCGCGCCTGGCCCAAGCTCCTTGAAGCGCCCCTTGCCGCGTCCGCCGGCGTGAATCTGGCTCTTCACCACGTAGACGGGACCTGGGAGCCGCTTCGCGGCGCTCTCCGCTTCGCTCGCGTCGTCGATCGCCACGCCTTCGGCGACCGGCGCACCGTACGCCTTCAGGATGCTCTTCGCCTGATATTCGTGGATGTTCATCGCAATGCCGCGCGGCGCCGACGCGCGTGCTCAGGCAAGCGCCGGCTGGATGCGCGTGCACGCCTCGCAAAGCGCGCGTACCGCCTCGACCGACTTTTCGAACATCGCGCGTTCGCTCCGGTCGAGATCGATCTCGATGATACGCTCGACGCCGCCCGCGCCGATGACGACAGGCACGCCGACATAAAGATCGTCCAGTCCGTACTGACCTTGCAGCCGCGCCGCGCAGGGCAGCACGCGCTTCTTGTCCTTGAGGAAGCTCGTGGTCATCGCGACCGCCGATGCCGCTGGCGCATAATAGGCGGAGCCGGTCTTCAGCAGGCCGACGATCTCGGCACCGCCATCGCGCGTCCGCTGCACGATTTCCCCCAGCCGCTTGTCGCTGATCCAGCCCATTTTAACGAGGTCCGGCAAGGGGATACCGGCGACAGCGGAATAGCGGACGAGAGGCACCATGCTGTCGCCATGCCCGCCCAGCACGAAGGCGGTCACGTCCTGCACGGAGACGTTCAACTCCTGCGCAAGGAAGTAGCGAAAGCGGGACGAGTCGAGCACGCCGGCCATCCCGACGACCATGTTGCCGGGAAGGCCGGAGAATTTTTGCAGCGCCCACACCATCGCATCGAGCGGATTGGTGATGCAGATGACGAAAGCGTCGCCTGCATATTTGCGGATGCCGGCGCCGACCTGTTCCATCACCTTAAGATTCACTTCGAGAAGATCGTCGCGGCTCATGCCCGGCTTGCGCGGCACGCCCGCCGTCACGATGATCACATCGGCGCCCTTGATCGCTTCATATGACTGCGCGCCGGCGTAGCGCGTATCGAAGCCGTCGATCGGAGATGACTCCGCGATGTCGAGCGCCTTGCCGTCCGGTATGCCCTCTTGAATGTCGAAGAGCACGACGTCGCCGAGCTCTTTCAATCCGATGAGATGCGCAAGCGTGCCGCCGATCTGACCCGCGCCGATCAGTGCGATCTTCCTACGGCCCATGAGATGCCTTCCCTCGACGCGATGATGCGATGTGTGGAATGCGCGCGGGTCACTACCGCGATTGGCATAGTGTGGCAAGCAGAACGAGGCTGTAGAAAAAAGCGCTTTCGACGCGACTCCTCCCTTACGCATCGGTTGCGTCTTTGCTAGCGTGCGACCGGCCGATCACACTGAGTCGGTCATCAGGGGAGACCACAATGGCCAAAGCAACGACCGGCAGAACATCCTCTGGCGCGAAGGCCGCGAGGAGCGTCGCTGCGAAGAAAGCAGCGGCGAAGAAATCGCGTAAGCCTGCCAAGAAGAAAGCCGCCAAGAAGAAGGCTGCCAAGAAGAAGGCCGCGAAGCGTTAGGCTGCGAAGCGGCGAGCCGCGAAGGCGAGCCGCAACGACGGCAGCCGGCGACGCCGGCAAAACGACCTAGAATACAAGCACTTAAGAAGCCCGGGCTAAAAGGTCCGGGCTTCTTTTTTGTGGCGCGCGTTCGCCGCGGCAGCGTTCCAATATGCATCGGAGCGCATCTCCACGAGACGCGATGAGGTGCGTCGAAACTCGAACGCTTCGACGCCGTCGCCTCGCCACAGCGCATCCGGCTCCGCCTCCGCCGACACGATCAGACGGACGCGCATGTCGTAGATCGTGTCGATGAGATTGATGAATCGCTTCGCCTCGTTGCGATGCGCCCGAGAGAGAATCGGTACGCCCGCAAGGACGATCGTGTGGAAGCGTTCGGCGATTTTCAGGTAGTCCCCGGCGCCGAGCGGGATCGAGCAGAGGTCGTCGAAACCGAAACGCGCAAGCCCGTCGAGCGCCTCCGGAACGCGGATGCGTCGCCCTTTGCTGGAGATCTCCGCCGGCTCACCGCGTACGTTTCCGGCTAGATGACGGAAGTGCGCGTCGAGGCATGCGTCCGCCTCCGCGCCGAGCGGCGTAACGTAGCGTCGCTCCGTACCCTCGCTGTCCAGCCGGAAGTCGCGCGGCGCGTCGAGGTGAAAGACCGACATGTGTTTCTTGATAAGCGCGATGAACGGCAGGAAGAGAGCGCGGTTCAGCCCGTCCTTGTAGAGATCGTCGGGCGCGACGTTGGTAGTCGCGACGACCTTCACGCCCAGCGCGAAGAGCCGCTCGAACAATCTGCCGAGGATCATCGCGTCGGCGATGTCGTCGACGGCGAACTCGTCGAAACACAGAAGCTCGATCTCCGATGCGATGCCGCCAGCCACCGCCGGTATCGGATCGCCATCCTTCGCCTCACCGCGTTTCAGCAGGTCGCGATAGATTGCGATGCGATCGTGCGTCTCAGCCATGAACGGGTGGAAGTGGACGCGGCGCTTCCGGGCGGTGGGGGCCGTGCCGAAGAAGAGGTCCATCAGCAGCGTTTTGCCGCGCCCAGCTCCGCCCCAAATGTAGAGGCCGCGGAGCGACGGCGGCTTCTGGCGACGTCGAAGCAGATTGCCCAACCCGCCTTTTCCCGGCGCCAGGGCACGCTCCCCAATCGCCCGGTTCAGCTCGTCAAGCGCCGCCACGAGGCTCCGCTGGATCGCGTCCGGGACAATCGCGCCCGATCGCGCCATCGCCTCGTAGCGCCCCGAAACGGAATCAACCACGCAGGGAATCGCCTGGACGAAAGACTGGCGCGGCCCTTCTCAGCGCGTGACCGTCACCGGCCCGCCGCCGGACGTCTGGCCGTTCAGCTGCGACCTTGAGGCGGGAATGAGCCGCGCCACCGTGGTGCCGGCGTCGTTCAGGAGCTGCACCTGGCTGCCCTCGACGTTCCATGCGGAAATACCCTGGAACGTCGCCGTGGCGCAGCCGCGCGTTGAGGCGCGGTATCCGCCGGCCCAGGTCGTCAGCGTCATGAACAGCTGGCACGTTTCGCCGGCGGCGCTGATTGTCCAGCCGCCGAGGAGGTCGGTGCGGCCGATCTCGCCGCTCGCGGCCGCGGCCGGCACGGGCGCCGCACCCGCCGACGGGTCGAGCGCCGCAAGCCCTGCCGGCGTTTCCGCGGCGACGGCATCTGGCGGCGGGAGCGGCGTTCCCGTGATGGTGCCGGCGGGCGCGGCGGCAAGCGGCGCCGGTGGCGGAGGCTGCCGATCGCCGCGCCCAAACAGATTGAGGCTGCACCCGGCCGTCGTAACGGCCGCCAGGCCCGCTATCGCAAGCGTGAGGAAGCGAATTGCCATGCTCACCCCGTTTTTTTCTTGGCGAAGAAGCCGCCATCGTCCCAATGGCTCACGGGCTTGACCGCCTTACTTGCACGTCCTACGCCCATTGTCACGAACGGCGGACTATCAGCAATGGCTGATCTCAGAAATGTGGGGGAAGTGCGGTCGCGCGCGCTCGGCCTCGACCCGCCGCGCAGCCTGCATATCACCGATCAACTGATTGCCGAGCGTGGCCAGAAGATCGTCAACAGCCGCTGGTGGCCGCTGATCAGGCCGTTCCTCTACAAGATACTGCACTACGACGATGCGGTTCGCATGGCCGATGAGGCAGGCCCCCTCCCCGCCCGCGCCGCGATGGAATATGTGAGCAAGCTGCTGTCGCTCGACCTTGCGATCAGCGGCCTCGAGCGCATCCCGAGAACAGGGGCGTTCGTCATGGCGGTCAACCACCCGACCGGCATCGCCGACGGCGTCGCCATCTACGACACGCTGAAGCGCGTGCGGCAGGACATCGCCATCTTCACCAACCGCGACGCGATCCGCATCAATCCGCGTCTCGCGGAGTTCCTGATTCCGGTGGAGTGGCGCGAGGATTTCCGCGACCGGCCCAAGATGCGCGAGACGCTGATGCTCTCGTCGCGCGCCTTCAAGGAAGGCAGGGCGGTCGTCGTATTTCCTTCCGGCCGGATCGCCTATTGGAAGGACGGCCGCCTGAACGAGCGGCCGTGGCTCGGCACCGCGGTGACACTGCCACGCAAGCATGGAGTGCCGATCCTCCCGGTCAATGTGCGGTCGCGCAATTCCGGCCTCTTCTACTGGTTCGCAAACTGGAACACCGAGCTGCGCGACATGACGGTCTTCCACGAGCTCCTCAACAAGGAGGGGAAGACGTTCCGCATCACCATCGGTCCGCTCATTCCACACGAGCGTTTCGCGAGCGGCAACGCGACGGAGGTCACGCGAAGCCTGCAGGCATACGTCGTCGACCGGTTGGCCGTGGATCCCGACGCGGAATTCTGAGGCGACGCCTCACGCCGGCTTGTGGCAGACCGCCTCGATATTGTGGCCCTCGGGATCGAGCACGAAGGCGCCGTAATAATGCGGGTGGTATTGGGCGCGCACGCCCGGCTCGCCGTTGTCGACGCCGCCGGCGGCAAGCGCCGTCTCGAAGAAGGCGTCCACCGCAGCGCGATCGTCGGCCACGAAGGCGATATGCATTCGAGGAGCCATGCGCCCGCCACCGCCGATCCAGAACGCGGGCTTGCCATCGCGGCCGAAGCCCGCGCCCTCGTAGCCGCCGGTTTCCTCTTTCGTGACCTGCATGACGACGGAAATGCCGAGCGGCGCCAGCGCCGCTTCATAGAAACGCAGCGCACGCGGATAGTCGGCAAAGGACAGCCCGACATGGTCGATAATATTCATGGAACCCCCCTACACCGCGCCGCAGGGTTTGCCGACGCGATCGGGATGACCTACGAGAAAATTGACGATATCTGGGCCGCCCGATGACAGACCAAAACGCTCGGTTGAAGCGGCGAGCCTTTCCTATGAAATGTGCGACTGTAAGTGGTTCAGTCCCGCTAGTGGGCCGGCGCGCTACCCGCCAAGCGCGCGATATATCTTCGTTCCCGGACGGCCGGTCGGCGGCAGGCCGAGGCGCTTCTCGGCTTCGGCGATCGCGCCGCGCGTCACCGGCCCGATCTTCCCGTCCGCTTCGCCGATGTCGTAACCGTGCGAAATGAGGAGCTGCTGCAAATGCAGCCGCTCGGCGCGCGACAGGCCGGGATCGTCGGTCGGCCAGCCAGTCCTCAACGCCGGGTAGCCGGCCAGCCGGTCGGCAAGATGCGAAATCGCGAGCGCGTAGGATTCCGCCTGATTGTAGGAGTAGATCGCGTCGAAATTCGAGAACACGAGGAAGCCCGGTCCTCTTGCGCCCGCGGGCAGCAGGAGGCCAGCCTGTGCGCCTCCCGAAAGCGGCGCGCCATCGGCGCGAACGATGCCGCGCTTCGCCCATGCCGAGAGGGATGCGCGGCTCTTGCGCCCCGACGGACCCTTGTAGCCATCCGGCGCCTTCACCTCAATCATCCACGAGCCGCCCGGCTGCCAGCCAGAGCGGCGGAGGTAGTTGGCGGTCGAGCCGAGCGCGTCGGCGACCGAGCCCACGAGATCTCGCCTTCCGTCGCCGTCAAAATCGACCGCAAGCCGCTGATAGGTGGAGGGGATGAACTGCGTCTGCCCGAACGCGCCGGCCCATGAGCCGTTCAGCCCGCTAAGCGAAACGTCGCCGCGGTCCACCAGCTTCAGCGCCGCCACAAGTTCGCCGCGCCAGAAGCCGGTTCGCCGGCCGCCCTGGCACGTGAGGGTTGCCAGCGCCTGCGGCAGGAAGCTGTCGCCCATCTCGCTGCCATAGTCGGACTCGACGCCCCAAACGGCCGCGATGACGTGGCGATCCACGCCGAAGCGCTCTTCCGCCGCCCGGAGCACGCGGTCGTGGCGCCTCATCATCGCCTGCCCGTCGGCGACCCGCTGATCGTCGACCAGGAAGCCGAGATAGTCCCAGATCGGCGTCTTGAACTCCGGCTGCTGCCGCGAAAGTCGCAGCACCTTTTCGTCGGGCGTTACGCCGTCGAGCGCCTCGGAGGCGACATTGCGGCTGACGCCGGCCTTGACGACGGCGCCCTTCAGGTTCGCGACGCAGGACGAGAAACTGGCGGCCTCAGCCGGCATGGCGAGGAGGAGCGCCGCGAGGGCGAACGGGATTGCGGGTCGCATGATCGAGCTCCGGCGCAGTCTGGATCGGCCCGACTATCAGGAGCCATGTCTAACCAATTCTTAACGCGAGATACACCCTGCCCGAGCGCCCAACGCCAATCGCTTTAGACCTGCCGCGCCACCATCATCTTCTTGATCTCGGCGATCGCCTTCGCGGGGTTAAGGCCCTTTGGGCAGGTCTGCGCGCAGTTCATGATGGTGTGGCAGCGGTAGAGGCGGAACGGGTCCTCGAGATCGTCGAGCCGCTCGCCGGTCGCCTCATCGCGGCTGTCGATCAGCCAGCGATAGGCCTGAAGAAGCGCCGCGGGTCCCAGATAGCGGTCGCCGTTCCACCAATAGCTTGGACAGGCGGTGGAGCAGCAGGCGCAGAGGATGCATTCGTAGAGGCCGTCGAGCTTGAGCCGGTCGCCGTGCGACTGCAGCCATTCCTTTTGCGGCTCCGGCGAAACCGTCCGCAGCCACGGCTCGATGAAGGCGTGCTGCGCGTAGAAGCGCGTGAGGTCGGGCACGAGGTCCTTCACCACCGGCAAATGCGGCAACGGGTAGACCTTCACCGCGCCCTTCACCTCGTCGATACCGTAGGTGCAGGCGAGCGTGTTGATGCCGTCGATGTTCATGGCGCAGGAGCCGCAGACGCCCTCGCGGCACGAGCGGCGGAGCGTCAGCGTCGGATCGACCTTGTTCTTGATCCACAGCAGCGCGTCCAGGACCATCGGCCCGCAATCGTCGAGATCGACCGGGAATGTATCCATGCGCGGATTGCGGCCGTCCTCCGGGTCGAAGCGATAGACGCGAAACTCCTTCAGCCGCGTCGCGCCTTGCGGCTTCGGCCAGGTTTTTCCCGCGCCGACGCGCGAGTTCTTGGGGAGCGTGAATTGGACCATGCCTATCGATCCTTCGAGCGCCTTTCCTTGCGGATCACAAGTTTCAGCCCCGACCACACAGCATTCACCGCGGCGACCTTCACGTCGACCAGGTCGAGCCTGAGCGCCGCCTCGCGCACGCTGTCTTCGGTCACGTCGGTCGCCACCTTCGCCGCTTTCTTCGGCCACGAAATCCAGATCGCGCCGTCGGGCTTCAGCGCCTTTTGCAGCGCAAAAAGACGCGTGTCCAGTTCCGACCTTTTCGTCGTGAACGCGTGAATGAGATCGAGCGCGGCGGGCAGCTTCCCGCCCCAGTCCGTCAGCCTCGTCAGGGAACCGAACCCGACGCTGGCGGGAAGCTCCTCAAGTTCCCGCGGGAGGGCAATGAAGGCGGCGCGCTGCCCGTCCTTGTAGCCGAGTTTTTGGGCGAGCGGCTTCTTCGAGTAGCCGGCGGTTGCGGCGGACATCTCTTGGCTATTGCGGAGCGGCGCCGCCCTCTGCGGGAGGCTGGCCGGGCGCCTGCCCGCCCACGGCCGCGCAGCCCTTCTGGGCGGCGTCGATGAAAAGCGCGATCGTCCGCAAGTCCTGCTGCGAGCGCGCGATCTCCAGGCGCTCGGCCGCCGGCGGCTGGATGACGGTGAGGATCAGGTAGGCGCGCTGCGGATCGCTAAGCTCGGTCATCGCGCGCTTCGCAAAGCAGACGCAGCCCTCAGGGTTCAGCGGAATCTGCGTGCCGCAAATCCCGGCGATGATGTTTTTCTGGTCTTCCGGCGTTCCCATGCCCGTCTGCGCCCATGCCGCGACAGGACCGGCGACAAGCAGAACAAGCGCCGCTCCGGCGACAGCGTTGCAGCTGCGGACCAGACCTCTCATGGGCACTGCTGCTCGATGCCGGTCATGAACTGGCCGGCAGCCATCATCTCGTTCACCGTCATCGTTCCCTGAATCTGCGCGATCGCGGCCTGGTCCTTCATCACCTGCGCGGCGACAAAGGCCTGCTCCTTGTCGGAAAGCTGCGCCGCCGCCGTCTCGCCGAAACAGGCGCAGCGCGCGGGCGAATGACCGAGTTGCGTCTGGCATTCCTGCTCGATCGTCGCCACGTGTTCCGGCGCCGCTAAGCCCACCGGCGACGCGAGACCAAGGGCGACGACAAGGGCAATAAGGACTCCATGGTCTCTCGCGATCAGTCGCATTGGCTTTCCCCCTCCTAACCACCGGCGCAGGCTGGCGTTTGATGCACGTGGAACAAGCCGGCCTGCATCTGCTCGGCCACGGGAAGCGTCGCGCGGAGCGAAGCCGCGCGCGCATCGTCGCCGGACAGGATCGCGGCGAGCAGCTGCTGCTGGCCTTCGCTCATCTCCGCCGCCTTGCCGGCCAGACAGTCGCAGGCGCCGGGCGGCACATTCAGCTCGGTCTGGCAGTGGTTGCGCACCGCCTGCTGCTCGGCCTCGGCGGCGACGGCAAGCGGCACGGCGCCACGAATGATCGCTGCGACGAGCACGCCGCAAAAGAGCCCCTTCCGCATGCATCGTCCTTCCCGTGAGTTGTGCGGCCAACGGATCAGTAAACCCTGGGCCGCGGCTCGATGTAGGTGATGTCGTTCGATAGCGTGTAGGCGTGCACCGGCCGCTCGTCGAGGCGGGCCGTCTTGCTCGCGTCGTCGGCCCAGGCGAGCGTGTGCTTCATCCAGTTTGCGTCGTCGCGGGCGGGAAAATCCTCACGCGCGTGGGCGCCGCGGCTCTCGGTGCGGTTGGCGGCGGATTCCATGGTCACCACGGCCTGCAGCATCAGGTTTTCCAATTCGAGCGTCTCGATCAGGTCGCTGTTCCAGACGAGACCGCGGTCGAACACCTTCAGGTCGCGCGTGTCGCGCCAAACGTCGGCGATCCGGCCCCGTCCCTCGCGCAGCACGTCGCCGGTGCGGAAGACGGCGCAGAACTCCTGCATCACCTTCTGCATGCGCTCGCGCAGCTTTGCCGTGGGCGTTCCGCCATCGGCGGAACGCAGGCGGTCGAGCCGCGACAGCGCCATCTCGTCCGCGTCGCGCGGCAAGTCCGCGTGGCGCTCGCCGGGAGAAACGGTCTCGCCGCAGCGAATCCCCGCGGCCCGCCCAAAGACGACGAGATCGACCAGCGAGTTCGAGCCGAGCCGGTTCGCGCCGTGCACCGAGACCGATGCGGCCTCCCCCACCGCCATTAGGCCTGCAACCACCGCATCGGGATCGCCGTTCGCCCTGGTCAACGCCTCGCCGTGATAGTTCGTGGGAATGCCGCCCATATTGTAGTGCACTGTTGGCAGCACCGGGATCGGCTCGCGTGTCACGTCGACGCCGGAAAAGATCCTCGCCGACTCCGAAATTCCGGGCAGCCGCTCATGGAGCACACTTGGGTCAAGATGCTCCAGGTGGAGGTGGATGTGGTCGTGCTCCGGCCCGACGCCCCTCCCCTCCCGGATTTCCACTGTCATGGAGCGGGAGACCACGTCGCGCGAGGCCAGATCCTTGGCGGACGGCGCGTAGCGCTCCATGAAGCGCTCGCCCTCCGAATTGGTGAGATAACCGCCCTCGCCGCGCGCACCCTCCGTGATGAGGCAGCCGGCACCGTAGATGCCGGTCGGATGGAACTGCACGAACTCCATGTCCTGCAGCGGCAGCCCGGCGCGGAGCACCATGCCGTTTCCGTCCCCGGTCTGGGTGTGGGCGCCTGTGCAGGAATAGTAGATGCGGCCGTAGCCGCCGGTGGCGAGGATCGTCTTGTGGGCGCGGAAGCGGTGCACCGACCCGTCGTCGAGCGCCATCGCCACCACGCCGCGGCAGACGCCGTCGTCCATCAGGAGGTCGATCGCGAAATATTCGATGAAGAATTCGGTCGATTGCTTCAGCGCCTGACCGTACATGGTGTGGAGCATGGCGTGGCCGGTGCGGTCGGCGGCGGCGCAGGTGCGGAGCGCCTGCCCGCCCTTGCCGAACTCGGTGGTCATGCCGCCGAACGGGCGCTGAAAAATCCTGCCGTCCTCCGTGCGCGAGAACGGCACGCCCCAGTGCTCCAGCTCGTAGACAGCCTCGGCCGCGTTCTTGCAGAGATACTCGATGGCGTCCTGATCGCCGAGCCAGTCGGACCCCTTGACGGTGTCGTACATGTGCCAGCGCCAGTCGTCCGGGTGCATGTTGCCGAGCGCGGCGGCTATCCCGCCCTGCGCCGCCACCGTGTGCGAGCGGGTGGGAAAGACCTTTGTGATGCAGGCGGTTTTCAGCCCCGCCTCGCTCGCGCCGAGCGCCGCGCGAAGGCCCGAGCCGCCGGCGCCCACCACCACCACGTCGAACTCGTGCTCTGTGACCGGATAGGCGCGGCCGACGACCGCGGGGGCCTTTGCACTGCCGTTGCCCGCCATCACGCGCCCCCGAAGGCGATTTTGAGCACCGCGAAGGCTGCGGTTAGCCCCACCGCCCAGGAGAACAGCCAGTTCGCGATGAGGGTGGCGAGCTTCAGCATCTCGTCCTGCACATAGTCTTCGACGATAACCTGCATGCCGACCCGCATGTGGACCGTGGTGACAAGGATGCCCGCAAGCAGGATCAGCGCCACGAGGGGAGAGGCGAGCGTTGCGACGACCGTCTCGTAGGGTTCGCCGTTCAGCGACACGATCAGGATCAGGA
>JBOHKB010000105.1:0-26273 GCA_050728815.1 Propylenella sp.
GCTCGGCGCGCCAATCGAAGGTGATGCCGGCGGCGTTGCAGGCGCGCAGGAACGCCGCGGCCGCGGCCTCGCGCTCCTCGGCGGCGGCGGCGATCTGCGCCTCGATATAGGAGGCGAGCGCAATGTCGGCCGCAAGGCCGTAGGTGATGACGAGCGGCGCGACGTGCAGTCCGATGAGCCTGGCGTTGTCGGCGAGCGGCAGCGCCTGAAATCCCGCAACCGCGGTCTCGGCGGCCCCCGCCGCTGGGATGACGGCAAAGACCGTCCTCATGATCTCGTCTCCTCTGCCGGTGTCGTCAGGATCGGAGCGGTGCTCCGCCGCGTGCTGCGGCCGATCAGACGCCGATGTACTCCGGGACGACGGTCAGGTGATCTTCGACCGCGCGGACGCCGGAGACCGTCTCGGCGGCGACACGCGCTGCGCGCCGTTCCGCCTCCGAACGGACGCCGCCCCACATGTGCACGACTCCCCCCGACACGGTGACGTTCATCAGCCAGTCCCGCACCCCGGCCTCCTCGCGCAGCCGCTTCACGATCGCGGCGCGGATCGCCTCGTCGCCGGGCGCCGTCTGGTCGAGCTTCGCCGTTGCGATGCCGCGCAGAAGGTCGGCGCGGCTGACGATCCCGACGACGCGGCCGTCGCGGACGACGGGCACGCGCTTGATCCGTTTCTCCTCCAGGAACGTCGCGATCTCCGAGACCGGCGTCTCTTCCGTCACCGTGATCACGTTCTTCGTCATCACGTCGCGCACATGCGCGGCGTGGCTCTTGATGTATTCGCGCGCTCGCTCGTCCGGCGAGGCGAGCAGGTCCAGCCACCACGAACGACGCCGCTCCGTTCCCGTCTCCGCGCGCCGCAGCAGGTCGCCTTCACTCACGATGCCGAGCAGGCTACCCTTCGCGTCGGTGACCGGCACGGCGCTGATCCGATGGCTGAGCAGGATCTGCGCCACGTCCCTGATGCTGGTGTCCGGGCGCACGGCGATCACATCCCTTGTCATCAAGTCCCTGGCGAACATCGTCGTTCCTCCGGCTGTCCTCTCCAGGCGAGCGCGTGGCGGGCGCGCCGGCCTTGATGCAGATCAACAGCCGGCGCAGGACTTTGGTTGCCTCGACATGTCAGGGATTTAGCTTCGGCCGCTCGGGCGGAGATAGCAGGCCCAGTAGGTCGCGGCGATGCCGCCCGACCCGCCGACCACGTTGCCGACAGTGACGATCGCGAGGTTCTCCACCACCTGCGCCCAGGTCCCGCCCGCGCCGGCCGCCAGTCCGAGCGGCAGCAGGAACATGTTGGCGATCGAGTGCTCGAAGCCGAGCGCGACGAAGGCGGATATCGGCCAGAGGATCGCCAGGATCTTTCCGGCCGCATCCTCGGCGGCGAAGGTGAGCCACACCGCCAGGCAGACGAGCGCGTTGCAGAGGATCGCACGCGCGAACGCCATTTCCGGCGGGAGCGCGAGCTTCGCCTCCGTCACCCGCGCCGCGGTCGCGCCGACCTCGCCGCCGGCAAGGTCGAGCGTTCCCGCCGCCACCACCCCCGCCACCAGGACGAGCGAGCCGAAGAGGTTCGCGACATAGACGATCGCCCAGTTGCGGAGGAGCTCCCCGCTCGTCACCTTCGATGCGGCCCACGCCATCACGATCAGCGCGTTCCCGGTGAAGAGCTCCGCCCCGCCGACGATGACGAGGATCAGGCCGAGCGAGAAGGCCATCCCCCCGAGCAGCCGTGCCGGTCCGAAGAGGTCGCCGGCGCCGGTCGTCACGAGCACGAAGAAAAGCGCGCCGAAGCCGATGAAGACGCCGGCGAGGATGCCGAGCATCGCAAGCGGAACGAAGTCGAGCCGCGCCTTCGCGACGCCGGACGCTTCGACCCGCTTCGCCATTTCCGCCGGGCGGAATGCGGCGAGTCCCGTAGGATTGTTTTCGTCAGCCATTTCTCGCCCCCGATTGAGGTCAACGCCGCCGCCGGTCGACGGCGAGCATCTCTCCGATTCCTGTGGCCGGCACAATCGCCCGCGTCGCGTTGATCTGCGTCAAGGATTGGCAGGGCCCTCCCGCCATATCCGCACCGGAATGCGCGCTGCTGCGGTGATGCGCGGTTCCTGAGGGATGATGCCATGGCAATGGCGCAAGCCGGTATTCTGTTTCTGATCGTGATCGCCGCGGTTCTGGCGTCGGCGAAGGCGCACGATGCGCAATTCGCCATCCACATGGGGCTCATCGCCGTCGTCGCCATGGCCGCCGCCGTGTGGCGTCTGCGCACGATGGACGTCTCGCCGAAGACGATCCCGCTCCGCGAGCGGCCGGCCGGCTACATGGACGGCGTCGTGCGCTACGGCGCGATCGCCACCCTTATCTGGGGCATCGCCGGGTTCCTGATCGGCCTTCTGATCGCGCTCCAGCTCGCCTTTCCCGATCTCAACCTCGAGCCCTATCTCAGTTTCAGCCGCCTCCGGCCGCTCCACACCTCGGCGGTCATCTTCGCCTTCGGCGGCAACGCGCTCATCTGCACCTCGTTCTACGTCGTGCAGCGCACCTCCGGCGCGCGCCTCTTCGGCGGCTCGCTCGCCTGGTTCGTCTTCTGGGGCTACCAGCTCTTCATCGTGCTCGCCGCGACCGGCTACCTGCTCGGCGTCACGCAGTCGAAGGAATACGCCGAGCCCGAATGGTACATCGACCTTTGGCTGACCGTGGTCTGGGTCGCCTATCTCGTCGTGTTCGTCGGCACGATCGTGAAGCGCAAAGAGCCGCACATCTACGTCGCCAACTGGTTCTATCTCTCCTTCATCGTCACCATCGCCATGCTGCACGTG
This sequence comes from Propylenella sp., assembly GCA_050728815.1. GTDB lineage: Bacteria > Pseudomonadota > Alphaproteobacteria > Rhizobiales > Afifellaceae > DASWJZ01. The sequence goes on from JBOHKB010000105.1 coordinate 2,814, forward strand.
GTGAACAATCTCGCCGTGCCCGTCTCCTTCCTCGGCGCCAAGTCCTATCCGGTGTTCGGCGGCGTGCAGGACGCGCTTACGCAATGGTGGTACGGGCACAACGCTGTCGGCTTCTTCCTGACCGCCGGCTTTCTGGGCATGATGTACTATTTCGTGCCGAAGCAGGCGAACCGGCCGATCTACTCCTACCGGCTGTCGATCGTGCACTTCTGGTCGCTGATCTTCCTCTACATCTGGGCCGGTCCGCACCACCTCCACTACACCGCGCTTCCCGACTGGGCGCAGACGCTCGGCATGGTCTTCTCGGTCATGCTGTGGATGCCCTCATGGGGCGGCATGATCAACGGGCTGATGACGCTGTCGGGCGCCTGGGACAAGCTCCGCACCGACCCGATCATCCGCATGATGGTGATCGCCGTCGCCTTCTACGGCATGTCGACCTTCGAGGGGCCGATGATGTCGATCAAGGCAGTGAACTCGCTCAGCCATTACACCGACTGGACCATCGGCCACGTCCATTCCGGCGCGCTCGGCTGGGTCGGCATGATCTCCTTCGGCGCGATCTACTTCCTCGTTCCGCGGCTATGGGACCGCGAGCGGCTTTATTCGCTCCGCCTCGTCAACTGGCATTTCTGGCTCGCGACGATCGGCATCGTGCTCTACGCCGCCGCGATGTGGGTGTCGGGCATCATGCAGGGGCTGATGTGGCGCGAGTACAACGAGGAGGGCTTTCTCGTTTACTCCTTCGCCGAGAGCGTCGCAGCGATGCGCCCCTACTATCTCATCCGCGCGCTTGGCGGCTCGCTCTATTTGACCGGCGCGCTGATCATGGCCTTCAACATCTACCGCACTGTCCGCGGCGACATCCGCCGCGAGGTGCCGATGGGCGGGGTGGCGCAGCCGGCGGAATAGGTAGGGAGGCGTGGAGCGCGCCGTTTCCGGCGCGTCTGCGACGCCCTCAAACGCTCTTCGTTCTCTTCCGGGAGCGGACGGGGCGAGCTGCAGTTCGGCCTTTGCCGCATGGCTAGTTTGGCAACCACGGTTTACGAAGATTGCCTTCGGACTACAACGGGGCCGCCCGGGTTGGGCCACGCCAGATAACGCGGGCTACGTCAAAGAGCGTTTGGCCGCGCTGCTCGATTGCTTTCTCATTCCATCCATCCAGACGCATCAAGGGGCGATTTAGATGCAGATTCGACTCTGCGAACAACCTCTCTCGCTTTTCTGGGAAGGCGCCGTGTTGCAAGGATCGGTTTACGCCATAGTGAACTAGCGTCAGATTTCCCATGGTCGCCTTCAGACGCTCGCGTCGGTTGATGGCTTCGACCCGCTCAGACGGCTCCTCCTGGCCTATTGTCGCGAAGAAGGCGCTTGAAGCCTCCTCCGGAGTCACAAGCTGTCCGTCGAGGGGCCAGTGTTGGTACCACTTCTCTGGCATTATGTGATCGACGTCGATCTGGCCGAGGGTGGGAACGAATGGCTCCTCATTGCGCTGTGAACGCAACTGGTTCTCTAGTTCCGTTAACACCACGCGAATACGTGAGACATCACCCAAGTTCCGGTGGATCGGTTCTGCCAGCCACGCGCGCCGGAATTCTTCGTCGCTTGGCCAGCGGGATGCTTGGCCTTCCAGTGCAGAAAGCGCTTGGTGAAATGCCGCTGACGTAGCACCGTCGCCTCGGAACTTTCTCAGCAGCTGGAAGAAGACATTATTGTAGTTCTTTGGCGTGAGACCGCAGACCGCACGGCGTACGAGGTAGGAAACGATGTCCTCACAAATTTGGTTCTGATCTGCTGCAGGTAGGTCAAGCGATACTACTCGCAGGGCCAACGAATGTGTCGGGGACGCATCCCAACCCCACATTCGCTTACCGAACCGGGCAATTGGCGTCTCACCAACACCATTTGTAAGTTGTCTATAGGCCTCCGCATGCGCGTTCAGCAGACGAAGTTGCCGCTCCGCGGGTACGGGTATTGAGCTGCCCATCCCGAATTTGCGGTAGCTCGTGTAGAGCCGGCCAATCTCCACGCTGTCGGCGGACTCTGCTTGGAGAGCGGTCTGCATGAACCACTCAAGCCTAGGCTTTCGCAAGCGACCACGCCTTTGCTCCTCGCTCCAAAAGGGGGCTTCGAAGGGGGTCCAAAGATCATCGTACAATGCTGCAGCGTCGGCCTTCTCGCGATCCGCGCGCATGAAAATGAAATTTCGGATCAAGTCCGTGGCATGCAACTCCGCCCCGCGACCGTTCAGAGTTTCAAATATCACTTGTGCGTCGTCGTTTGCCTCTAGGGAAATCCAGACCACTTTCAGATCGCGGAGAGTCGAGATAGTCAGCTGCTCAAGGCGCTGGGCCGGTGTCCCTTGCGCGTCATTTGCCGAAAGAGCCTCCCCAATCTTGTCATGAAAGAACCAAATCGCTTCGAGTGCAGCGGGATGTTCCCAGCCAATCTTCCGAAGTGATCCCCCTTGCGTGAAACTGGCGGCAAAACGAGATCTGAGTTCATCTGGGCCTTCCGCGCTCATCGCGGAGCGATAAGGCTCGCGGTCCCGAAAGGTCGGCCAGACTTTGAAACGTTCGACCTCCGGGTTTTGCATAGTGTCGGGGTTCGTATTCCAGAGACAATTTTCAATCGCACTGGCGAGCGATGGGTCACTGGCGGCGCGAACCCTCATCGCGAGGGCGCTTAAGAAGTATTGCAGTGTCGTCAGTCGCTGCTGGCCGTCGATGATATGGTACGTCTCAACGCCCTTTAGGCCCTGCCGCTCTTGCGGCTCCAGGACAATTGCCCCTAGGAAATGAGGTGCGATCTCGCTGCCGTCGGCGCGCGCCTCGGATTTTTCTATTATGTCGTTCCAAAGCGGTTCCCATTGCTCCTCTTTCTTCCAAACGTAGGGGCGCTGGTAGAAGGGCACCCGGTATTGCCGCCTGTCTTGGAACAGTTGTTGGATATCGTAAGTCTCAGATTTCATCGCCGCGCACCCAAAGTCTGGAACATAATCGCCAAAGAGCTGTGCGCCTGCAACGGACAATCTAGCTGTTGCGGTTAATGGCTGCCGCCAGTCCGCGCTGCCTCCTTTTTCGCTTACGTCGCGCCAACCTCGACGATCCAGGTTTCCAACTCAACGCTCGTCGATTCGGATGCGCGCTTTCGGCCCCCCGCATTCTGGGCGACCGCCGTCCATGCGTTACCTCGCGGCGCGTCTAAGTCTCTTCCTGCTCCGCCGGCGTGATTCGCCGAGCGTCGAGCCGAGACTTAGACCGCAGCGCTGTGGCGCGCCGCGCCCGCGCCGAAGTAGGCGTCGAACGCCGCGCAGATCAGCCGCACGAACGGGCGGCCGTCCTCCGTCACGGATAGCATACCGCCTTCCCTTGTCACGAAGCCGGCGTAGTCGGACGGTGCGATACGGTCCGCCTCCGCGATCACCTCGTCCGCCTCTGCGCCGAATCGGGCGCGGAGATCGGCGTCGCGCAGCGAAAAATCGCACATCAGCCGCTCGATAGCGTACGCCCGCACGCGGTCTTCCCGGGTGAGTTCGATCCCGCGCGCGACCGGCAGCCGGCCGTCTCCGACTTGGCGCTCGTATTCCCGCGTCGGAACGATGTTCTGCACAAAACCCTGCGGCAGCCGGCCGATCGCCGAGGCGCCGAGACCGATCACGACCTCGCTTTCGTCCGCGGTGTAGCCCTGAAAGTTGCGGCGCAGGCGGCCGGCGCGGGCGGCCATTGCGAGCGGGTCCTCTGGCTTGGCGAAATGATCGATGCCGATCCGCCGATAGCCGCGCGCGGCGATGAGATCGCCGGCGCGCTGCGCCTGTTCGAACCGCTCCGCGGCGCCCGGCAGGTCGGCGTCCATGATCATCGCCTGGTGCTTCTTCATCCAGGGCACGTGCGCATAGCCGAAGAGCGCGATCCGATCCGGGTCGAGGCTCAGCACTTTGAGCAGCGTGTCGGTGAGCCGCCCAAGATTCTGGTGCGGCAGCCCGTAGAGCACGTCGATGTTGATCGACATGATGCCGCCACGCCGAAAGCCCTCGATCACGGCCTTAGTCTCATTGAACGACTGGATGCGGTTGATCGCCTGCTGCACGGTCCGGTCGAAATCCTGCACGCCGAAGCTTGCGCGCGTCAGGCCGGCGGCGATCAAGGCATCGGTCTGTTCGCTCGAGAGGCCGCGCGGGTCGATCTCGACCGCGAAGTCGGTCCGCCGGTCGACCGTAAAAGCGCGTCGGATCGCCGCCGCGAGCGCCGAAATATCCTCGGCAGTGAGAAGCGTGGGCGAGCCGCCGCCCCAATGGATGTGCCGGATGACGACTCCCGGCGGAAGCATCCCGCCGACAAGCGCGATTTCCTGGTGAAGCGCACGAAGGTATTCCGCCACCGGGGCGTAGTGACGCGTCGCCTTCGTATTGCAGCCGCAGAACCAGCAGAGCGTGTCGCAGAACGGGATGTGGAGGTAGAGCGAGACGCTCGTCCCTGCCGCAAGCGACGCGAGCCAGCCCGCGTAGGTCTCGCTCCCCACGCCGGCGTGGAAATGCGGCGCGGTCGGATAGCTCGTGTAGCGCGGCGCGCTCGTGGCGGAGAGTTTTTCGACGAGGCCGGCTTCCATGCGCCCAAGGTGCGAACCTCGCATCTTCAGGCTTTGACCCAGATCAAGGGACGCCTCCGTCCGCCGCCCTAGCCAGACGTGCCCGCGGGCGCGAACAGCGCCGCAGGGCGCGGGCGGGATATTTTCGGGAGCGGCCACATGTCGATGATGCAGGCTTGGATTCTTGGCGGGATCGCGCTGCTCGCGCTCCTTAACTCCACCGTGCGCGGCCACCTTCAGCGCGAGGCGCTCACCCGCGTGCGCGCCCGGTGGCGGCGGTAGGAGCCGCGCATGGCCCTTTTGCAAAGGCGCTGGCCGTACCTGCGCCACAGCACCATCGAGCGGAACGTCACGGTCCTCTTCGTGCTCGCGCTCTTGGTCGTGACCGTCGGCGGCATCGTCGAGATCGTTCCGCTCTTCTATCTCGAGAACACCATCGAGAAGGTGGAGGGCATCCGGCCCTACACGCCGCTCGAGCTTGCCGGCCGCAACATCTACGTCCGCGAGGGGTGCTACGTCTGTCATTCGCAGATGGTGCGGCCGCTCCGCGACGAGGTGGAGCGCTACGGCCACTATTCGCTTGCGGCGGAGTCGATGTACGACCGTCCGTTCCAGTGGGGCTCGAAGCGCACCGGCCCCGACCTCGCCCGCGTCGGCAACCGCTATTCCGACAGCTGGCACGTCGAGCACCTGATCGACCCGCGCGCGGTCGTGCCGGAGTCCGTGATGCCGAGCTACGGCTTCCTCGGCAACGTCGAGCTTGACGGGCGCGACATCGCCGGCCACCTGCGGGCGAACCGCCTGCTTGGCGTTCCCTATTCCGAGGAGATGGTCGCCGCCGCGCGGTCCGACCTGATCGCGCAGGCCGGCGGCAGTGACGACACGAGTGGGCTCACCGAGCGCTACCCGAAGGTCCAGGCGCGCGATTTCGACGGCGACCCGAGCCGCGTCACCGAGATGGATGCGCTCGTCGCCTACCTGCAGATGCTCGGCACGCTCGTCGATTTCACCGCCTACGAGCCGCTGTCGGAAGACAATCTCAGGTGAGGCGATGAGCACCTACGACACGCTCCGCCACTTCGCCGACAGCTGGGCGCTGCTCGCGATGACGCTCTTCTTCCTCGGCGTCGTCGTCTGGGTGCTCCGGCCCGGCGCCCGCCGGCGCTACAGCGAGCAAGCCGACATTCCCTTCAAATACGAAGAGCCGGCGGATCAACAGGATTCCGCGCGCGCGGGTGGAGACTGAGATGGCCGACGACAAGGGCCCTGCGTCCGCAGGCCCCCGCATCGATAAGGCGACCGGCACGGAGACGACCGGGCACCAGTGGGACGGCATCGAGGAGCTTAACACGCCGCTGCCGCGCTGGTGGCTGTGGACCTTCTACGCCACCATCGTCTGGGCGCTCGGCTACGTCGTCGTCTACCCGGCCATACCGCTCATCAATTCCGCCACGCAGGGCGCGTTCGGCTGGGACAGCCGGCAGGCGGTTGCCGACGAGCTGGCGCGCGCAGAGGCCGGGCGGCAGGCGGTGCTCGACCGCATCCGCGACCTGCCGCTCGAAGATATCCGCGCCGACGAGGAACTGTCGCAGGTAGCGTTCCGCGGCGGCCAGTCGGCCTTCAAGGTGAATTGCGTGCAGTGCCATGGCTCAGGCGCCGAGGGCGGCGTCGGCTACGCCAATCTGAACGACGATTCTTGGATTTGGGGCGGCACGCTCGACGCCATCCACACCACCATCCTGCACGGCGTCCGCTACACGCAGGACCCCGACACGCGCGTCTCCGAGATGCTCGCCTTCGGCCGCGACGGCATGCTCGAAAGCGAGCAGATCGCCGCCGTCACCCAGTACGTGCTGTCGCTCTCCGGCGGCGAGCAGGACGCCGATGCGGCAGCCGCGGGCGCCACGATATTCGCCGAGAATTGCGCCGCGTGCCACGGCGAGGACGGCGTCGGCAACCAGGAGCTTGGCGCCCCGGCGTTGAACGACGCGGTCTGGCTCTATGGCGGCACGCCCGAGGATATCCAGGCGCAGGTCTTCAATCCGCGCCACGGCGTGATGCCGGCCTGGGCCGGGCGGCTCGATCCGGTGGTGATCAAGCAGCTCGCGATCTACGTGCACGGATTGGGCGGCGGCGAGACGCCGGAGGCGGGCGCCGCAAACTGACGCGCTCCGCTCCTCCGACAAGCAGATGGGCAGGATGACCGAGGACACCTTTGCCGGCGGCGGCGCCGTCGAGACGATCGACGCCGATGCGGTCAACCGGCCTGCGCAGCGGCCGTTCTACGCCGCCCGCGTCAAGGTGTTTCCGCAGTCCGTCGTCGGCACGTTCCGCCGCCTGAAATGGCAGATCACGGCGGTCGCGCTCGCGATCTACTGGCTGACGCCGTGGGTCCGCTGGGACCGCGGCCCGAACGCCCCCGACCAGGCCGTCCTCGTCGATCTCGCCAACCGCCGCTTCTACTTCTTCTTCATCGAGATCTGGCCGCAGGAATTCTACTACGTCGCCGGCCTCCTCATCATGGCCGGGCTCGGGCTCTTCCTGGTCACCTCCGTCGTCGGCCGCGCCTGGTGCGGCTACACGTGCCCGCAGACGGTGTGGACCGACCTCTTCATCGCGGTCGAGCGCCTCATCGAGGGCGACCGCAACGCGCGTATCAGGCTCGACAAGGCGCGGTGGGGTGTGGAGAAGATCGCGAAGCGCGTATCGGTCCACGCGCTCTGGCTCCTGATCGCGGTCGCGACCGGCGGCGCCTGGGTCTTCTACTTCGCCGACGCGCCGACGCTTGCCGTCGATCTCGTCACGCTCGCCGCGCCGCCGGTCGCCTACATGACGATCGGCATCCTGACCTTCACCACCTACGTCTTCGCCGGCTTCATGCGCGAGCAGGTGTGCACCTATATGTGCCCCTGGCCGCGCATCCAGGGCGCGATGCTCGACGAAGATTCGCTCATCGTCACCTACAACGACTGGCGTGGCGAGCCGCGCTCACGCCATCAGAAGCAGGCGGCGCGCGAGGGCCGCGACGTCGGCGACTGCGTCGATTGCAACGCCTGCGTGGCCGTCTGCCCGATGGGCATCGACATCCGCGACGGCCAGCAGCTCGAATGCATCACCTGCGCGCTCTGCATCGACGCCTGCAACTCCATCATGGACAAGGTCGGCAAGCCGCGCGGCCTGATCTCCTATTCCACGCTGAACGACTTCAACCTGCACGCGGCGACCGCAGCCGCGGCGGGGCGCGAGCAGGCGAAGGCGGAGCAGCGCCGCGTCTCCGTCTCGCACATCGCACGCCCGCGCACGATCATTTACGCGTCGCTGTGGTCGCTGGTCGGCGTCGCGATGCTGGTGTCGCTGCTGCTGCGCGACCGACTCGATGTGAACGTGCTGCACGAGCGCAACCCGCTTTTCGTTACGCTCTCCGACGGCTCGATTCGCAACACCTATGCGCTGAAGCTCCTCAACATGCAGCCGGAGCCCCGCACGCTTTCGGTGCGGCTCGAGGGCCTGCCCGGTGCGGTGATGTGGCATGCGGGCGCTGAGGCGAATCGCGGCACGGAATTTTCGGTGCCGGTCGAGCCCGACCGCGTGCGCGAGTTGCGCGTCTTCGTTATCGCCCCGGCGGGCATTCGGGGCAGCGCGGACTTCACTTTCGTCGTCGCCGACGAGGCGGGGGGCGAGACGGTGACGACTGCTGCTCAGTTCCACGGGCCGCAGCCATGAGGCGCGTCGCTTCATTCTTCCGGGTCGACGACGACAACCCGCTCACCGGCTGGCACGTGCTCGGCATCGTCGGCCTCTTCTTCGGCACGATCATCGGCGTCAACGTCGTGCTTGCGACCTACGCGACCGGCACGTTCCCGGGCCTCGTGGTGAAGAACAGCTATGTCGCAAGCCAGAACTACAACGCGCTTCTCGCCGGCAGCCGCGCTCAGGCGGCGCTTGGATGGACCGCCGAGCTTTCGGCTCCGGACGGTCTTCTGAGTGTCCGGCTCGCGGACCAAAGCGGCGCGCCGCTCGCCGGGCTCATCGTCTCAGCCAGGATCGGTCGGCCGGCGAGCGCTGGCGAGGATCGCGTCGTAGAGCTTTCACCGGCGGCCGGCGGCTATTCCGCCGACGAGGCTCTCGCGCCCGGACGATGGATCGTCGAGCTTGAGGCGCGCTCCGGCGGCGAGCTCGCCTACCGCGCCACGCATCCCTTTGTCGTCTCCGGGGGCGGGTCATGAGCTGCTGCGGCGCAGCCGCCGTGCCAACCGTGGAGCCGCTTGCGGCTAGTTCCACGAGCCGGCCCCCCGTCTCGCGCGTCGATTCCGCCTTCGTCTCCGACGCCGCCGACGGACTGAAGGAGCTGAGCCTGATCGTCCCCGGCATGCACTGCGCCGGCTGCCTGCGCACGGTCGAGACAACGCTTCTCGCCCTCCCCGGCGTCGGCCGCGCCCGTGCCAATCTCACGGCGAAGAAGGCGGTGGTCGGCTTCGATCCCGCGAAGGCCGCGCCGGAGGAGATCGCTGTGGCGCTGGAGAAGGCGGGCTACGCCGCGCGGCCCGTTGATCCCGCCGTGCTCAATGCCGCCTCCGCCGATCAGACCGGCTCCGAGCTTCTCCGCGCGCTCGCCGTCGCGGGCTTCGCCGCCGGAAACATCATGCTCCTTTCCGTCTCCGTCTGGGCCGGCGCGGAGGCCGACACGCGCAACCTCTTTCATTGGCTGTCGGCGCTGATCGCGCTTCCGGCCGTCGCCTATGCTGGGCGGCCGTTCTTCCACTCCGCCGCGCGGGCGCTCGCGGCGCGACGCCTCAACATGGACGTACCGATCTCGCTCGGCGTGCTCCTCTCCGCCGGCATGAGCCTCTACGAGACGGCGATCGACGCCGAGCACGCCTGGTTCGACGCCTCCGTCGCGCTCCTCTTTTTCCTGCTTACTGGCCGCTACCTCGACCACCGCATGCGCGCGGTCGCCCGCTCGGCGGCGACGCGGCTCCTCTCGCTCTCCGCCGATACGGCGCGCGTCGTCGGCGGCGACGGAACGGCGCGGCTGACCAGGACAAGCGATGTCTCCGTTGGCGCCGTGATCGAGATCGCGGCGGGTGAACGCGTGCCGCTCGACGGCGCGGTGCTGTCCGGGAGGAGCGACATCGACAAGTCGATGCTGACCGGCGAGCCGCTGCCGGAGGCGGTCGCCGAACGCGACCATGTCTTTGCCGGTACGCTCAACCTCACCGGCCCGCTCACGGTCCGCGTCGAGAAGGCGAGCCGGGATACGCTGCTCGCCGACATCGCGCAGCTGATGGAGGAAGCCGAGTCGGGGCGCGGGCACTATGTCGGCCTCGCCGACCGCGCGACGCGGCTCTATTCGCCAGCCGTGCATATTCTCGCCGCGACGACGCTTCTGGGCTGGCTCGTGGCCGGCGCGGGTTTCCACGATTCGCTGATGATCGCGGTCGCGGTGCTCATCATCACCTGCCCCTGCGCCCTCGGCCTCGCCGTGCCGGCGGTGCAGGTCGTCGCGTCGGGAGCGCTGCTGAAGCGCGGCATTCTCTTGAAGGACGGCGGAGCGCTCGAGCGCCTCGCCGACATCGATGCCGTCGTCTTCGACAAGACCGGCACGCTCACCACCGGCGAGCCGGTTCTCGCCGAGGAGCCGGCGGCGGATCAAAAAACCTGGAGCCTCGCCGCGGCGCTTGCCGAAAGGAGCCGGCATCCGCTGGCGCGTGCGCTGGCCGAGGCCGCACGCGCCCGCGGCATCGTCCCTGCCTCGGCGCACGACATCGTCGAGCATCCGGGTCTCGGCATGGCTGGGCGGCTCGGAGTGCAGCTGCGGCTCGGCAGGCAAAGCTGGGCGGCGGGCGAAGGACGCTCGGCGGCCGGCGCGCATTCGGAAATCTGGTTCCGCGCCGGCCGCCATGCGCCGGTCGCGTTTCGGTTCCTCGACCGCTTGCGCCCGGAGGCGGCGTCCGTCGTGGAGGCGCTTCGCGACCCGCGTCTTTCCGTGGCGCTTCGGTCCGGCGATCGCGCGGACGCCGTCGCGGCGGCAGCGGCTGCCGCCGGCATCGGCGACTGGCGCGGCGGCTGCCGCGCGGTGGAGAAGGCGGCGGAGCTTGCCCGGCGGCGGGAGGCGGGCGAACGCGTGCTCATGGTCGGCGATGGCATCAACGACGCCCCGGCGCTCGCGGCGGCGTCGGTCTCTATGGCGCCGGCGAGCGGTTCCGACATCAGCCAGGTCGCGGCCGATCTCGTCTTCACCACCTCCGATCTCCGTGCCGTGCCTGCCGCGATCGGCGTGGCGCGAAGGGCGAAGCGCATTGTCCTCGAAAATTTTGGGATCGCGATCCTCTACAATTGCGTGGCTGTGCCGCTCGCGATGGCCGGGCTGGTCACGCCGCTCATCGCGGCGATCGCGATGTCGTCGTCCTCGATCCTGGTCACGGCGAATGCGCTGCGGCTCGCCGTCGCCACGCGTCCCGCGCGCCCTGCCCAAATGCCGAGGCTTCCAGCAATGCGGAGGGCCGCGGCGTGAACGTGCTCGTCTATATCATCCCTGTCGCTCTTGGCCTCGGCGCGCTCGGGCTTCTCGCCTTCCTCTGGTCGCTGAAGTCCGGCCAGTACGACGATCTCGACGGCGCCGCCGAACGCATCCTGATCGACGAGGAGCCGGTGAACGACAACGAAGCGCCGCCGCCCGACAAGCGCGCGCGGCCGGCCGACGAGGCGCGCCATGTATGAAATCCTCAGGATGGCGCACCTCATCATGATCGCCATGGCGACGGGCATGTCGGTGTCGCACTACATCCTGCTCCGCGCCTCCTCCGGCGTGGAGGGCGAGAGCGGCCGCGCGCTGGCGTTCGCGCGCCGTACGCTCGGCGATTTCACCACGATGGTGATCGCTTTCGTATGGGTCACCGGGCTGATGCTGCTGTGGGGCCAGTACGGCGACCCGGCGCGCGAGGTGAGCGCCTGGTTCTACGCCAAGCTCGTCTTCGTCGGCCTGATGACGGCGGCGCACGTGATGCAGCGGATCGCGGCGCGGCGCGTCGCCGCCGATCAGGCGGAGGGCCGCCGCGTCATCGAGCGCTGGGTTTCCGTCGTCTGGCTGTCGGCGCTCGTCGCGATCTGCCTTGCCGTGGTCTCGTTTTCCCGCTGACGCCTAAAGGAAGGTCGTCATCAGCGTGATGCTGCCGATCGCCGCCGCGAAGATGATGAGCACGACCGTTTCCCCCCAGGATCCACGCAGGTCGAGCTTCTCCTTCCAGAGACGCTCCGCGGCGGTTTCGCGATGCTTTGACATTTGCCTCTCCTGGATGAAGCATGTCGCAGCTTCGAGTATCGGGCGGGAGCGGCGGGCGGTCTGTGGCAATCGCCACAAAGGGCCGAGTCGCGGGAATCCGCGCCGCCTCTGCCGAAAGGGGCGTTGCAAATGCCGACATCCGGTTCGTTTCTTCGCGGCCTGGAGGCGGACGATCGCGCCGCCCTCGAGGAGCGCTGGAGCGTTCGGCACTACGACCGGAAGACGATGATCATCGCCCACGACGAAGAGAGCCGCGATGTTTTCTTCGTGCTGGAGGGCCGCGCCCGCGCCACGGTCTATTCCGAGGGCGGCAAGGCAGTGGCCTTTCGCGACATCGAGACCGGCGGCATTTTCGGCGAGCTCGCCGCGATTGACGGGGGAACGCGCTCGGCGAGCGTCGTGGCCCTCGACCCGGTCCGCGTCGCCACGCTGCCGGAAGCCGCGTTCCGCGAGCTTGTCACCTCCCGGCCCGGCCTCGCTTGGGCGCTCTTGAAGCACCTCACGCTTCAGGTCCGCCACATGACCGAGCGCGTCTACGAATACAGCACGCTCATCGTGCGCCAGCGGCTTATTCGCGAGTTGCTCCGGCTGGCGGAACGCGCGGACGGTCAGGAGGTCCCGGCCGAGATCAGCCCCGCGCCGACGCATTTCGACCTCGCCTCGCGGATCAGCACGCATCGCGAAGCGGTGTCGCGCGAGATGAGCGCGCTCGCGCGCCGCGGCCTGATCGAGAAGCGCGGAAAGAGGCTCATCCTGAAGCGCCCGGACAAGCTGGAAGAGCTTTGCGGCGAGGAGGAATAGGGCCTCCGTCGAAGCCAGGTTGAGCAAGACCGCTCGCGCTGGATGGATCGCTACATTCTATAGTTGCAAATCGAGGTTCGCTTTTGCCGCGAAGTTGCACGTGTGCTACTTCCGCAGGAAGGGCGGGCAGGCGGGCATTTTCGGGGAGGCGGCGCAACTTCGCGCAAGAGGATGACGGATGTCGGGCGTACGCCGGCCAAGTCGGTCGGCGTCAAGGCTGAGCGGCGAAATCTCACCGTCCTCTTCGGCGATGTCGTAGGGTCGAGCGCGCTCGCCACCCAATTGGACCCGGAGGACCTGCGCGAAGTCCTCCGTTCCGTTCAAGCGGCCTTCCGCGACGCCATTGGCCGCTACGACGGGCATATCGCCCGCTATCTCGGCGACGGCGTGCTCGCCTATTTCGGCTTCCCGGTCGCGCACGAGGACGACGCCGAGCGCGCCGTCAACGCCGGCCTGCAGATGATCGCCTCGGTCTCGGCGCTCTCCTTCCCGCGTATTCCGCCGCCAAAACTTCACATCGGCATCGCCACCGGGCTGGTCGTGGTCGGAGACCTGATCGGCGAGGGTCCGAGCCGCGAGTTCGAGTTGATCGGCGAGGCGCCCAACCTCGCCGCCTGGCTGCAGCAGCAGGCCGGGCCGAACCAGATTCTCGTTTCGCCCACGACGCGCCGCCTGCTCGGCGAGACGTTCGAGGTCGAGGATGTCGGCGAACGAACCGCGAAGGGCCACAAGGAGCCGCTGCGCGTGTGGAGCGTGCTCCGGCGAAGCGCTGTGCAGAGCCGCTTCGACGCGCGCCGCTCGGCCAGGCTCGCACGCTTCGTCGGCCGCGAGGTGGAGCTTGCGGCGCTCTGCGAGCAGTACGAAAAAGCTAAGAGCGGGCAGGGACGGCTCGTCTCGATCTCAGGCGAGCCCGGCATCGGCAAGTCGCGGCTGATTGCGGCGCTCCGCGAGCGGCTCGCAGGCGAGGCGCACCGCACATCGCTCTTCCAATGCTCCTCCTACCACACGAGCAGCCCGTGGTACCCGGTGATCCGCCACCTCGAGGACGCTGCGGGCATCGCTCACGACAGCCCGCCCCCTGCGAAGCTGCAGGTGCTGGAGGAGCTGGTTGACCAACGCCTCCCCGGCCGCCGCGAGGAGGTCGTGCCGCTGCTGGCGGCGTTGCTCTCTATCCCCACCGGCGAGCGCTATCCGCCCCTGGAGTTGACGCCGCCGCAGCTGAAGCGCCGGACGCTCGCCGCCCTTCGCGATCTCCTCTGCGCCGGGTCCGGGCAGGCGCCGGTGATCCCCATTTTCGAGGATATCCACTGGATCGACCCCAGCTCGCTGGAGCTGCTGGAGCTGCTCCGCAAAGCGGTGAAAGAACGGCGCGTGCTGATCATCGCCTCGTATCGCCCCGAGTTCGATCCGCCCTGGACGGACGACGCCGACGCCGTCTCGATCTTCGTCAACCCGCTCGACGCGGCGCATGCCGCGCGCCTGGTTGAGTCGCTGACAGAGGGCCGCGCCTGGCCAGCGAGCCTCGTCGAGCAGGTCGTCGCGAAGACTGACGGCGTGCCGCTTTTCGTCGAGGAAGTGACAGAGGCGGTGCGGCAGGGCATTTCCGTCGATGGCGGCCCCAGCCCGACCGGTTGGCAAAGTATCCCCGCCGTCCCCGACACACTGCAGGATTCGCTGATGGCGCGGCTCGACCGGCTCGCGCCGATGAAGGCGGTCGCGCAGATGTCCTCCGCGATTGGCCGCGAATTCTCGCTCGATCTGCTCGAGGCCGCCGCGCCGCTCCCGAGGGACGAGATACACGCCGCGATCGACCGCCTCGCCGCGGCCGGCATTGTGCTCCGCGGCGAGCGAAGGGCCGCGGAGACCTGCATCTTCAAGCACGCTCTCGTTCAGGACGCCGCCTATTCGAGCATGCTCCGCGACGAACGACGCAAGCTCCACATTCGCATCGCCGAGGCGCTCTGCCAGAAGTTCGGCGAGATCGCCGAGAGCGCGCCGGAGCTTGTCGCGCATCACTATACGCGCGCGCAGGAGACGAAGCTCGCCGCGAGCTACTGGTTCAAGGCGGGCGGACAGGCGGGCCGCCGCTCGGCCTTCGTCGAGGCGCTCACGCATTTCAGGAGCGCGCTCGAGCTCTTGCTGCAATTGCCGGAAAGCGCGGAGCGCGACGAGGTCGAGCTGCAATTGCAGCAGGCGCTCGCAGGCGCCTTCATTGCGGTCAAAGGCTTTGGCGCTCCCGAAACGATGCACACCTACGAGCGCGCGCTGGCGCTCTGCGAGAAGTATCCCGGCACGCCGCACATCTTCGCGGTGCTGAACGGCCTCGTCGGCGTCCATTATCTCCGCGGCGACTTCGAGCAGTCCCGCGCCGTCGCGGAAGACCTCCTCGCGCGCGCCGTGCGCCAGACCGATACGACACCGGTGCTCGTCGGCCACCGTGTGCTCGGCATGTCGCTCTTCGTGACGGGCGAGCTGGAAGAGGCGCGGACGCAGCTGCAGAAGGCGATCGACCTCTACGATCCTGAACGCCATGCCCGTTACGCCGTCGCCTTCTCGCAGGATTTCAAGGCGACCGCCGAGGTCTATCTCGGGCTCGCGACCGTCCTTGCCGGCGATGCGGAGAAGGGCGTCGCCCATAGCCGCGCGGCGCTCGCCTACGCCGAAAAACTCCGCCATCCGCACAGCATCTGCTACGTGCTGCCGTTCTTCGCCGGCACGCTCATCGTCGCCGATATGCCGGAGGAGGCGCACGCGGTTGCCGAGCGGGCGGTCGCGCTCTCCGCCGAATACGGGTTCCCGCAATGGGCGGCGGGCGGCGTGCTGCTGCGCGGCTGGGCGCGGATCGAGATGGGCGAGCTTGAAAGTGGCGTGGCCGACGTACGCAACAGCATCGCCGGGCTGGAAGCCGCCGGCACGCTGATCTGGAAGCAGTTCGGCGAGCTGCTGCTGGCGCAGGGGCTGGCGAAAGCCGGGGAGGCTCAGGAAGCCGAGACGCTGGTCGACCGCATCCTGGCGGAGATGCAGGCGACCGGCGGACGCTGGTACGAGGCGGAGACGCATCGCCTGAAGGGTGACCTGCTCCTTGCAGCCAGACGGCCCATTTCCGAGGTCGAAGCCCGATACGAAGCCGCGCGCACGATCGCCGCGCGGCAGGGCGCGCGCCTGTTCCAGGGACGCGCCGAGGAAGCGCTTGCGGCGCTTCGCCGGTCCTGCGGCGGCGCGGCCGAGGTCACGGCCAAAGCGCAACGCTGAGCCGGCCTCGGTCGCACCTTACTTCTGCCGCGGCTGCTTGAGCCCGGCGCCGGCGTCGATGAACTGTCCCGACCGCGCCGCCTTCACCCCCTGGATCAGCGCGCGCGCCGCGTTCCTGACTTCCTCCTGGATAGCTTCATCGGCATCCAGCTCGTCATGGCTCGTTGCGTAGGGCTTCCAATAGCCGATGTAGCGGTCGAGCTCGGCGAGCGGTCCCGCCGGGCAGAGGTCCATGAAGCAGAGCCAGTCGGATATCGCGCGCCGCACTGACTCGGCGCCCTCCACGTCGCCGTGCACGATCACGGCGAAGAGCCGCCCGGCGAGGTGGCGCGGATAGTCCCAGCCGGCAAGCTCGATCTCCTTCGCCTCCTTCGCGTTCTTGCCGTGCGTCCGTGTCGGGTCGGGGTTGCCGCCGTCTGCGCAAACCAGGCGGTCCATCATCAGCTTGAGCGGCGAGGTCACCTGGTACCAGTTGACCGGCGTCACGATCATGATGCCGTGCGCCGCGACCCACATCGGATAGATGTCGTTCATCCAGTCCTGCGTCTGGCCGAGCGAATAGTTCGGGTAGCAGGAGCAGGGCCAATGGCAGAGCGCCGGCGCCGTCGAGAAGCACGCTTTGCACGGATGGATTTTTCGCCCGTACTCGGAGGCGAGCCGCGAAAGGTCGAGCAGTTCGACTTCGGTTCTCTTCTCCTCGTCGAATGTCTCCTGCGCGAGCTCCGTCAGCCGCCAGGATTTCGACATCTCGCCGGGGCAGGTGTGCTCCGAGCGCGACGAGCAGTTGATGAGGAGTATCCGGTTCGGACCTCGCGGGTCCTGATACTTTCGCTTCGCTTCACCGATCGCGTCGCGGGCCTTCAGCCAGTCGACCGACAGCTTGTAGGCAGGATCGGCGAATTCCGCCCCGGCTCTCCTGGTATGCGGCGCCTTGCGCGAATTCTCGTAGGCGTCCCACGCCGCGCCGGCAATCTTTGCAAGCTCGCCTGAGAGCGGCTCGAAGGCGGGGTCGATGAACTGCCCAAGAAAGCGCTCTTTGAACGCCTCCTCGTCTAGGCGTGGGCTGGGCATGCCCTTGCGCGGCTCCGGCGCCGCCGTTCCGAAGAGGCTGGCCATGAGACCTCCGAAATCGCTCGTTCTCTCTGGAAAGCTGCGATTTCGGGGCAAAGTTCCCGACGGCGGGAAAGATCGGCCGCGGTGTGATTGACCGCGGCGGGAATCCGGCGCGGCGCTGATCCCTCTACAGCCGCTCGCCTGCAGGCGCGGCGAGGCGCGTCCCGACTGCGGCGAGAAGCATCTCGTGGGCGCGGTCGACGATCTCGTCGAGCGAGCGCGTGCGCGCGAACATCGCCCGCGCCTCGGCGACGAGCTGGTCGCGGCTCGGCAGGTGCGGCAGGCTCGGCATGTGCGGCAGGTGGAAGTTCGCGAGCACCACCGCCGCGTTCTGCTGCGTGCGCGCGAGCCGCTCCTGCAGCGCGGCAAGCTCGGGCCCGTGCAGCGCCGACTGGATCGCGTGCGCGATACGCCCGGCGTTGAAGCGCGCCGCCAGCTCTTCCGCCGCGCGCAGGATGACGCGCGAGCCGAGCCGCTGCTCGTTGTTCAGCACCTGCTCGGGCGGGGTCTTCAGGTCCCACACCAGGCCGGTCCAGGACAGCGCCTTCAGGATGTAGAAGGTCGGGTCGATCTCCCACCAGCGAAAGCCCTGCCGCACGCTCGACTGGTAGGCGTGGTGGTTGTTGTGCCAGCCCTCGCCCATGGTGAAGACGGCGAGCCAGAAATTGTTGCGCGAATCGTCGCCGGTCACGTAGCGCTTCGAGCCGCGGACATGCGCGAGCGAGTTGATGCAGAAGGTCGCGTGATAGACGGCGACCGTGCTCCAGAAGAAGCCGACGACCAAGCCCGGCCAGCCGCCGACCAAAAGACACAGCGCGGCGAGCGCGAAGGCCGGCGCAAGCTCGCGCTTGTGCAGCCACATCAGCTCGGGATAGCGCGTGAAGTCGGCGATCTTGGCGAGGTCCGCCTTGTCGTGCATGCGCGAAAAGATCCAGCCGAGATGGCTGTAGAAAAAACCGCGGTGGCGCGGCGAATGCACGTCGTGGACGGTGTCGGAATGAAGATGGTGGTGCCGGTGTTTCGCCGCCCACCAGATGACGCTCTTCTGCGCGGTCGATTGCGAGAGCACCGCAAGGACGAACTGGAAGGCGCGGCTCGTCGAATAGGCGCGATGCGCGAAGTAGCGGTGGTAGCCCGCCCCGATGGCGAAGATGCGGAGCCAGTAGAGCGCGATGCAGATCAGAAGCGCCTGCCAGGTTACGCCGGTGAAGAACGCCGCGAAGCAGGCGAGATGCACGACGACGAACGGAATCGCCGAGGGGTACATGATGTCTTCGTGGTCGCCGTCGAAGTCCGGACACGTCGCGCCGGGCGGCCTGCCGCCCGCGGACATCCCTTCCGATGACACGCTTACTGCGGTCGAGTTGCCGGGAACGCCGTCTGTGGGCGCGCTGCCTTGCGGCGTGGGCATGTCAGCGAATCTCCTCCTCGCCGGTCGCGTCAACGCTCTCTAACGCATTCCCGCCGTCACATGCCAGACAAGCTTGCGCGAACGCCCGCCGCCGGCGGGATTTGCGCACGCTGGACTATCCGCCGCGCCCTCGGGCTGTGTCGTGAGCTGTGGCTTATGTGAACAGAAGTACGGGCGCCCGGCTTTTCAAGCGCGGTGCGCGGCGCCGATTTTCAGCCGCTCCGGTCTGATGTCCCGGTGGAGCGAGGCCGTACGTTTGGCGAGGCTGCAATGAAGGCGGGCCGGCGATCGCCTGCCCGCCCAAGCGTCCTAGTAGCCCGATTTGCCCGGAGCGCCGATTACTGGAGGCCCTGGAGGCCCGAACAGGTCCGGCCGACCGTGGTCGTCCTTGTCCTTGAAGCGCGCCGCGAGCTGCACGTATCCCTCCGTGCCGCGCTGATCGAGCAGGGCTTCCGAAAGCTCCACCGCGGGCCCGAGGGTCGATTGATCCGGAACGCTATCGCTCGGATTCACCGCCGCCCCGGCGCCGCCTGCGCCGAAGACAATGGCGATGGATCCAAGACCGGTGAGGATCCTAGACCAGAATTTCATTTTGCATCTCCCTGGTGAACAGCGCCCCTACCATAAGCTGCGCATCCGAGCGGCATAGCGGCCGCAGCGAAGGCGGTTACGGGCGATGCAAATTGAAGGGACAAGGTTGAATCGTCTTTTCCTCACTCTCGTGACCGCTCGCTAGCGAAGTGTTCAGTAGCGCTTCGACGCGATTGGGTTCTGAGTAGATGCTCAGGCGCCTGAGTGGGGGGCGTCATGAAGATTGCACTGGTGAACCAGGCGCATCCATCGTTTGGTGGGCCTGGCGGAGCGGAAAGGTCGGTGAAGAGCCTTGCCGAGGCGCTCGCAAGGCGCGGGCACGACGTCGTCAGCCTGTCGATGGCGCCGAAGGCCATGACGGAGCACATGTCGGAGAACGGAATCCACAGCGAGCTCAACATTTCCCGCGTCCGCACGGTCCTCTTCGGCAAAGTCGCCGCCCGGCCCACCGAGCCGGATCTGATGGCGCAATTCATCGCGAGAAACGCGCCGGATGTCGTTCACACCAACACGTTTTGGCATAACACCGAGCTTTGGAAGAATGTTTCGAGGATTAATATTCCGATAGTTCATACGCTGCGCGAGCTGAAACTCGCCTGTTCGAAGAACATGTTCAATGATGAGGAGAACTGTCCAAGAATATGCCAGGAGTGCAAGCTGACGGCTCAGCTCAATCGGAGCCGCTCCGCCTTGGTGACCTCCGTCGTCGGCATCAGCGACTTCATTCTGCGCCGGCACTTGGACCTCGGCTTCTTCGTCGACGCGACGGTTCAGGCGGTGGTTCCGAATGCGCATGCGATGGGCCTGCGCCCGGCGAGCCGCGAGGCAGCGCCTGAGTCGCCGCTGCGGCTCGGCTTTCTCGGACGCCTGCATCCGACCAAGGGCATCGACCGGCTGATCGACGCCGTCGCGGCCCGGCCGGATGACCGGGTCCGCCTGATCATCGCGGGCGAGGTGCAGGACGCGGAGATTTCTCGCCGGCTTGCGCGGGTCGAGGGCGATCCCCGCATCGAGTACCTGGGATTCGTACAACCGGCTGAGCTTTTCGCGGAATGCGATGCGCTGGTGGTTCCGTCCCGCTGGCACGAGCCCTTCGGACGGGTGGTGGTGGAGTCCTTCGCGCATGGCGTGCCGGTTCTCGCGGCGGCCATGGGCGGCCTGCCGGAACTGATCGCGGATGGCGCGACGGGGTGGACGTTCGACTGGGACACGGGCGGTATCGAAAGCGGGGTAGAGGCGGTCCTGCGGGATCGCGCGAAATTGCCCGAAATGCGCGCCCAGTGCCTCGAAGCGGCGCGCCGGTACGAGGCGCCGCGCATCGCCGAGGAGTACGAGCGGGTCTACGCCTCGACGCTCGCCGCGCACCGCGCGCGCCATGGTCAGGGCGAAAGAAGGGTCGCCCGCGCCGCAAAGCCGGGCCCGGTGCACTGGATCATGAGTCTCGGGAGGCAGCCGCGCGCCAATCGTCTGCGCGTTCTCGTGGTGACCGGGCTGTTTCCGAAACTGACGGAGACGTTCGTCGTCAACCACATCGCCGGCCTGATCGAGAATGGCGTAGAGGTGACGATTCTTGCCGAGCGGCTTGGCGGGCCGGAGGAATGGCACGCCGACGTCGACAAGTTCGGCCTTGTCGAGCGGTGCCTTTGGTACGGAATCCCTCGCAGTCTGGAAAACGCTCGATCCTTCTTGAGCCGAACGTCCGATGACATTCGCAAGGAGATAAGCGGTCTCCTCGAAGCGACATCGGTAATCTCCGTTCCGCCGCCCTTCCAGGACCTTGCGCACGCTCTGCTCGACGAACAGATGCGCATCGCCGTCAAGCTCCGCCTCTTCCACGCGGCGCAGGTTCTGGCGGGCGCAGGAAGGTCATTCGACGTCGTTCACTGCCATTTCGGCCACCGCGGCCTGCTGGCGGCGGATTTGGCGCGCATGGGCGTGCTCCCCGGTCAGATCGTGGTGAACTTCCACGGCATCGACCTGACGGAACACATCCGCCGCCACGGCCTCAAGGTCTACGACCCGCTGAAGCCGAAGTGCGCGATGGCCCTGCCGGTGAGCAACCTCTTTCGCGAGCGGCTGCTCCACCTCGGATTCAGCCCGGCAAAGACCCGGGTGCACCACGTCGGCATCGACTGCGCGCGCTTCCGCTTTGCGCCGCGCGCGGCTCCGTCCGAGGGGCCGGTGAGGCTGCTGACGGTCGGGCGTCTGGTGGAAAAGAAGGGGCTGCAATTCGCGTTGCGGGCGCTCGCCGTCCACAAGGAGCGCAATCCGTATTCGGCGGTGCGCTACGACATCATCGGCGACGGCCCGGATCGAAAGACGCTTGAACAACTTGCCGGGAAGCTCGCGATCGCGGACCGCGTCACCTTCCACGGGAGCATGCCGCACAGCGAGATCGATGCGTGGATGCGCAAGGCGCATATTTATGTCGCGCCGAGCGTGACTGCCGCGAACGGCGACATGGAGGGCATCCCGACCACGCTCATGGAGGCGATGGCCTCCGGGCTGCCGGTCGTGGCGAGCGACCATAGCGGCATCTCCGAGCTTGTCAGCGACAAGGAGAGCGGGCTTCTCGCCCCCGAGCGGAACTACAAGGATCTCGCCGACCGCCTGCAAATGCTGATCTCCAATCCCGAGATATGGGGGGAGTTCGGCCGCGAGGGACGGGCGGTGGTCGAACGCGAGTTCAATATTCGAACTCAGAACGCGCGGCTGGTCGACTGGTACCGGGAACTTGTCGATGCCCGTCCGGCAGTTGAGCGGGCAACAGCATGACGTCCGCCGCCGCAAACAGGGTCTTCGCGGCCCGGGTTCGCTCGGAGGCTGGCGTCGGGCCTCTCGAGGACCTCATCAGGCGTGCGTGGCAGACCGGGAAAGGGATCGACCTCTCGGGTATTCAGTACGGGAAGGCGATCCGCGACGGGAAGGACGTCTACGTGCAAAGCCCGAGCACCTACTATCCGTTTCTCGCCGGGCTTGTGCGGGAAACCGGGGCTACCCGGATCGTCGAGATCGGCACCAACTGCGCGGGCTCGACGCGGGCGATGGCGCGCGGGTTTGTCGGCGGCGGCCACATCGTCACGGTCGACATTTCCGATGACAGCGACCC
The DNA here is from genome assembly GCA_050728815.1 of Propylenella sp. Taxonomy (GTDB): domain Bacteria; phylum Pseudomonadota; class Alphaproteobacteria; order Rhizobiales; family Afifellaceae; genus DASWJZ01. Next base: position 24,960 of record JBOHKB010000105.1, read on the forward strand.
GTTTCTGGCCGGATACGACAACATTACAAAAATGCGCGGCGATGCGAATTCCATCGAGGTCATCGAGCAGGTCGTCGCCCACTGCGGGTCGCCGGAGATCGACATCGTCTACATCGACGCCGCGCACAGCTGCATGCCGACATTGCTCAACTACTGCATCTATTCGACGCTGCTCAGGCCCCGCTTCGCCGTGCTCGACGACATCACTCTTTATGAGACGATGCTTCGCATGTGGAGGCTGGTGGAGTTTGCGTCGGGCCCCGATGCGATCGACGCGGCAACCGTCGTTCCAGATATTCGCCCGCAGAAGCCGAGCCCCGGCTTCGGCATCGTAAGGCTGCGCTGAGCCGCGTTCGGCGGCGTGAGTTCACGAAGATTCTCGCCCCAATCGCTTCAACTCATAAAGCTTTTCAAGCGCCTCTTTCGGCGACAGCTCATCCGGATTGATCGCCTGAAGCGCCTGCACCGCCGGGTGCTCCTTCGCCGCCTCCTCCTTGGCACGCGCGACCGAGAACAGCGGCAAGTCGTCGACGATCGGCACCGGACGCCCGCGCTCACCCTTCTCCAGGAGATCGAGCACGGCCTTCGCGCGTGAGATCACTGCCGGCGGCAGCCCGGCGAGTTTTGCCACCTGGATGCCGTAGGAGCGGTCGGCGGCGCCCGGCGTCACTTCGTGCAAAAACACCACGTCGCCCTTCCACTCCTTCACCTTCATGGTGGCGTTGACGAGCCGCGGCAGTTTTGCCGACAGCGCGGTCAGCTCGTGATAGTGCGTGGCGAAGAGCGTGCGCGAAGAATTCTCCTCGTGCAGGTGCTCGATGACCGCCCAGGCGATCGAGAGCCCGTCGAAGGTCGCCGTGCCGCGGCCGATCTCGTCGAGGATCACGAGCGCGCGCGGTCCCGCCTGGTTCAGGATCGCGGCGGTCTCCACCATCTCCACCATGAAGGTCGAGCGCCCGCGCGCGAGGTCGTCGGCCGCGCCGACGCGGCTGAAGAGCGCGTCGACGATGCCGATATGCGCCCAGCGCGCCGGCACGAACGAGCCCGCCTGCGCGAGAATCGCGATCAGCGCGTTCTGGCGGAGGAAGGTCGACTTCCCCGCCATGTTCGGTCCCGTCACCAGCCAGAGCCGCGCTTCTCCCTCGTCGCCGAGCCGGCAGTCATTGGCGATGAACGAGGGCTGGCCGCCCTGACGCATGGCTTTTTCGACGACGGGATGGCGCCCGCCCCTGATTTCGAAGGCAAGGCTCGCATCGGTCCGTGGGCGGACATAGTTCTCCTCCGCCGCAAGCTGCGCGAAGGAAAGCGCGACGT
>JBOHKB010000106.1:0-11027 GCA_050728815.1 Propylenella sp.
CGCCAGGACCATCCATGGCGCGGCCGAGGATCCGCGCTTTGTCGCAACCGGGATCAGCCTGGTCGCCCACATGGCCAACCCGCATGTGCCGGCGGTGCACCTCAACACGCGCATGGTGGTGACGACAAAGAGCTGGTTCGGCGGCGGCTCGGATCTGACGCCGGTGCTCGACCGCCGGCGCACGCAGGACGACCCTGACTCGATCGATTTTCACGTCGCCATGAAGGCCGCTTGCGAGAAACATCCGCACACCGATTACGCCCGCTACAAGGCCTGGTGCGACGAGTATTTCTGGCTGAAGCACCGTGGCGAGCTGCGCGGCATCGGCGGAATCTTCTTCGACTATCTCGACAGCGGCGGCTGGGACGCCGACTTCGCCTTCACGCAGGACGTCGGCCGAGCTTTTCTTTCTGTCTATCCGAAACTCGTCCGGCGGAACTTCAGCGCACGGTGGACGGAAGCGGACCGCGAAGAGCAGCTCGTCCGCCGCGGCCGCTACGTGGAATTCAACCTGCTCTACGACCGCGGCACCGTGTTCGGGCTCAGGACCGGGGGGAACGTCGAGGCGATCCTCTCCTCCATGCCGCCCGTCGTGAAGTGGCCCTGAGCGGCTTTTGATCCTGCGCAACCCTAACGCGGGCTGAGCGGTTTACCCTTTCTCAGGCAAAACCGAAGGAGGAAGGCATGAAGCGCATTCTCTGCGGCGATCTCGTGCCCGGCTGCACGTTCAAGGCCCAGGCGGAAAGCGAGGCCGAAGTGCTGCACGTCGAGACCGACCACGCGCGCGCGTCGCACGGCATGGAGGTCACACCGGGATTCCTGGCGCGGGCGCGCGAACGAATCGTCGACGTTGAAGCTCCCGCGGCGGCGAAGAAGCGGGCCGCGGGCGGGCGCCGGGGCTGAACAGCGCGCTGCCGGTCAGCCCGGCGGCGCGCGTCTCAAGGCTTTTACGTCAGAAGTCGCGCTGGACGCGCCACATGACGCCCCAGACGTCCTGGTCGGCGCCGCCGGCATCGAAGTCGAGGCGGTTGAAGGCGAATTCGGGCCCCATCGCGAGGCCGGGAACCGGCTCCCACGCCGCACCCACCTGCACCGCCCAGAAGTCGTATTCCACGGCGGCGGCGGTCTGCTGCTCGACGTGCGTGAAGGAGCCGTCAGCCCAGACCGTGACGTTCGGCATGACCGGGCCGTTGAACCCGCCGCGGATCAACCAGGCGATGTTCTTGTCGTCGCCGGTCGGCCCTTCGAAGTCGCCGGCGCCGCCGGGATCGGTCGTGAGATATGCGAGCGCGCCCTCCGTGTAGCCGCCCTGCGCGTCGAACGTCCAATCGCCCGGAAGGTTGATGCTGACGCCTGCGGCGCCCGCCCATCCGATGCCGTCGCCGTTCACGTCGTGGATATGGCGCACGACGCCCATCACCGCCGCCGAGCCCCATGCGCCGTCGTAACGGATGTTGGCGACGCCGTCGGGCGCCTCCTGGCCCTCGTAGTCGTCGGCGCCGTTGAAGCGGCGGCCGCCTGATGCAGGGTCTTCCGCCGACAACGTGAACGACAGTCCGTTCATGCCGGGCGTGAAGGTCAGGGCAAACAGCGTCTGCTCTCCCGTATTGTCGTCGATCAGGATGCGCGTTCCGTAGCCATGCGACCCGAAGAAATCGAAGAACGAGCCGGTGTGACCGGCGGTGTAGGTGATCCAGTCCCGGCTGATCTGGATGTAGGCGGCGGCCAGTTCCGGGTCGGTCCCGTCATAGTTCGGGTCAGGCGTCGACGTGTCGGCCAGTCCGACGGTCATCTGGAGCGCGACGTAAGCGCGGACGAGGCCAAAGTCAGTCTGCGTGCGCGCGTCGAGAAGGACATGGCCGCGCCCGCGAGAAGTCCAGTTGTTGAAGTCGGAGCCGAGGCCGGGATCGCCGTCGACCCAGTGGCTCTCCGCCCGGACATAGCCGCCGACCTGCAGGCAGGTGTCCGTCCCGGGAATGTAGTAGAAGCGCTCGCCGAAGGCGTCGCAGATGCGCATGTACTGGTAGTCGGGCGTGGGCAGGAGGTCGGCCGCCTGAGCGGAGCCGACCGCCGCGACGAACGCTGCGGCGCCGAGAGCCAAATGCCTGGAAGTCATGAGATCCCCCGATAGAGGTCGCACGGGCAAGCCCGTTAACCATAATCGCCTGAGCGCTTTGTGCCTAACGGCACTGAATCAGTCAAGATTAAAGTTTTGGCATAACACGTTAAGAAATAAGTAAGAATTAGGCAGTCGAAGGCTCTGAGGACGCCTCCTCAAGGGGTGGTGAGCAACTCTTCCCGGGTCAGCGAAAAGCCGCTCTCGACCCAGCGCTCCTCGAGCTCGCGCAAACGGTCGCCGACGGCCGGCCCCGGCGCCAGCCCTGCGGCCACCAAGTCCTTGCCGCTCAAGGGAAAAACCGGGCGCTTCCAGGCCTCCGCGAAGCGCAGCAGATGGCGGAGCGAAGCGGCCGCTTCGGCATGGCCTTTTTCGAGCTCGCGGGCCAGAACGTGGCGAATCCGATCCTGCGCCGCACGGCGCCCCGTCCTGTAGAGCACCTGGGCCATGTTGCCCTCCGACATGGCGGGGTCGGGGTCGGGCGCGCCGGCCCAGTCGGACAGCCTCAACGCTTCCTCTTTGGAAAGCCTCAACCGCGCGGTGAGCGAATCAACGCGGGCGCGGTGCGGCGGCAGGATCGCCTCCAGCCGGAGAAGCGGGTCGGGCGCCCAGCCTTCGGCGCGCTCGGCGGCGACCGTGCGCGGGATCGCATCGATGCCCCAGCTTTCCGGCAGCGCCTTCTGCAGCACCTCGGTCGTGCGCATCCAGAGGAGCGCGCGGCCGGGATCGGGCGCGGCGAGGAGCCGCTTCAGCTCCGCCCAGACACGCTCGGCCGAGAGCGTCGCAATGCCGGCCTTGAGCTTCGCGCAGGCCTTCAGGCCGTCGGGGTCGGGCCGCCCCTTCCCGTACCAGGCGAAGAAGCGGAAGAAGCGGAGGATGCGGAGATAGTCTTCGCGGATGCGCGCCTCGGCGTCGCCGATGAAGCGGACGCGCCCGACGTGCAAATCGGCGATGCCGCCGAGCGGGTCGAACACTTTTCCGGCGGCGTCGCAATAGAGCGCGTTGATGGTGAGGTCGCGCCGCGCCGCGTCCTCCCGCCAATCGCCCGTGAAGGCGACGATTGCGCGCCGCCCGTCGGTCTCGACGTCGCGGCGGAGCGTCGTCACCTCGTGCGGGCGGCCGTCGGCGACGATTGTGACGGTGCCGTGCGCAATCCCGGTCGGCACGACCTTCAGGCCGGCCGCCTCCGAGCGCGCCGTGACCTCGGCGGGGGAAAGGATCGTGGCGAAGTCGGCATCCGCCACCGGCCGGCCAAGGAGCGCATCGCGCACCGCCCCGCCGACGATGCGCGTCGCGCCGGCATCGCCGTCGAGCGCGGAGAACACCGCCCTGACATGCGGCTCGTTGAGCAATGCCCAGTCGCGGAGCTCTGCGGCCATGCAGCAGGGAATGGCTGCGAAGAAGCGCGGGCGCAAGGGGCGCGCGCCGAGTGGAGCGGTGATGGAAGGGATGGCGCGGGGGCGAAAGGTCAATCCGAGCGGGGCGCGGCGCTCGATCCCTCGGGTCAAGCGGGTCAAGCCCGAGGGCAGGGTCCGCTGTAGCTGCGCGATCCGGCAGGTCCAGCTCTCCTTCGCTCGGGTGGAGGCGACGGAGGTGATGCGCCCCACGGCGTCGTGACGCAGTTGGAAAAAGGCTTTTGATCATCGCCGTCATTTGAAGTCAAACGTGTAGCACCACGCGAACGCTTTCACGATTTCTCGGCTACTGTCGGATGCTTTCGCCTGAACTGCTCGGATGCTAGCGTCTGAGCGCCGACAGCCCGCATCAATCAGCTAGGGCCGTGATCTCCTCCGGCAGGCGATCAACATCCTGAACTCGGCGGATGTTTTGGTCAGTCAGTCGCTGCACAGCGGCCATGCCAACCTCCGGCCGTCCGACAAGCTGAATCGCGGCGTGGGACTCCATGTCGAGCACACGCAATACGGATACATCGCTCACATTCTCCAACAGCCATGCGATCCCATCGCCACTGAAATCCGAAACTTTTCCGCACAAACTCTCGCAAATATCCGACGTGGAAATCGTACCCGACGCGACTGCAATCAACGCCGTGTGGCGATAGGAAGTCAACGACGTCGGATCGACTCTCGATGGTTCAACAACCTCTGACGAAGCACAGAGACAAGTCTCGGTCACTTTAGCGCTTGTGGTGCTGAAGCCAGGCAAATCAACGCTTAGCTGGGTTATCAGCCGCCGCTTCAGAGTCCGAGTAACCATCTCTGGAGGCCCCCCAATATGGACCCGGAATACGCGCTTGTGCTCCTGAGTGTGCAACTCGACGAGAGACCAAAGGATCGGGATGACATGCTCAAGCCGCAACCCGAAAACGCTCACCGTGATCCAACGAGGGTCGTCGTTTGGCTTGACGTCTTCCCAAGCCACGATGCCCGTTTGGGTCGCGAAGGCTGCGGATGCCCTACGGGGCGTCGAAGAAGGAATGTCGATCTCTGGCTCCCCGAAGTGGCTGCCGAGGCTGTGTCACATCCCTCCGTGGAGAGGCGGGTATTTCGTCCAGACGCCGACTGGGTCGCGCTCGATGTCGGGGCCGAGATAGAGGGTGCTGCCCGCGTTCGCGAGCTTCTTCAGCCGCCTCGCGTCTTCTGAGCCTGTCGAAGGGGCGTGGAGCGCGAGCTGGGTTCTCACCGCGATACGAGCGGACGACGCTCTTTACTTGTTCCCGTTTCCATTGCCGTTGCCGTTGCCGTTGCCGTTCCCGTTTCCATTCCCGTTGCCGTTACCGCCGTTACCGTTCCCGCCGTTGCCGTTACCACCGTTGCCGTTCCCGCCGCCGTTACCGTTCCCGCCGCCACCGTTGCCGTTCCCACCGCCGCCGTTTCCTCCCGCTTCGGACTTGCCCCTCGTTCCACCGCCGAACTCGCCGCCTCCCGGATTTTCGCCGGCCCGGCCGACCTGCTTGTTGTTGCCGGGATTGCCTCCGACTACCGGCGGCGCAGGTGGAACGACCGGCGGGACGACAACAGGCGCCGGCGCCAGCTGCTGCAAGGGCGTCGGACGAAGGAGTCCATCCCGGGGATCGAGCGCCGCGTGCATCACCGCGCAGCTCGACGTATCCGCGCGAAACTCGGGAAGCAGGCGGAACTGCGAACGCGCGTAGGGGAGCGACGCGTCGAGGCGGGCGGCCCGCTCCTGATAGGAACGAACCTCCTTCGGCGCATCCTTGCGATCGCTGATCGCGACCGAGCAACGGCCGGACAGCTCGAGGCAACGACGGTCGCGGCCGCACAGGCGCGCCCGCCCTTCGTAGAGCGCAAACACCGTCTCGCTGTTCGACCGCACCGTGAGGTCGAACTTCGTCCCGCGAATGCCGATGGTCATCGACGGAGTCGTGATCGCGTAGGCCTGCTTCCGGCTCTTGCCGCTGATGAAGCGGAACGCGCCGCGGACCGCGCGCATGCTGATCTGCTTCGCGGTCGTCGTTCCGGGATCGAAGACGAACTTGTCGATGAGAAGCGTCGCATTCGGCCCGACGACCATGCGGGTGTCGTCGCGGAATTTTATCTGCGCTTCGCCGACCGCGCCTGTCTGGACCTGATCCCCCATGAAGACCGGTCCCTGCGTCTGCAGCAAGCGCGTGCCGGTCCCGCCGGCGGCCGAGGCGGACTGGATGACGGCGACCGTTATGCCGCTCGGTTCGACTGCAAGGGCCTGCTGCGAGTACCCGCAGCCGGCGACTATTGTCCAGGCGATGAACGCCGGTAGGGGCGCTTTACGCATTGCATGTCCCCTCCCCTGTCAACAAACGGACAGCTTCGGCCCAATCGGCAGGACTGGCAAGGGATTCTTAACCAGTAAGGCAAACGTGGGTGACGGCGCTACCGACGATCACCGCATTCGGATGCGGGGCTCAACCAAGAGGCGCGGCGGTGATGTCGGGCATAGGGCGCTGGATTGCTCACTCGATTGCCCGGTTAGTTTCTGATTGCAAACCAACGTAACAAAACGGGTGACACTCCCACGCGCGAAACATCAGGCTGCGGCGTCTCATGGGCGGAAATGTACCGCTCGAGGTACTTCCTATCGGGCTCAGAAATGCCGTGTCCGAATGCTAGAAGCGCGTGTGCCCTTGCGAAGCATTCACGCGCAATATCGCGGTTTCCAAGCTGCCAGTGACAATGGCCCGTCATGACCGGCTTGTAAACGACGTAGCGTCCCACCGCATCGACCTTGTCGAGAGCGGCCAATGCTTCGTCAAACCTCGCTGCGCCGGCTCTCTGCAGAGCCCGGTCCCAGTAATAAGGAACTCGGAAAGCCTGCCATAACCTCGCGAAGAAACCACCGCTCATACCTTCCTCTTACACAGTACCCAATTAATCGCGTTCGGCTTCAGCTCTCCCCACCATAAAGCCGATCGTAGAGCACCCGGACGATCCCCGCGGTGATGCCCCAGATGTTGCGGTCCTCGTAGGGCATCTCGAAGAAATAGCGCGTGGCGCCGTTCCAGACGCGGCTGCCGCGGCGGTGGTTCCTCGGGTCCATCAGGAAGGCGAGCGGCACCTCGAAGGCGTCGGCGATTTCGGCGGGGTTGAAGGTGAGCGTAAAACTCGGGCCAGACTCTCGCCACAAGGCTCGATACAAGGTGGCGCAAGCGCATTTGTCGCCGCTGCCAACAAGGTCAGTGTCGAGAGCTGCTTCCCTTGGCGGCAAGGCCGCGTGGAGGGTAAAACTCGTCCGCGGTTGCAAAATAAAGGCCCCTCATCTTTTCAGTCAGCAATCTATCGCGCGCCGGCTCAGACACGAGAAGAAGCGATAGCATCTCGCACTCACGCGCGAAGGCTCGCTCGCCCATACAACCACCCTTTAAGACCAAGCGATCGAACGTGAGAATTGCATCCGGAGCCGTCACCATATTCTTGATCAATGAACGCTCTCGATCGACGCAATCCACTTGCCGCGTCACATTCACGAGCCTGTAGTCAGAAAGTTCGCCGTCTCTGGCGATGGCACGAGCGTCAACAAGCTGAATATCGTCTGAGCCAATCTCCAGAATCAGCTCTGCAAGCCGAGGTCCGATGAGAGGAATAAGGGCGTTAATCCCCAAGCAGTCGTACTTCCGTAGTTCCTCTACGTCAGATTCATCGAAGACAATCACCGGCTTTTCGATGGTGTCCAGTCTCTGACCAGCTTGAAACCTCAGATAGTGTGGCGCCCGTTTGCGATCATAGATGCCCACCATGCGATCCGGATATCGCGGCGGAATGATCCACAAGAACGGAACTTGGCGCTTTACCACGGGGAGCTCTCCCCACCGTAGAGCCGGTCATACAGCACCCGCACGATCCCCGCGGTAATCCCCCAGATGTTGCGGTCCTCGTAGGGCATCTCGAAGAAGTAGCGCGTGGCGCCGTTCCAGACGCGGCTGCCGCGGCGGTGGTTTTTCGGGTCCATCAGGAAGGCGAGCGGCACCTCGAAGGCGTCGGCGACCTCGGCGGGGTTGAGGGAGAGCGTGAAGCCCGGGCGCACGATCGCGATCACGGGCGTCACGTGGTAGCCGGAGCCGGTCAGATAGTCCGGCGCGCGGCAGAGCGTCTCGACGAAGCGCGGGTCGAGCCCGATCTCCTCCTCCGCCTCGCGGAGCGCAGCGGATTCCGGGCCGGCATCTCCCTCGTCGATGCGGCCGCCGGGAAAGGCGATCTGCCCGGCGTGCGATTTCAGCCCGCCGGTGCGGAGCGTGAGGAGGAGCGTCGCCTCCGGCTCGCGGTGGATGACGGGCACCAGCACCGCCGCCTGCCGCCGCTCCATCCTGAGGAGCAGGTCGGCGATCTCGGGATTGAAGCTGTGGTCGCCCATCGCCTCGCCCGGGCCGGCGAGGAGGCGCTCCGCGACGCGGCGGCGAAAATCCTCCGCCGAGAAGGGAAGCGGCTCAGCCATCGGGGCTTTCGGGGAAGGCGAAGAAGGCGCCGCCCGACCAGAGGCCGGGCGCGCCGTCATGCTCCTCCGCCATGCCGACAAGCTCCAGCGCGAGCGCGCGGGTGGCGAGCGCTTCCAGCCCGCCGCGCACGCGGAGATAGGGTTTCAGCCCTTCCGTCGCCGCGTCGATCGCGAAGCGGAGCGGGTGGTCGCTATCGGCGGCGACGATATCGCCGACATTGGTGCGGAAGGTGAGATTCCGGTCCCGCCCCTCCCCTTCCGCGACGACTTCCACGGCGAGGAACGGCGCGTCCTCCACCGCGATGCCCACCCGCTCAACCGGCGTCACAAGCACGTGACGGCCGTCGGGCTCGCGCCGAAGGATGGAGGCGAAGAGCCGCACCAACGCCTCGCGTCCGATCGGGCTGCCGCGGTAGAGCCAAGAACCGTCGGCGGCGATGCGCATGTCGATTTCGCCGCAATAGGGCGGGTTCCAGCGCTCGACCGGGCGCGCCTTCGCCGGCTGGCCAGCCTCGGCGACGAGAGCGGCGAGGCCCGGCGGAAAGCCGGCGGGTTGATCTGGCGTGCGCGTTGCAGCTTTCAGCGGAACCCCTCGCGGAGCGCGCGATTTAGCTTTTTCGATTGCCCGCTGGGTGACACAATCGCCATCCAGGAATCACTCCCTAGATAGACCCCCTAATCGATTTATGGATACCGCCGCATGACCGCAGTCGAACCCCTCCCCACCAGCGCAGAGCCGATCGTCGAGGAGGCGAAGGCCACAGCCGGCAAGCTCCAGGACGTCCGCAAGGCGATCGCGGAAGTGATCTTCGGCCAGGACACGGTGGTCGAGCAGGCGCTGATCACCGTGCTCTCCGGCGGGCACGGGCTGCTCGTCGGCGTGCCCGGCGTCGGCAAGACCAAGCTCGTCGACACGATGGGGACGGTGCTCGGGCTGACCGCCAACCGCATCCAGTTCACGCCGGACCTTTTGCCCTCCGACATTCTCGGCTCGGAAATTTTGGACGAAAGCGGCGACGGCAAGCGCAGCTTCCGCTTCATCCAGGGGCCGGTTTTCGCGCAGCTGCTCCTCGCCGACGAGATCAACCGCGCGAGCCCGCGCACGCAGTCGGCGCTGCTCCAGTCGATGCAGGAGTACCACGTGACAGTCGCCGGCCAGCGCTACGACCTGCCACGCCCGTTCCATGTGCTCGCGACGCAGAACCCGATCGAGCTTGAAGGAACCTATCCGCTGCCCGAGGCGCAGCTCGACCGCTTCCTGATGCAGATCGACGTGCTCTATCCCGATATCGGGGCGGAGCGGAAAATGATCTTCGAGACGACGGGCGCAGAGGAGGCGAAGGCGCGCCCGGTGATGTCCACGGCGGAACTGATGGCCGCCCAGCAGCTCGTCCGCCGCATGCCGGTCGGCGAGGCGGTGGTCGAGGCGATCCTGAAACTGGTGCGATCGCTGCGTCCGGGCGAGGCGAGCAAGGAGGTATCCGAGCGCATCGCCTGGGGCCCGGGGCCGCGCGCCAGCCAGGCGCTGATGCTGATGGTGCGCGCGCGGGCGCTCCTCGACGGGCGCTACGCGCCGTCGCTCGACGACGTGGAGGCGCTCGCCGTTCCGACCCTGCAGCACCGCATGGCGGTGACGTTCGCGGCGCGCGCGGCAGAGGGGCTCACCGTACGCGACGTTGTTTCGACCGCGCTGAAGGAAGCTCTCTAGCAGATGGCGCTTCCCAAGCCGGCGGAGACTCGGACGCGCGTCGAGACCGCGCGCGCGCTCGCGGCGCGGCTGCCCGACCTCCTGGTCGCGGCGAAGCGGATCGCGGCGAACGTGCTCGTCGGCGTGCACGGCCGACGGCAGCCGGGGCCGGGCGAAACCTTCTGGCAGTTCCGGCCCTACATACCGGGAGAATCGGCGCGGCAGATCGACTGGAGGCGCTCGGCGCGCGACGAGCATCTCTATGTGCGCGAGCGCGAATGGGAAGCCTCGCAGACCGTGTGGCTGTGGGTCGACCTCTCGCCCTCGATGGATTTCCGCTCGCGCTTCGCGCAGACGACCAAGCTCGACCGCGCGGTGATCCTGATGCTGGCGCTCGCCGACATGCTGGCGCGCGGCGGCGAGCGGGTCGGGATACCGGGGCTCGCGGAGGCGCGCGTCCGCCGCGACGCCGCCGACCGGCTGGCGGACGTCCTGGCGCATGCCTCCCTCACCGACGACTGGCCGCGGATCGACCGCGTCGGCCGTTTCGCGGAAATGGTCGTATTCAGCGACTTCCTCGCCGACATCGAGACGACGCGCGGACGCCTTCGCGCCCTCGCCGGACGCGGCGCGAGCATGCACCTCCTGCAGGTCTTCGACCCGGTCGAAGAGGTGTTCCCGTTCGAGGGGCGTCTCGAGCTGCGCGATCCCGAATCCGGCGCCGTCAAGCACACCGAGCGGGCTGGCGGACTGCGCGCCGGCTACCATGAGAAGCTCGAACTGCATCGCGCCCTGATCCGCAGTTTTGCCCGCGCGGCGGGTTCCTCCTTCGCCGTCCATCACACCGACCGGCCGGCGGTCGAGGGCCTGCTCTTCCTGCAGAGCCGCCTCTCCGGCGACGCGCCCTATCTCGGCGGCCAGCACAGCGACCGCAGGGAGCGCCCCGCGGCATGATCGGCTCGCTCGGCTTCCTCGCGCCGTGGATGCTGGTGGCGCTCGCCGTGCTGCCGCTCATCTGGCTGCTGCTGAGGCTGATCCCGCCGCGGCCGCGATTGGTGCAGTTTCCCCCGACGCGGCTGCTCCTCGATCTCGAGGACAAGGACCGGACGTCGGCGCGGACGCCCTGGTGGCTGACCGCGATCCGGCTCGCGCTCGTCACGATGCTGATCCTGGCGCTCGCCGAGCCGGTGCTGAGGCCCGACGCGAAGCTGACGACGGGCGACGGGCCGCTCCTCGTCCTGCTCGATAACGGATGGGACGCCGCGCCCGATTTCGCCGAGCGGGTGGCGGCGGCCGAAGCGACGATCGCCGAGGCGGCGCGCGAGGGCCGCCCGG
>JBOHKB010000107.1:0-6992 GCA_050728815.1 Propylenella sp.
GGAAATCGGAGACGCGGTAGAACGCCTCGTTGTTGATCAGGATCGCGCCGAGCAGCGCCTGCTCGACCTCGATATTGTGCGGGCTCTGACGATGAAGCGGCTCGTCGTCAGGCGGAATTATGTGCGCAAAGCTCATCAGGGCCGAATCGGGTTGAGGCCTGTCATAGGGCTGTCGTGGAGCTGGGAGGTATTTGATTTGGCGGATCGCCCGCAATCCTCACAGTTCATGCCCTGTGCGAAGCTTCGGCTTGACTCTAACCGATTCTGCGAGAGGCGATCCTACTCGCCGGCGAGGCGCACGCCGGGCCGCTCCTGCGTGCGGCGGAACTCTTCCTCCGCCTCGTGCATGTAGCCGCGCGTGAGCGGGAGCACCGTGCGGTCGCGCACGATCTGCAGCTGGAACACCATCATGTCGCCGTTGCGGAACGCGGCCTCCGAGCCCGCGAGATAGAAATTCCACATGCGGCAGAAGCGCTCGTCATAGATCTCCGCCGCCTCGTCCCAGTGCGCGCGGAAGCGTTCGCGCCATGCCTTCAGCGTCTCGGCGTAGTGGAGCCGCAGGATCTCGATGTCGGAGACGAGCAGCCCGGCGCGCTCCACCGCCTTCAGCACCTCCGACAGCGCCGGGATGTAGCCGCCCGGGAAGATGTATTTGGCGATCCACGGATTGGTCACGGCGGGCGGGCCGAAGCGGCCGATCGAGTGGAGGAGCATCACGCCGTCGGGCTTCAGGAGTCGCGCCGAGGTGCCGAAGAACTCGCCGTAACGGTGAGCGCCCACGTGCTCGAACATGCCGACCGAGACGATGCGGTCGAATTTTTGGGCGAGCGTGCGGTAGTCACGAAGCTCGAAGCGCGCCGTCCTGGCGAGGCCCTTCTCGTGGGCGCGCCGTTTGGAGATGTCGTGCTGTTCCTCGGAAAGCGTGACGCCGGTGACGTTCGCGCCGAAATATTCCGCCAGGAACAGCCCGAGCCCGCCCCAGCCGGAGCCGATGTCGAGCACGTCCTGCCCCGCTTCGAGCGCGAGTTTTGCGGCGAGGTGGCGCTTCTTCGCCCATTGCGCCTCCTCCAGATCGACCCCCGGCGGATCGAACATGGCGCAGGAGTACTGCATGTCGGCGTCCAGGAAGAGCCTGTAGATGCGCCCGTCGAGGTCGTAGTGCCTCCGGATGTTGCGGCGTGCCTTGGCGAGGGTGTTGTTCTGGGCGAGACGACGCGTGAGGAAGTGGATCTTCCTCCCGAACGCGTAGAGCGGGAGTTTCTTGGCGTCTTCCCAGGCGTCGTTGATCAGCAGCAGGAACGGAAGCAGCGAGTCGTCCGAGAACTCGATGCGGCCGTCCATGTAGGCTTCGCCGATGGCGAGCTCCGGGTTGAACAGAATGGCCCATTCGGCGCGGGGGTCGCGAAATACGAGGCGCGCGGGATGGCCGTCGCCGTCCCCATACGTGGAGACGGCTCCGTCCGCCCAGGTCACCTCCAGCCGGCCGCGCCGCATGACCCCGCGGATCAGGCGATCCAGCCACCGGTTCATCCGTTCCTCCGGCGCCCCAATACCTTCAGCCGCGCATTCAAATACCGTTTTCCCTCCGGTGCAAGCACGCCGAGCGCTAGAAAAGCGCGCGGAGGGCGCCGGCGATGTTGCCGATGCTCAGGAGCGAGACCAGGCACCCGACGAGGAACATGAGCGGCCTCGCGGGAACCCGCGCCGCAAGCAGCGCGCCGAGCGGGGCGGCGAACACGCCGCCGACGATCAGGCCGAGGATCACCGGCCACAGCTCCAGCCCGATCGTGGCGAAGAAGGTCGCCGAGATGGTGAAGGTGAGAAAAAACTCGGCGCAGTTCACCGACCCGATGACGAAGCGCGGCGCGCCGCCGGAGCCGATCAGGCGCGAGGCGACGACCGGCCCCCAACCGCCGCCGCCGACTGCGTCGAGGAACCCTCCGGCGAGGCCAAGCAAGGTCACCGGATGCGTCTTCAGGTCGAGAGTCTCGCCAGCGAAGCGCAAGGCGCGCGCCAGGATGAGGGAACCCATCGCCAGCAGATAGAGGCTGACGACCGGCCGCAGCACGTCGCCGGGGAAGGATGCCAGCAGGTATGCCCCGACCACGCCGCCGATCACGCCCGGAACGGCGAGCCGCACCACCAGGCCGCGCTCTACATTGCCGAGCCGCCAGTGGGAGAACGCGGAGGCGCCGGTGGTGAAGGTCTCGGCGGCATGCACGCTGGCGCTCGCCACCGCGGGCGGCGTGCCGAAGAGGAGCAGGACGCTCGTCGCGGTGACGCCGTAGGCCATGCCGAGCGCGCCGTCGATCAGCTGCGCCAGAAAGCCCACCGCGACGAATGTGAGAAGCTCGAGCACGCCTGCCTCGCCTTCCGCCGGAAGCGCGGAATAGGCGCACGTTTCGGCGACTAAGCAAAAGGCTGCGCAACTCGCGGCAGGCGGCTTCCGGAGAAAAGAATCTCCAGCGGATGAGCTCCGGCGACCGCCGTTTGCCCATGCTGCGGCTCTCGCCTTGGCGAAGCGGGAGCGGCTCTCGCCTTGGCGAAGCCGGGGCTTCGCGAGCCAGGTCGCTCCGGCGTAGCCGGGTCGGCCAGTTGGCGCTCAGGCAGGTGACGGCGGGGGTGGCGGCGAGCGGCGTCCACATGATCTACGATCAGGACGGCAACCTGATCGCCGAGGCCGACGTCTCCACCGGCGCGACCATGCGCGAATACATCTGGTTGCCGCATGATCCCGAAAAGTGGGAACCTGTTTTCGGACAAGATCATGCAGGCGGGAATGCCTGGCCGGTGGCGGTGGTGGACGACGTGGATAGCACGCCGGTGAACTACCAGGTGCACGTGGACCATCTCGACCGCCCGGTGATGATGACCGACGCCTCGAAGGCGATCGTATGGCGGGCGACCTACATGCCCTTCGGCGAGGTCTATTCGATCACCGGCTCGGCCTCGCTCGACTACCGCTTCCCCGCCCAGTGGTTCATGCTGGAGACGAGGCTCCTGTGAAATCGGCTGGCGGGGTCAGCCCGCGGCCGCGTCGCTCTTTTCCGGCGCTTCCGGCTCTGCGGGAGCTTCCAAAAACTCGCTCGGCACCGGCAGCTCCTCGCCCTCGGCGGCCTCTTCCGCCTCGATATGCCCCTCGGGCCGGGTCAGGTCCTCGCCTCGCGCCTGCCGCTCAGCCTCGTCGGAGGAGCGGGCGACGTTGATCGTGATCGGAACCTCCACCTCCGGGTGGAGCGTGATCAGCACCTCGTGCATGCCGATCGCCTTGATGGCGCGGTCGAGCCTGACCTGCCGGCGCTCGATGGAGAAGCCGGCGGCGTCGGCCGTCTCCGCGATGTCGCGTGTCGCGACCGAGCCGTAAAGCTGGCCGGTCTCGCCCGCCTGGCGGATGACGACAAACGTCTGGCCGCGAAGTTTTTCGGCGACCGCTTCCGCCTCCGTGCGGGCCTCGAGGTTCCTCGCCTCGAGCTGCACCTTCTCGCGCTCGAAGCGCTTGCGGTTCGCGTCGTTGGCGCGGAGCGCCTTGCCCTGCGGCAGCAGGAAATTCCTCGCGTAGCCGTCGCGCACGCGCACCACGTCGCCCATCTGGCCGAGCCGTGCGATGCGTTCCAAAAGAATGACTTCCATGACGTTCTCCTTGCTGTCCCGCTGTTGCGGTTAGGGGCGGTAAAGCCGCCCCAGCGAATTGCCTCGCCTACCTCAGGACGTAGGGCAGCAGGCCGAGGAAGCGCGCGCGCTTGATCGCCCGCGCCAGCTCGCGTTGCTTCTTGGCCGAGACCGCGGTGATGCGCGAAGGTACGATCTTGCCGCGCTCGGAGACGTAGCGTTCCAGCACCTTCACGTCCTTGTAGTCGATCTTGGGAGCGCCCGCCGCGGAGAAGGGGCAGGTCTTGCGCCGCCGATGGAAGGGCCGGCGGGTGGGAAGCTGTGCGATGTCGACCATCAGGCTGCTCCTTCGTCGTCATCGCGCCGGCGTTCGCGGTCGCGGCGGCGGCGCTCGTCGCGCTCCTTCTTCTGCATCTGCACGGAGGGTTCCTCCTCCAGCGCGTCCACGCGGACGGTGAGGAAGCGCAGCACGTCCTCGTTGATGCGCTCCTGCCGCTCCATCTCCGTCACCGCCTGATGCGGCGCGTCGATGTTCATCAGCGTGTAGTGCGCCTTGCGGTTCTTGTTGATGCGGAAGGCGAGGCTCTTCAGCCCCCAATATTCGGCCTTGCCGACCTTGCCGCCGCCGGTCTCGATCGCGCGCTTGAACTGCTCGACCAGCTCGTCGACGCGCTGCCCCGACACGTCCTGCCGGGTGAGAAAAACATGCTCGTAGAACGCCATTCGGCTTTGCCTTTCCGTTAGCGACCCGCCTCGAGCGCGGAGCCTCGTCGAAGCCTCGGGCGGCGCAGTGCCGCGGAAAGGCTTGGGTGACGCCTTCGAGAGCGGAGACACCGGAAACCGGAGCGGTCTTGCCGATCCTGCGGTCGCCCAAGAAGCGCCCGCCTTCCGTTCAGCCCCCGGCCGAAGCCGGTCGCGAAAGCGCGCTATATACGGCAAAACCGGCAGAGCGCAAGGCTGCCACCTGCAATAGGCTACCCGCCCAGGGCGCTTCGCGGTAATGTTTTCGCGCAATCGTCCGCCCAAGGGGAGGGGGGACCCGTGAAACATCTGCTGGTTGCTCTGGTCATCGCGCTCGCGTTCGCGACGGGGCTCTATCTCGTCGTTGCGTTCATCCTCAAAGGCGCGAGCGCTCTCGAAATCAGCGCGCTGCCTTTGTCGGGCGTGCCGCATATCGCCGACCTGCTCGAGCGGCGGCAGGCGAAGAAAAGCCTCGCGCCGGGGCACGAAACCGCGATCCCGAGCCTGCAGGGCTACGCGATCTCATGGCATTTCATGGCGCTCTACGGCGCAATCATCCTCTTCGCCGTGACCCAGATTGGAAGCGGTCTCGGCGGCCTCATTGCGGGCGCTGCCCTGCCGTTCTCCGAAACGATGAGCGAAAGTGCGGCCGCGATCATCCTGATCACAAGCTCGATCGTTGCCATCACCGGCGCCTACTTCCTCGGCCGCTGGATCGGAACCCGCAGCGGTTCGTTCGGCATCCTCGCGGTCGTGGTGATGGTTGCCTTGGCTTCGTTTGTGTCACGCGCGCTCGATTACATGTTCCTTTCGCCGGAGGAGTTCGAGCTCATCTTCGGCTTCGAGGTATCCCCCTTGGAGATCGCCATCCAATATCTCATCGGCGTGGCCATTCTTTCGGCCGTGGGGTTGATCGGCTATTGGCGCGGCCGGCGGCGGCGTCTGTCGAAATACTTGAACTACCTCTTCGGCATCCTGCCGCAGGACACGCGCCAGATCCTGGTCGGGCTCGCCTTCGACGAAGCGCAGGCGGTCGGAGCCGGACGTCGGACCGCCCATCCGGAGGCGCTTCCGGCGGCGGCCGCCGCCTCCGCCTGACGCGAGCGCCCGCTGTTGACCATTGGTGTGTCGGGCAAGGGCGGCTCAGCGGCGAGCGGCTTGCGACCAACGAGAAACCACGTCGTCATCCTACCCTTGCCCTTGACCTCGATCTCGCCGCGCCCTTCCAGGATGAAACCATCGTTCAGGCGTTCGTACGTCTCTTGTGACACGTGAATCTTCCCGGATGACCCCGTCGTCTCCATGCGGGCGGCCACGTTCACCGCATCGCCCCAGACATCGTAGAAGAACTTCCGGGTGCCAACGACGCCCGCGACCACCGGCCCGCTGCTGATGCCTATGCGAATGGGCACGTTCCGACCCCGCGGATCGCGCCACTCCGCGGCGGCGTCGCGCATTTCCAACGCAAGTCGCGCCAGAGCGTGCGCGTGATCGGGCCGCGCTGCAGGCACGCCGCTCACCACCATGTAGGCGTCTCCGGTAGTCTTGATCTTTTCGAGCCCGTGCAACTCTACCAGCCGGTCAAAATCCGAAAAAACCCGGTTGAGGAACTGCACGAGAACCTCCGGGGCGGTTTCGCTTGCCTGCGAGGTGAATCCCGCCATGTCGGCGAACAGTATGGACGCCTCGTTGTATTTGTCCGCGACGACGACGATCCCCTCTCCCTTCAGTCGATCGGCGATAGAGGAGGGGAGGATGTTGGTGAGCAGCCGCTCGGAGCGGGCATATTCGCGTTCCGCAGCGGTTTCCGCACGCGCAGCCTCGCGCAGCGCGTAGAACACGATCAGCAGCAGGGTTCCGCAGCTGACAACGGCATTCGTAGTAAGACTCGCGACCGCCAGCGATTCGGGAAGCATGCCGGTGTCATAGGGCAACGTCAGCAGCACGGTGATGATCAGGGCCGCCGCGACCGCACCGGAGGCTATCGCGAGGGCGACGTACGCGGGGCCGAGGTACAGCACGGTGAGTGCCGCGCCGACCAGATAGTAGAGCTGAATGCCGATGCCGGTGCCGAGCAGGTAGATGTACGCGAAGATATCCGCATAGAAAAGGACGGTGATGGCAATTGGTGCGGCCAGATGGCCCAGGCGATGGAGCAGCGGAATGCCGGCGTAGAGCAGCATCGCGACCGCGTTTCCGAGGGCCAGCCACCAGAGCCGCGAGAAATCGAGGAGAAGCACGACGGCATAGAAAGCGTGGGTGGCCGCCGCGATCGAGCTGGCGATGTTGAGGGCGCGCAGCCGCCGCGCCACCTTCTCGGGATAGCGCTCGGTGCCGAAGCGGATGTTCGGAAGCAGACGCACGCGGCAGTCTCGCCCCTCGTGCAAGCTACACGGCAGTCTGAATAGCCCCCGTGCCAGGGTCAAGGGAGGCGGCCCGCCCTAGATGGAGGCAGCCTCCGCGCAGCGACGACCTGTTTGCGGCCGGGACAAAGCGTCGGCAGCGTGCAAAAAGGCTGCCCCGACTTGACTCTTCCGAGCCCAATGGCTGTCGATCCGGCAGCACTCGGATCGAGGCGCCGAAATGACCACCGCATTCCTTTTCCCCGGCCAGGGGAGCCAGGCCGTCGGCATGGGCAAGGC